>NZ_JAUBVD010000002.1:161490-179461 GCF_036705675.1 Microcoleus sp. AT8-A3
CCCCGTCATCATCGGCGGCTCCGTCCCCGTCATCATCGGCGGCTCCGTCCCCGTCATCATCGGCGGCTCCGTCCCCGTCATCATCGGCGGCTCCGTCCCCGGCGACGGCGTAGGCTGCGGCACCGTGCCGCTATCCAAACTATCCGCGTTTTCATCGGGTAGCCGCCCTTCGAGAAAAATTAGTGGTACTGCACTTGGCATTGTTCCGACTCCTTGCGACGCTACTCAAAACTACTAAATAAACTTAAAGTCAGATGCAGTAATGACGGTGCTGAGCGCTCCCGGCACTGTAGGAATAGAATTCAACACTGCCAAATCGAAAGCTGGGAGACTGTCATCTGCCACATTCGGGTCGAAGCCGAGAACGTACTTGTTAAAAGTATTGTTCAGGTACACGAAGAAAGCTCCCGTTTTGCTCGAACCGTTTTGATTCTTCAACACTGCATTTATTGCTTGAGCGTTGTCAAATTTAGATTCAAACAAAATGACTGATTGCTTGCTAATGTCGTCGCCGCTAGACCCGATATTCCTGACGATAAAACTGGTGAAATCGAGAGTAGTTCCTGAGTTGGTTAAACCTGCGAAATTTGACGACCTGAACAAAAATCTGTCGGTCTCGCTGCCGTTAGCGTTAAAGTCAGCAATCACGTCCACGCCTTCGCTGGGAGTTTCATAGTAGAAGAAATCATTGCCAGCATCGCCCGTGAGCAAGTCAGAACCGTTGCCACCGCCCAAAATGTCATTGCCTTCACCGCCCGAAAGCGAGTCGTTGTCATCGCCACCCAATACCAAGTCATTGCCGAAGGCGCCGCTGAGACAGTCGCTGCCTGCACCGCCGTCGAGAGTGTCGTCGCCCGCTTGGCCGTCGAGGGAGTCGCTGCCGGCCTCGCCCAACACGTAGTCATTGCCGGAACCTCCTAGTCCCGTGTCGTTGCCTTCTCCACCCAAAATCGTGTCATCGTTGTCGCCGCCCAAGATGGAATCGTTATTGATACCGCCGTCGAGCAAGTTTCTGCCCAATCCACCGTCTAGGATGTCGTCGCCGGCACCGCCGTCAAGGGAGTCGTCGCCAATGCCACCAAGTAAGGTGTCAATCCCGGCGCCACCAAGTATCGAGTCCTCGCCGGATTCTCCCAATATCGAGTCATTGCCTGTTCCGCCGTCAATGGTGTCGTTGTTGTCACCGCCGCCTAGGATGTCATTGTCATTGCCGCCGAACATCAGGTCGTTGCCCAGTCCGCCGATCAGCGAGTCTATGCCGTCTTGGCCGTCAACGGTGTCGTTGCCGAGTCCGCCGTCAACGGTGTCGTTGCCGATCGCACCCACCAGCGAGTCGTTGCCTGCTTCACCGAATAGGAGGTCGTTGCCGCCACTGCCGTCCATGATGTCGTTGCCCTCGCCCCCAGCGAGGGTATCGTCGCCGGGCCCGCCGACGATGAAGTCGCTGAGGTTGCTGCCTGTAAAGCTGCTGGCCGGGAGTGCGCTGCGATCGACAATATTATCTACCACCGTGATGCTGAAGGATGCCGGCCCGATAGTTGCAGACCCATCGGAGGCTGTAAACGTGAAACTGTCGCTGCCACCTTCTGCCAGCAAGTTGTATTTGACGATGTTGTTGTTGATATCGTCTTGGCTGAATTTGCCGCCGACGTTGAGAAACGTGCTACCCCTTTGGACAAAACCTCTGGTAGCATCGGGGGCTTTAGTAATCGTGTAAACGATTTCCAAGGGGCTGTTGTCGGGATCTGTGATTAACAAATCGGCGGCAGTGATTGTCTGGATAGGATTACTTTTGGCAACCACTACACCGTCGTTAATTATTAGCTGGGGCGGGCTACTGACGTTGATGGTTACTACCGCCTTACTTGTGCCGCCGCTGCCGTCTGAGATCGAGTAGCTGAAGCTGTCAGTACCCGAGAAGCCCGGATTCGGGGTGTATTTGAATACGCCGCCGCCCACGGGAACCAGGCTCCCTTTGCTTGCTGGAGCAAAAGTCGTGACAGTCAGAGCGCTTTGTTCCTGGTCAGTGTCGTTCAACAGAACGTTGAAACTGAGTTCTTGACCCGCAACCGTAGTGAAGTTATCGTTAACTGCTCTTGGAGGTTGGTTAAAGATGGGCGGCGGACTTCCTGTCGGCGTCGGACTTCCTGTCGGCGTCGGCAAATTCGGCGTCGGGAACGTCGGCAGCGGCTCGTCCGGTGTCGGCGGTGTCGGCGGTGTCGGACTTCCTGTCGGCGTCGGACTTCCTGTCGGCGTCGGACTTCCTGTCGGCGTCGGACTTCCTGTCGGCGTCGGACTTCCTGTCGGTGTCGGACTGTCTGTCGGCGTCGGTAGGGGAAGTGGAGTTGCGCTGCCGGGAACTGTGGGGGCAATTACAAATGAGCTTCGCCCTAGGGTTCTGCTGTCTACTCCCGGCAATACTGCTAAAAAGTCGCCGCTGACGCCGTTGCGAATAATCGTACTGCCGGCTTTGGTCTCGGTGCTTTGGAAGATTACCAAATCTTCAAACTTGAGGTCGCCGGTTAACCCGATTAAATCTTCGCCTTGGCGAAAGTCTGTGAAAATGTCGGCATCGGCGATATCGGGGCCGCCTGTGGTGAGAAATGCCGCGTTAGTGCCGTCGCTGCTGCCGCTGGGGGAACTGAAGGCGCCGATGACGAAGACATCTCTGCCTTCGCCTCCTGCCACTACGTCTTTGCCTGCTTCGCCCCAAAGAACATCATTGCCAGCACCGCCGTCCACGATGTCGTCGCCGTCGCCGCCGAATACGATGTCATCGCCGTCGCCGGAAAAAAATGTATCCCCGCCGGCGTTTCCGTATAGCCAGTCGCCTCCTTCGTTGCCAAATACCAAGTCTTCGCCGTCGCCACCGAAGAGCGAGTCATTGCCTTGGTCGCCCCAGAGGATGTCGTCGCCTCGATCGCCCAAAAAGCTATCGTCGCCAGAACCGCCACGCAAGCTGTCGCTGCCTTTGCCGCCGTAAGCCGTGTCTCTGCCTTCGCCTCCGATTACCGTGTCGTTGGCGTCATTGCCATAAAGCAGGTCAGGGTTATTTCCCCCATCGAGGGAGTCGTTATCTTTGCCTCCGTACAGGGTATCGAGTCCTGAACCGCCATCAAGAACGTCGTTGCCCTCATTGCCGAACAGCACGTCGTCATCGTCGTTGCCAAATAGTAAATCGTCGCCTCCGACTCCTTGCAAGGTGTCGTTGCCTTGCAGCCCGGAAATCACGTCGGGGCCGGGACTGCCAGCTAAGGAGTCGTTGGTTTCGGTGCCGCGGACTACGCCGCCGATGATTCCGGGCGAGGTACCTTGGCCTCCGCCCCCTGTGTCGTCTATGTCGCCAATTGTGTCGTCCCCGGAGGGAGGTGTTGGAGGTGTTGGAGTCGGAGTCGGAGTTGGTGTTGGCGTCTCTGGTTCTGGCGTCTCTGGTTCTGGCGTCTCTGGTGTTGGCGTCTCTGGTTCTGGTTCTGGTGTTGGTGTGGGAGGTGGTATAATTACTAATGGCACTGCAGTTGGCATTATTTTGGCTCCTTTAAACGACGATCCCGATTTACTTTAAGAACTGATTAGTATCAGTTTGTTGCCACCAATCTGGCTTAAAATTGATTAATAACCCCATCATTTCTAACATACTAAATCAAAACTGCCACGGCTATAGATATTTTTTAAGCGGGGCATCTTTTGATCTCAAAATATTAATGATTGCACGTTTTGAGGCCTAGGTTGGGTATACTTTAACATCGCGCCATTTCGATAGAACCTAGAAGTCTGGCTTGGAGTCAGCCCGGTGTATTTATCCAGAATCAGAAAAAATAAAAATCTTCGCCGTCATAATTTTTTCTTTCCGAATGTTGAATGCTGAATACAGATTTGCCTTTTGCCTGCAGAAGTGAATGCCTCATGCTGACTGCTGACAAGAAACAGAGCTGTTAATTAGGGGCAGAAGCGGCCCGGTTTGTTCTTGTCCACTGACGGATAGTTCGCTGTGGCACAGGTAAAGCAGGGAACAGCGACTTAACAAATCTAGCAGAATTCGCCGCAGTCGCTGTTGGTCGGCCGCTGTTTCCTCTTCGTTTTCCCAGGGGCGCCCCAGTTGCGATCGCAAAAATAAGGGAGCGCCAAACAATGTCGCCGCACCACCGCTTAGCCACAGGGGCGAGCCGGCATCCAGCCAAAAGTGCCATTTGTGGGCGCGGCGGCTGCTGCGGTACTGGAAAATGTTGGCGAGGGTGACGGCTCTGGCTGCTGGGCCTTCTGGACGCACTGGAAAGGGGTTGGCGGTGACGGTTCCTTGGCGCAACAACTGGATGAACCGGGCGATCGTTTCTGAGTCGCCGCCGTTTGTTGGTTCTACGCGCTGCATTCGCCCGTTGATTTCCCAGTAGTGGGTGGCGGTTTCCATTAACTCGCGCAGGGCTGCTAGCCGATCGTAGGGCAGGTATCTGTCGTTCATGAGAAATTTCTGGATGGCTCGATCGA
The DNA here is from genome assembly GCF_036705675.1 of Microcoleus sp. AT8-A3. Taxonomy (NCBI): domain Bacteria; kingdom Bacillati; phylum Cyanobacteriota; class Cyanophyceae; order Oscillatoriales; family Microcoleaceae; genus Microcoleus; species Microcoleus sp. AT8-A3. Next base: position 165,973 of record NZ_JAUBVD010000002.1, read on the forward strand.
GTAGGGCAATTGGACTCGGCAACAGCCGCTCCTGCTGTTGCGATCGCTGTTGTTCGATCCACTCGACAATGTGATCGTAGGCCCTGGCTGCTCGGTGTCCCACTCTGTCCCACCGGGGAAAGGCTGTAATGGGCAGCAATTGAGGTCGATCGATATCTGGACAAAAACAGTGATCGGCGATTAAACCTGCTCTCACTTGGTCGATCGATTTTTGATTGTGAATTTGAGATTTTAGATTGAACGTCGAGTTGGAATCTTCTGTTTCCAATGAACGGTGTTTCTGGCTGCCCAACACTACCAGCATTTCGGCTGCGCCGTCTCGATCGACTAAACGGCCGAGTCCCGGATAAACTAAGGCTAACAAAGTGAGTAAAGCTCGAATCTCTGGGGTAGTCGAGAGGGGACGCTGATCGTTGAGAGATACGGCGGCGATACCATCTCGCGCGAGAATTTCCGTTAAACTGTAACGGGCGATCGCATCCATCCCAGGGGCAATTACGGCGATTTCCTGCGGTTCCACGGCTTGTGACTTCACCGCATCCACGATGATTTCGGCAGTTTCTCGCAGCAGTTGAGCCCGGGAAGTAGTTTGGAGCGATCGAACTTTACCGGGCAAACTGAAGCCTAAAGGATAAAAACCCTCCGTATTAACTGCTAAACTTACCGCTAACTCTCCAATCTCTGCGGCTAAACCCGCTTTTGCGTCCAAATTTTCCACACTTTGACAGCGGCTTTCGAGTTGGGCTAGGTATTCCGTGTCCGCCCCCAAGCCCAAACGCACTCCTCCGTCTGGATTGTAGGAGAACGCCCCCGCTGCACCGAAGTCGAGCATTCGATCGAACAAATGGCGACTTATCGCCGGATAATCGTCAACATCGTCTGCGATCGCAGCTTGGTATCTAGAGGCCAAATGCTGCTGGTAACTGACATCCGGCAACAAATAGCGCCAGTAGAGTTCGCAAACAATCCCGTAAGTCAGGAGCCCCCGCGTCAAGCACCATTCCCGCCACCTTTCCAGCAACTCTCCCATGCTAGTCCACAGGTTGTTCGAGCCGGCTGAGAGAGCAAATCCCTGTTCCAGAATGCTGGGAATCTCTTCTCTCGGCGTACCGCTGACAGCAGCAAGTTGTAATAAGTCTAGTGTTCGACGCACCATTCGATTTGGGCTGACCCCTGTTTTTTGCAAAATGCCTTCGTCTAGTTCGCGACGCCAGAGTCTCGCGGCAAGTTCCAGTTCTGTTTCAGGTTGCAGCCGTAGGGGAAATTGAGCCCTCAAATCCAGCGACTGAACTAGCAGGGGCCAAAATAACAATACCTCCTGCTCAAAAAAACCGAAGGGTGTTGTGGAGTGAAAGGTATATTTTCCTTCGGTAGCGACGGCGATGCGATCGGCTAATTCTAGCCGATTGTCTCCGTTAGCTGCTAAGACTAAAATTGCTGGCGCAGTTTGTCCAGCCCGCCTCCGCCCGGAACTCGATCGCCCTGAAACTGTTGCAGGCAGAGGCTTGACAGTTTTGCTCCAAATGCAGAACTGCTCGACTAAACGAGTGGTTTTGCCACTGCGGGCAGATCCGACAATCCAAATTGAATCTTCGGTGGCAGTTCTCAATTTATGTAAATTTGTTACCATACCGTGAATACTTTAATCACTAATGTCTACAGCCAACTAACCAGCTTTAGCTATGAATACTTCTCCGTGGAACAGGATTGTAAAATATCTCTACAGCCTTCACCAATGGTATCGAGAAACGCCTGAGAGAGCTCTAGAACAAGCCTACGATGCTGCGTTAGCAATTAAGGCGATCGAAGACGAGCATTTTGGCGGTCAAGGAATCTCTGAGCGATCGGGAGATTACGGACAAAGCACCCTGTCTTACTTTAAATCCGAACTGCAAAAATACCTCAAGGTCATCCAAACCCGAATGGTTGAGTTTAATGCTAGCCGTTCTTTTTTGGAACTGCCGGAGCGAGTGGGGGCTAAACCCAAAACGGGGGACAGCGCTGATTATCACCAGCACGGATTACATCTCAACAAGAAAGATAGAGAATCCCTTATATTTGAGAAGCTAGAGTTTATTGATGGAGTTATCGACAAGTATATTAATAATAGTAGATCGACGGCAATTGTTCCGGTTGTCAGTTCAGTAAATTTGTCGGCAAAATCTACAAATAGCAGCTCTCCACCCGATCCAAAAAATAAAGGTTCAGCTAATTCTGTTCAAATTCACGATGGTGAGGTTGACACTAACTATGAAGAAGTAAATTTATTACCGCGATCGCTTTTGGGGACTTTGAATCGCATCACTAAAGATTTAGACCCTGGAGCTGAAAAAGAAGTAGTCAAGAATTTTCGCAATTCCAAAGTAAAAACAATTATTTCTCTCAGATTTATTTTGCTTTTGATTTTAGTTCCGCTGTTGACGAATCAAATTTCCAAAAACTTTCTAGTCGGCCCGATAGTTGACAATTTTAGAGGTCAAGAAAATGCTCCCGTTTTCATAAATGTTAACCTGGAAGAAGAAGCATTTCAAGAACTGGAGAGATTTGAGCAGCACCTCAATTTTCAAAGGTTAATAGGCACTGCTCCCTCGCTTTCTTTAGAGGAAACGGAAAAGATGATTGCCGCGAAAGCAGTTGAAATAGCGGAGGAATACCGCGCTGAAAGTGGTGGAGCCATTAAAAATATTTTTGCCGATTTGATTTCCTGCATGGCTTTTGCCGCGATTATCGTCACTAACAAGAAAGAGATTGAGATTTTAAAGTCTTTTATGGACGATGTGATTTACGGCCTCAGCGACAGTGCGAAAGCTTTCGTAATTATTTTGTTTACAGATGTGTTTGTGGGATTCCACTCGCCTCACGGTTGGGAAGTAATTCTCGAAGGTTTATCGAGGCATTTGGGACTACCAGAAAATAGGCAGTTCATATTTTTGTTCATTGCGACGTTTCCAGTTATCTTGGATACGGTATTTAAGTATTGGATATTCCGTTATTTAAACCGGAGTTCGCCTTCTGCTGTTGCTACTTACAAGAATATGAACGAGTAATCAGGGGCGAAGGAAGTTCGGCAACGGATTATGTAGCGGATGTAACGGATGTAACGGATGTCAGTCCGAGGGATGTCAGGAAGAAGGAAGTTCGGCAACGAGCAATGTACGGGATGTAGCGGATGTAACGGATGTCATGAAGAAGGAAGTTCGGCAACGAGCAATGTACGGGATGTAACGGATGTAACGGATGTAACGGATGTCAGGAAGAAGGCAGAAGGAAGTTCGGCAACGAATTTTGTAACGGATATAACGGATGTCAGGAAGAAGGCAGAAGGAAGAAGGAGAAAAAGATGTAATAATAGCAAGGGTTTTAGGCATGAATAACGTCCTCAGTAGGGCCTCGACTGCACAGAGACTGGCTTACCCATAGCGCATAAAAGCATTTATTTTTTGCGTCAGGAGTGGTTTAATTAAGTTGATCTACTTAAGCTGTTAGGACTCTAAATTTTATTGTTGGGGGGGTTCTCGCGCGCACCCCACAAGAACTTTATAAAACTTGACAGTCATCAAGGCTAGGCTCAGGAACTGTAAAATTTAGATGCGCCTAGGCCGATCGAAAAAAAATACGATCGCCCGCAGAATCTCTCGAAAGAAATCAAAAGGGCGATCGCATTCCCAAAACTCATTACCCATTACCAATGACCTAATTCCAACGCTTCTTGCGCTGTCGCTGGCTGGCCACCGCCTCCACCAGCCCCAGGCCGAGAAAATTACTCAGCAGCGACGCATTCCCGTAACTTAGGAAAGGCAGGGGAATCCCCGTAACCGGCGCCAAGCCAATGTTCATCCCAATATTTACGAATACCTGAAAAATCAACATTGACAGTACGCCGATCGCCAGCAAAGAACCAAAATTATCGTTAGCAGTTTGAGCGATCGTCACCAACCTGAAACAAATTACCCAAAAGACAAACAGCACGCAAATGCAGCCAATAAACCCCAATTCTTCGCCAATGGCTGAAAAGATAAAGTCTGTATGCTGTTCGGGAATAAAGTTAAGCTGAGTTTGCGTTCCCTGAAACAAACCCCTGCCTTTCAGTTCCCCGGCCCCAATAGCAATCCGAGATTGAATCAAGTGATATCCGCTACCTAAAGGGTCTTTCTCCGGGTTTAAAAACCCTGTCAGACGCATTTTTTGATAATCCTTGAGTACATTCCAAAAAAGCTGTCCGACTTGTCCAGAAACAACGTTCACCAACACAGCACCGAAAGTCCCCAACCAGGGCCAAGGCAGGGTTCGCCAAGCGATAATACCTGCAACAACTACCCAGGCTACCCAAATCGGTGTATACAGGTTATTGAGGAGAACTGAGATGAGAGGAGAGAATAGCAATATTAGCCAGCCGGGATTGACATTTCCCCAGTAAAACATCCCCATTGTGATCGCGCCGAAGACTAAGGAAGTACCTAAATTTGGTTCGGCAAAGATCAATCCCCAAGGTACAGCCATAATCGCCAGCATCCTCAACATATGACCCACCGTGGGGACAGTCTTGTCGTGCAGGAGAGCTGCTAAAGTGATAATCATGCCTACTTTGGCAAATTCTGACGGTTGCAGGTAAAAGCCGCCGATGTTGATCCACCGCTGGGCACCGAGCCCTGTAGTACCGATAAACCGCACTGCGATCAGGGACAAATTGATTAATATGTAAATCGGCCATTTCCACTCAATCAGTGTTTGGTAACGGCAGCGGGAAATGATGATGGCGAGGATCAAACCCACTGCCCCAGTTACCCAGTGCCGCCACCAGTCGATCATCCCCTGGTTGATTTCGACGCTGCGGATCATGACTCCCCCGAAGATGGTGAGGGCGATGCAAGCGCCAAACAGCCAAGGGTCTGCTTCTTCCCAGGGTTTGAAAATTGATTTCCAGCGGTTTCTGACTTGTATTCTCTGCAACATGAGGATTTTAGATTTTAGATTTTAGATTTTAGATTATCGAGCCGATTTTCGGAAGTTGTGGATATATTTTGGATTCACAGCCTGCACCTTACTTGAGAAGCCTCGGTGTGAGTACCTCAGATTATTCGGGGAGTTGTAGGGATGTTCCGGGAACGGAAGAAGGAACGCTTGCGCCGGGTATCTGGGTATTCTATTTTTTTCTGTGCGGTTACTTAGTTTATTTTGCGATCGCACGTGGTCAGAAACCGGGTTTTTGTCGAGAAGACGCACTGCAACTCGCAGAAACCGCTAAAAACCCGGTTTCTTGGGTTTTGATTCGTAAGCCCTAGAATCGTCAGGCCGGTTCGTAAAGGTACTCGAAGCCGTTCCCATCTGGATCTCTGCCGTAAAAGGATGCAGTACCGTCGCGGTGTTCGTGGATGTGGGTGACGGAAACACCATCGGCTTTGAGTTGTTCGTAGGCGGATTCCATTTCGGTGCGATCGTCAAATACAAACCCAAAATGCGGCCCTGCTTGGTCGTAACTCGGACTCAACAGCGCCAATCCGTCCTCTCCTGCTTTCAAATAAGCCCAGTCTGCATCTTTCCAGACTAACTCCATACCCAAGTTGCGGTAGAATTCAGCAGACTTCTCTATGTCTTGCACGCAGACGGCTACGTGTCCCAATCGTTTTAGTTTCATATCTACAAAGTTTATGGTTGTTCTTTCGTTTATTGTATCTATTTTCTGATTTATTTCTGAATTAATTAGGTATTTTTTCAGTTTTTTGGGTCGCAGCTAACTGTACTTTTTCTACTTGTTTGCTGGCGTCCATTTCGCTGAACAGTTGAAGGGCGCGGTCAAAATTTTCTTGAGTTTTCTCGATGTTACCAAGTTTTTGTTCTGTTAGTGCTAGTTGATAGCAAGCTTCGGCTCGGTCTAATTTAGCGCTGGCTCGATCGAGTATTTCGATTGCTTCTGCATGGTGCTGCAGGGCTTGGTCAAATTCTCCCGGTTCTCGGTACAGCGCTGCTATACCGCTGAGAGATTTGGCTTTGATGGTAGTGTACTGGTTTTGGTCGGCCTGGGCGATCGCCCTTCCGAATTATTAGAAAGGGATCTCGCTCTTTTTTAACCGCAGATGGACGCAGATTAACGCAGATGCAGGAAGGGATCTCGGTCTTGTGATTCATAAAGCTTAAAAAATAGGAGTTAATTTTTAACTTCCTGAAAAATCTTATAGTGTTCGCAAATTATTTCAATAAAAATATCCCCTTCCAACCGAAAATGACTCAAAGCAGATAAATCTAAATTAGCCGGAAAATTGAAAGGATAGGACAGGGAAGATAAGAAAGTTTCAGCCTTTTCTTCAAGCTTTCTGAGTTCGACTTCTCCTACCCAAAAACAGTAATTTTCATCATCGGAATTGATGGGGCGAGAAATCACTAGGTGAAGAATGCGATCGAACTCGATCGCTACATCTCCCACTTCGGGCCCAAAGGTGAAGTCTAAACGCAAGCCAAGATTTTGAGGGCGGAGTGAAACTCCTACTAAATCGGCACTTTTTAAGTCTTCTAAAAAGGTTTTGAGGTTGAGTGCGAGATCGGTTGTCATAGAATCACTTTTTCTCCGGTATTATGTGTCTTAGCCCCTGGTTCAAATTTTATTTGATTTCCATCTCTATTGTATCTACGACGGTAAGTTTTGCCCTCCGTCCCGCGTATATGAGGCCCTGTACGGACTATTTCACCATTTGGTCTAATATGAATGATACTGCCGTCTGGATGTTCAAAGGTTTGATAGCCACCTTTTGTGCTGGTTTGAAATTGGAAGCCGTAACTCTCCAGTATGGCGATCGCTTCTGATAAGGTTTGTCCTGTCAAATCTGGAAGTTTTTGTGCGGCTGGATTCATTGGTTGTGAATGGGAAAGATTTTGAGCGATCGCCATTTTGATTATAAAACGGGCGATCGCCATGATTGATGAATGATGAGCGAGATCCTTTCTGAATCAGGATGAGAAAGGGCGATCGATCTTCCCAATTTCTTCTTAAAAAATTACTGGTTGTGAGACTTAACATAAAATGGCAAAATCTGCCATAATAAGATAACGAGTTAAATGAGGTAAGTAATACCAGTGACAAGCATGAATATTTCTCTGCCTGACTCAATGCGAACTTATATAGAAGAACAGGTAGCCCAAGGGTGTTATAGTACAGCTAGCGAGTATTTTCGTGAGTTAATTCGCCAAGACCAAAAACGCAAAGCTTCAGAACGTTTGGAAGCGATGTTATTAGAGGGTTTGGAATCGGGAAATCCTACCGCGATGACGGAGGAAAATTGGATGGAGATTCGTCAAGCTGTGCGATCGCGTATTTCCCAGCAGCGGGGGTTGCAGGGAGAAAAATGACCTCGATCCAAAAACGTCCGCAAGTTATCGGCGATTTGATTGAATTAGCCACTTACATGGCGGAAGATAATATGGATGCTTCCGATCGCTTTCTTGTCGCGGCCGAAGAAACATTTAAACAATTAGCACAAACGCCAAAAATGGGAAAACTCTGTCAATTTTTCATCCTAATTTAATCGATGTGCGACAACAAGCTATTAAAGGTTTTAGAAGATATCTGATTTTCTACCGTTTCATAGACTCAGAGGTAGAAATTTTGCGCGTGATTCACGGGGCACGGGACATCGAAGATATCTTGGATAATGTTGATGAGACAGATTAAGAGCGATCGACTGGTATTTAGGAATTTTGGGAAATGTATGTTATCATTAAAGTGGCAGTTTATTTAATCCTAGTTTTCAAGAGTAATACACCAAAGCTTTCCAGAATTTTTACTATGATGAAAGAGCAAACATTTGAACTGGATGAATCTCAGATAAAATTTCTCCAAAGTTGTCAAAAGTATGGATTTAAAGACGCAAATGAAGTAGTAAGAATCGCAATTAAACGCCTGGAATTAGCATTAGAAGCGGAGCGATTGGAAGAATCCGCTGCTCTCTATGCAGAAATCTATAAGGAAGATACAGACTTGCAAGAATTGACGGAATTAGGTTTAGAAGAATGGCTGAAGTTATAAAATTGAAACGCGGTTTAATTATTGAAGTTAATCTCGATCCAACAAAGGGTTCTGAAACGGGGAAAATTAGACCTTGTGTTGTTGTGACTAACAATACTTATAATGAGCGAGTTCCTGTAATCCAGGTTGTTCCAATTACTGCTTGGAGTGAAAAAAAAGCCAAGATTAAAAGTAATGTAGAGATTGAACCGTCTCAAAGAAATGGATTAACAAAAAAATCTATTGCTGATTGTTTGCAAACGCGCCCTATTGATTATAGTTCTCGTGGGGTAGATATCCGAGGTGAACTTGAACCAGAGGTGATCGTAAAAATCGATCTAGCTCTCAGAATCGTGTTTGCTTTGTAATTTTCAAGCTTTTAAAGAAGAAATAATCAATAGGTTACGAGGCGATCGCCCTTCATGATTATAAGACGAGCGATCGCCCTTCTGAATTATCCTGATCAAGGACGATCGATCTTTTTTAACCGCAGAGGGACGCAGATTAACGCAGATGCAAGAAAGGCGATCGATCAAGGACTAATGGAAACAACATCCCCAGCATCATTAATGCGAACTGCCGAACCTGCTGGCAGCGACGATATCATAGTGCTAACTTGTCTCATCAAAGGTACTAGATGGTCGGGCCTCGTACTGCTAGAATCTAACACCACAATTGTAATAGCACGACTTGCGAGATTTTGTTGATAGGGAAGATTTTTATCCGCAGTGATAAAAACATCAAAAGGATGATTCTCCGATCTCTCCAGAATTTCCCTATCTTTTAAGCCTCTCCACCCCATGTCATAAACATTGCTGATTGAATGACCCTCGTCTAAGAAAGGTTGCTTGAGTTTTTGACTCAAGAGATTTTCATCAAGCAGTATAAGCATTTGAATGATTTTCGAGCGAGAGCATCATTTTAGTGAGATTTTCTAGCACTTTAATTGCCTGACTTTCTAGGTAAGGAAAATCCTTAATAAATTCTGCGAAACCGCTTTCACCTTCGAGGTAGTCGAAAAAAGTCTTTAAGGGGACGCGGCTGCCAACAAATACGGGGACACCGCTCATAATTTCTGGATCGCGGTGAATAATTCCTTTTCTTTGCAGTAATTCTTCTATTTTCACGGGCTTTACTCCTTTATATCAAAAGAAGTGGGCAAGTCTAGCTGTAAATGATGGGTAATTATATCATAAATTTAGCAGAAGCGAGATCCTTTCTGAATGTGACAGAGAAAGGGATCTCGCTCTTTTTTAACCGCAGATGGACGCAGATTAACGCGGATGCAGGAAGGGATCTCGCCATGATTGATGAATGATGGGCGATCGCCCTTCTGAACCTGACTGAGAAATGGCGATCGCGTTTCCCCATTCTCTTAAAAAATTACTGGTTGTGAGAAAATTGACAAAAAATGGCAAAATCTGCCATAATAAGATAATGAGTTAAATGAGGTAAGTAATACCCATGACAAGTATGAATATTTCTCTGCCTGACTCAATGCGAACTTATATAGAAGAACAGGTAGCCCAAGGTGGTTATAGTACAGCTAGCGAATATTTCCGTGAGTTAATTCGCCAAGACCAAAAACGCAAAGCTTCTGAACGTTTGGAAGCGATGTTATTAGAGGGTTTGGAATCTGGAAATCCTACCGCGATGACGGAGGAAGATTGGATGGAGATTCGTCAAGCTGTGCGATCGCGTATTTCCCAGAATCAGGGGTTGCAGGGAGAAAAATGACCTCGATCCAAAAACGTCCGCAAGTTATCGGCGATTTGATTGAATTAGCCACTTACATGGCGGAAGATAATATGGATGCTTCCGATCGCTTTCTTGTCGCGGCCGAAGAAACGTTTAAACAATTGGCCCAAACGCCGAAAATGGGAAAACACTGTATTTATCTCCTTTTATGAACTGAGTGCTAAGGGTTGTTTGACCAATTGTTCGACAACTAGCGATCGACAAACAGCTTCAATTTTATTATTTCCACCAATTTCAAATAACAGATGCAGCCACTCATTAGGAGAAAGGGATAGATTTTCTAACCAAGGAGAGGGAGTAACTTGCTCCCAGCCGACGATTGTACCGAGGTTCGCAGGCTTTCGATCTAACTCATCAGGATTTGGGTTGAGTTGTACGTCAAGTCGAATGCAGGTTTTGAGGATAATGTTTAAAAATTGGTCATTTGTAGCAACTTCAGAAGTAGAATTAGTTGAATTGATCTGCCAATAGTAGTTGAGATTGAGGACATAATCATAGGGAAATTGCCACCCCATCGATAGCAATTCTGATTCGGTAAAATCGTATTGTTGCCAAATTTGTTGAAAGTTCATAATCTGACGAATAAATGCGGTTAAGGGAGCAGAATAAAGTGGGTGTCTCCACGACTTCCGGGTTTTCCTGATGCGTTTAGGGGTTGTTCTGCGGGTGCACCTCCTCCTGGGCCATTGTAAACACGAGCATAGGATGAACCATCAGGTTGAGTCATAATTCTGACACTGTATTGAGTGTCTGGGCTTGTCCAAATTGTACCTGCACCGCTTTTTGAACCACCTCTAGCTGGAGTGAATATCCAACCCGAAGCAGTAAGTTCTGTTTCGAGGGTAGTTTTATCGATTCCACTGACAAGGAAATTGAGAACATCTGTGACAGCTAGGATGTTACCTGATGACATAGTTCAGGGAAGTTGGGTTTTGGATGGGGTGCATGAGCACTGGTAGGAGCGATCGCCATGATTGATTATAAAACGGGCGATCGCACCCTATTTTTTTTGGGGAGATTCTACCAGTTCTGATTCCTGAAGACGTTGCGATAATAGGCAATCTTCAAAGCTGAAAGCTTCTGAGTCGAGAAAACTAGCGATCGCCATTTCGATCGCAGCTTCCAGAGAGCATTCTAGCTGCGTAGCTTTTTCCATCAGGGCGACTTTCACATAGTCAGGCAAATGGGTCATCAGTGAATGAATAGCTTCTGGTGGTAAGTGTTGGATATTGAGGGTCTGAGTCATTGTTCTCTGGGGATTTTAACGTTGTAGGGAGGGTTTGTAGCTTGCAGGATCAGGGTTTCTAATTCATATAATAACCCTGGTTTTTGCCATTGGTTGAGGGTAACGAAGGCGATCCTCACATCATCAGGATCGTAGCGATCGAGCCAGCCCCAGAGGAAGGCTTTGTGACCACCTCGGAGTCGATCGCGGAGGTTCTTGGCTTTGCCGATGTAGAGTAATCCTTGAATGCGATGTCGAAAGGCGTACAAACCAACTCTAGCAGGAATGGTGTCGAAGTCGCGGCTGAGGGGATGGCACCGATCGAAGGGGGTAAAGGCGAGAGTGTCGAGAATTTGGCGGGCTTCTTGCTGGATGGGGTTGGTCATGAAAATTGGGAGATGCAAGCGGTTATTCCATCCTACAAGTAGAAGCGATCGCCCTTCTGAATTATTAGAAAGGACGATCGCTCTTTTGTAACCGCAGATGGACGCAGATTAACGCGGATGCAAGAAGGGATATCGCCATGATTGATGAATTATGAGCGATCGCCTTTCTGAATTATTAGAAAGGGCGATCGATATAATTCCAGATAGCGCTGCAAAATCTCTTGTGGACGAGATAGAATTCTTGATTTTCATCGAAGTGAGCGAATAGCTGCGGAATGCGATCGTGGCTACCTAACTTGTTCAGGTGTTGAGGCTCCCTTTAAAACAGGCGTTTGGCTTCTTGCAGCAAGAATGGTTCATTGGACTGGGGCTTGAATCTCTTAACCACACGCGGGGGCTTGTCAGGTAGATATTCGTCCTGTGCTAAGTAGGTTTCGCCAAATCCACCTTTACCCAATGAGCTGATTATGTAGTAATGTCCGCCAATAGTTTTGCCGATAATTATTTTGTTGTGATAATATTATTGATAATTATCAAACACTCGGATCGGATTCGGCGTACTTCTGTGAACCGTCGGGGAAGCAGCTTCATTAAAATTCAATAACTGGAATAAGGCAATGACTACAAAATCGCTCGCAGATTACGATCGGGCTATTCAACTTAATCCCAACGATGCTAATGCCTACTACAATCGGGGTTCAGCCAAATCTGCCCTAGGGATAAACCAAGATGCGCTCGCAGATTACGATCGGGCTATTAAACTTAATCCCAACAATGCTAATGCCTACGTCAATCGGGGTTCAGCCAAATCTGCCCTAGGGATAAACCAAGATGCGCTCGCAGATTACGATCGGGCTATTCAGCTTGATTCTAACTTTGCTAATGCCTACAGCAATCGGGGTTCAGCCAAATCTGCCCTAGGGAGAAAACAAGAGGCGATCGCAGATTACGATCGGGCTATTCAGCTTGATTCTAACTATGCTAAGGCCTACAGCAATCGGGGTGCAGCCAAGTCTGACCTAGGGAGAAACCAAGATGCGATCGCAGATTACGATCGGGTTATTCAGCTTGATTCTAACAATGTTATTGCCTACTACAATCGGGGTTATGCCAAATATGCCCTAGGGAGGAACCAAGATGCGATCGCAGATTACGATCGGGCTATTCAGCTTGATTCTAACTATGCTCTTGCCTACGTCCGTCGGGGTGATGCCAAATGTGCCCTAGGGAGAAACCAAGATGCGATCGCAGATTACGATCGGGTTATTCAGCTTGATTCTAACTTTGCTGCTGCCTACAACAATCGGGGTGATGCCAAATGTGCCCTAGGGAGAAACCAAGAGGCGATCGCAGATTACGATCGGGCTATTGAGCTTAATCCCAACTATGCTGAGGCCTACTACAATCGGGGTTATGCCAAATTTGACCTAGGGAGAAACCAAGAGGCGATCACAGATTACGATCGGGCTATTCAGCTTAATCCTAACTTAGCTATTGCCTACGTCAATCGGGGTAGTGCCAAATCTGACCTAGGGAGAAACCAAGATGGGATCGCAGATTACGATCGGGCTATTCAACTTAATCCCAACGATGCTAATGCCTACAGCAATCGGGGTGATGCCAAATGTGCCCTAGGGAGAAACCAAGAGGCGATCGCAGATTACGATCGGGCTATTCAACTTAATCCCAACGATGCTAATGCCTACAACAATCGGGGTTATGCCAAATATGCCCTAGGGAGAAACCAAGAGGCGATCGCAGATTACGATCTGGCTATTCAGCTTGATTCTAACTTTGCTATTGCCTACTACAATCGGGGTTCAGCCAAGTATAACCTAGGGAAAAACCAAGAGGCGATCGCAGATTACGATCTGGCTATTCAGCTTAATCCTAACGATGCTCAAGCCTACAGCCATCGGGGTGTTGCCAAGTGTGCCCTAGGGAGAAACCAAGATGCGATCGCAGATTACGATCGGGCTATTCAACTTAATCCCAACTATGCTGATGCCTATCACAATCGGGGTGTTGCCAAATATGCCCTAGGGAGAAACCAAGAGGCGATCGCAGATTACGATCTGGCTATTCAGCTTAATCCTAACGATGCTCAAGCCTACAGCCATCGGG
>NZ_JAUBVD010000002.1:179561-191351 GCF_036705675.1 Microcoleus sp. AT8-A3
GTGTTGCCAAGTGTGCCCTAGGGAGAAACCAAGATGCGATCGCAGATTACGATCGGGCTATTAAGCTTGATTCTAACCATGCTTTTGCCTACTTCTGTCGAGGTGTTGCCCAATATGCCCTAGGGAGAAACCAAGAGGCGATCGCAGATTACGATCGGGCTATTAAGCTTGATTCTAACCATGCTATAGCCTACTACAATCGGGGTTATGCCAAATATGCCCTAGGGAGAAAAGAAGATGCGATCGCAGATTACGATCGGGCTATTAAGCTTAATCCTAACTATGATATTGCCTACAACGATCGGGGTTATGCCAAATATGCCCTAGGGAGAAAACAAGAGGCGATCACAGATTACGATCGGGCTATTCAGCTTGATTCTAACTTTGCTCTTGCCTACTACAATCGGGGTTTAGCCAAATCTGCCCTAGGGAGAAAACAAGAGGCGATCGCAGATTACGATCGGGCTATTCAGCTTAATCCCAACTATGCTGATGCCTACTACAATCGGGGTTTAGCCAAATATGCCCTAGGGAGAAAAGAAGATGCGATCGCAGATTACGATCGGGCTATTCAGCTTGATCCCAACTATGCTTTTGCCTACAACAATCGGGGTTCAGCCAAGTATAACCTAGGGAAAAACCAAGATGCGATCGCAGATTACGATCGGGCTATTCAGCTTAATCCCAACTTTGCTGATGCCTACTACAATCGGGGTGCAGCCAAATCTGCCCTAGGGAGAAAAGAAGATGCGATCGCAGATTACGATCGGGCTATTCAGCTTGATTCTAACCATGCTAATGCCTACAGCAATCGGGGTTCAGCCAAATCTGCCCTAGGGAGAAAAGAAGATGCGATCGCAGATTACGATCGGGCTATTCAGCTTGATTCTAACTTTGCTAATGCCTACGTCAATCGGGGTGCAGCCAAATCTGCCCTAGGGAGAAAAGAAGAGGCGATCGCAGATTACGATCGGGCTATTGGGCTTAATCCTAACAATGCTATTGCCTACTACAATCGGGGGACTGTCAAATCTGCTATTAACGACAAACAGAGTGCAATCGAAGATTACCAAAAAGCCGCTGATTTGTATAAGCAACAAGGGAATACAGGTATTTGGTATCAACGGGCTGTTGACAACGTGAAAAAACTATCCGAACAGTAGCGATAAACTGAGAATAATCATGCCTTCAGATGACTCACCAACTCCTGAAAAGTATAAGTCCGGCAAGGGTTGAAACCCCTGCCTCAAAGCTAAAGTCCTCTTAAGAGGACTGAAGAACTCATTAGTCCTCTTAAGAGGACTTTAGCTATTAGACAGGGAATTCATTCCCTGGCGGACTAGCGGGTGGGCGGGAGAACTTGGCGGGCTTTCAGGCTTAAGTTGACACTCCTTGGGCATTGCCGTGTCCCTACACTTCATAAACTTGGAATACGCTGTATTTTTGATAGTTCCAGTAAAGTGTGAAAGCAGGCTCATAATTATACCTCATTCGCTGACATTAACCGTTTGATATACGGATATAATTATTACACTAACTGCCTCGACACCAACTACTAATCGCCTTTAGCCAAAGTAGAATAATCTAGAAAAAGCAATCAAATTAGTAGAGGACAAAATTTTCGGGTGCGAAGAAATCATCCTCCACTCACCTAGGCGGGGTCTAAAAAATCTCCCCAACAATCATCCCCGCCAATATCACAAACCCCACCCAAACATTTTGACGAAAGATTTGACCGTAAACAAGCTTAGGAATATCCGCATTCCGCAGTTGACTGTACTGCAAAAACCACAAAATCGCCGCCGCAATAATTGCCAACCAAAAACCAATGTGCAAGTGTAAATTAATCCCCATCGCCGCTAACAAACCGACAGTACCAACAAAGAAAAAGCCCACAGCATTAGCAGCATTATTCCCGAAAAATATCGCGCTGGAATTCACTCCCAAACGCAAATCGTCTTCCCGATCGCTCATTGCATAAACTGTATCAAATCCTAACGTCCACAGCACGACTGCACCCCACAGCAACCAAGTCGCTAATTCTAGTTCTCCCACGGCGGCGCTCCAACTAATTAAAACGGCAAAACCCCAAGCAATTGATAACACTAATTGCGGCACTGGAAAGAATCGTTTTGCCAGTGGATAGCAGATAATTACTGGTACGGCGGCGACACACAGCCAGAAGCTTAAAGGATTGAGATAAAAAGCGAGAATCGCGGCGCAAGCAAAGGAAATTAATGCAACTCCTATCCCAGTTTGCACGGTGAGGGCGCGGGATGCTAGCGGGCGCGATCGCGTTCTTTCTACTTCGGGATCGATATCGCGATCCCACAAGTCGTTGATGACGCATCCAGCCGCACTCGTGGCTAAGGTACCCAACACAATCACGCCCACCAATGCTGCGGGCGGCCTCCCGTCTGCTGCTAAAAAGACGGCCCAGAGGGCTGGAATCATTAAAATCAGCCTTCCTGCTGGTTTGTCCCATCTCAAAAGCCTCACGACGGTTAGCAATGTGGATTCGGGTTGGCGATCGGGCTGTGTAAGCATTTCAATTCTAGATTTGATATTTTTAACTCTAAATTTTATCAAATTTTAGGCACAATCACTTACTATCTCTGCTGGCGATCGCACTTCTGCCGAAATTTAAAACAGGTGAAAGTCTTGCCCAGTCAGCAATTCCAAATTTTTGCTAATTTAATAGAATGCCTAACTGGATTCGTGAAATAATCATAAATATCTGTCAACCCCGATACTCCAATGGTTAATTCACTTCCGTCTGCGGAGTCAAATCGCATTATTGCTGCTATTGATATGGGTACTAACTCATTTCACATGGTGGTGGCGCGCATCGATCCGAAATTACCCGCGTTTACGATTATTGCTAGAGAAAAAGATACGGTTCGGTTGGGCGATTGTGAGGTTAAAACAGGCTGCTTGAAGCCCGATGTGATGGAAAGGGCGATCGCAACTTTGCGCCGTTTTCTAGATATTGCTAAAACTATCAATGCTGAACAAATTATCGCTGTGGCTACCAGTGCGGTTCGGGAAGCCCCTAACGGGCGAGATTTTCTCAAACAAGTTGCTGACGAATTAGACCTGAATGTGAGTTTAATTTCCGGTCAAGAAGAAGCGCGGAGAATTTATCTCGGCGTTCTTTCGGGTATGGAATTTAACAATCAGTCCCAGGTGATTATTGATATAGGAGGCGGTTCTACGGAGTTGATTTTAGGAGATAGTTCTGAACCTCGCTGTCTCACCAGTACAAAAATTGGTGCTGTTCGCTTAACAGGACAATTTGTCAAAACTGACCCGATTAGCAAGGAGGAGTTTGCTTATTTGCAAGCTTATATTCGGATTTCGCTGGAAAGACCGATCGACGAATTGCGATCTCAATTCCATGAGGGCGAACCTTTGCGCTTGATTGGCACTGCTGGAACCATCGAAACTCTGGCTGCAATTAACGCTCGCGAAAAGTTGGGAACAGTGCCGAGTCCGCTGGCTGGATATCAGTTAAGTTTAAAAGATTTACGCGATTTAGTCAATCGTTTTCGCAAACTTTCTTATGCCGAAAGGTTGGCAATTCCGGGAATGTCGGACAAGCGGGCGGAAATTATTCTGGCAGGATCTATGATTTTGCAGGAAGCTATGATACTATTAGGAATTGAATCGCTGACTGTTTGCGATCGCTCTCTGAGAGAAGGCGTAATTGTTGACTGGATGCTTAGCCACGGTTTGATTGAAAACCGCTTGCGCTATCAAGGTTCCATCCGCCAGCGCAGTATTCTCCACATGGCTGACAAATATCAAGTCAATTTAGAACAAAGCGAAAGAACCGCAGCATTTGCGCTCAATTTCTTCGACCAAACTCAAGGAATTCTACACTATTGGGGAAGCGAAGAACGCGAGTTGCTGTGGGCTGCCGCGATTCTGCACAACTGCGGTTTGTACGTCAGTCATTCAGCGCACCACAAGCATTCTTACTATTTAATTCGCAATGGTGAGTTATTGGGCTACACTGAAACTGAGATTGAAGTAATTGCCAATTTGGCTCGCTATCACCGGAAAAATCCTCCTAAAAAGAAGCACGAAAATTTTATTATTCTTCCGAAAAAATACCGGGAGGTTGTCAGTAAGTTGCATCCTTTTCTGCGGTTAGCTGTGGCTTTAGACAGGCGGCAGATTGGCGCAATTTCTGATTTTAAATGCGAATACCGCCCGGAAGTTCGAGAGTTTCACTTACGGTTGCAGCCGCTCAATCCCGAAGACAATTGCGCTCTGGAACTCTGGAGTTTGGATTATAAAAAGCCGTGTTTTGAATATGAGTACAATCTCAAATTAGTGGCAACTTTGGAACCGACTCTGGTTCCGGTTTAAATACAAAGCCGAGCCTGAAAACGAGAAACTGTAGGGTGCGCGCGTCCCCTACAGTTTTAACTTAATCCCAAGTCTACTACCAATATTGTGTTTGACTCTACAGTCCTCCCGATCGCCCTAGCCTGCCTTCAGAAGGCAGCGTGGATTAATTTTAGAGAGGAGAAATCAATGCAATATGACTATTTGCTGACGCTATACGAAAGATTGAAGTAATGTCTCATATCATGTCCGGTCGAGCGATCGCGATTAAAGGCCGGGGCGGGTTTACAGATTTTCCGGTTTCTATTCAATATCTTGGCGAACCCGCCCCTACAGAAATCATGGTTAATTGGTTAGAGAGTCGATGGCAGAGTGTCCCCTACCATCTCTCCTACAAAACCGTGCTT
Source organism: Microcoleus sp. AT8-A3 (assembly GCF_036705675.1). Classification (NCBI taxonomy): domain Bacteria; kingdom Bacillati; phylum Cyanobacteriota; class Cyanophyceae; order Oscillatoriales; family Microcoleaceae; genus Microcoleus; species Microcoleus sp. AT8-A3. Next base: position 184,322 of record NZ_JAUBVD010000002.1, read on the forward strand.
GCGACTTTCACCGCACACGGCTCCTGAATGATGTAATCCTGGTTATGGATACAGTAAGATCGCATCACGAGATGATTTATACCGCTTGATAGTTTTCCTTTTACCCCTACATCCCACCATCAGATTTTTCTGTGGCATTAGGCTTTTAAAGGGTTACTTAGTCTCTATCTTTTACACCACCCGGCGCTGTCAGCATATCTCTGCTATTACAGCAGAGCATTGGCTTCTGCAACCATCCCTCACATTCACAGCTTACGGCTAGCAACCTACTTATGTTATTAAGGGCTATGAATGCTTTACTTCGTTCCGATTACACATTGGTTGAACATGACAGCGTAATGCTATCCACCGGGTTTTTTGGGCAGTGCTGATAAGTCAATCCGATAATTGCTTATGCCCTATCCTTGCCTTTTGGCGGGCGTCAGTCAGCCGTTTGACCATCTATCATAACGGTGGTTCAGACACATTTTTGCTTTCGCTACGCATATGTTCTTGCTCGACAGCTACCCCCCAAGGCTAAGAGTCTTTCTGCCTTTTATCCCCGCTTTATCCTGTTAGTTGCTACCCAACAAAATAGGGGATATGCTTTTACCGCTGCACCTGCGGACTGGGACTTGACTTAATGCCTCACCCATAAGTGTAATCAGTTATCACTAACTTCTAGGAGTTAGGCTAACCGTCCCTGGATAGGAGAACCTACCCATTTAGGTTAAACGAATCGCACACCGGACATGATATAATATCATGTCCAGTCGAGCGATCGCGATTTTTGTAGGGGTTCCCCTCACCAACAATACCTGCCAATAATTGACCATCTCAAAAACCCGCCCCCACCGGGATATTATGGTTAATCGATCGGACATGATATTAGCGATCGTTCTGATACAACCGGATTCCATATTATCTACAAACCAGGTAGTCCAATTACTGTAAAATCCTGTTGAGTGATGAGATTAGCTGGCACACCTTTTAGGCTAGCTAAGATTTGATCCGTGTTGGCAATTTTGATAAAAGTTGTAGTGTTTTCTTCAACTATGCTGAGTCGATCGACCGTTAACCCTCCCGTCAAAATTAATAAATCTTCACCTTGCGTAAAATCAGCGATGACATCGCGGCCTTCTCCCGCAGTCAAGAAAAAGTAATCGCGCCCGCTTCCCCCTTGCAGCGTATCGTTTCCGAAGTCTCCCCTCAACCAGTCGTCGCCAATTCCCCCAATCAAAGTATCATCACCATTATCGCCGTAGAGAGTATCGCTACCGTCACCCCCGAACAATCGATCGGCATCTTCATTACCAAAAATTAAATCATTGCCACTACCGCCGCACAAATAATCTTTTTGACTGCTAGCATCCCTCGCGATATTGTCAATATCTCCGAAAATCGTATCCTCGCCATTGCCGCCGCAGATGGTGTCATTTCCCAACTCTCCAAACAGCAAATCATTGCCAGAATCACCGCAAATTATATCGTTATCTTTGCCGCCGTGTAAGGTATCATTGTCCTCGCCGCCAGAAAGAGTATCTTCGCTTTCTTGTCCGTATAAAACGTCGTTGCCATTATTGCCAAAAAGCAAATCTTTTCCTGTCAAGCCACCGTCAGACGCCTCAGAAGTGCCACCAAATAAACTGTCATTACCTTCATCGCCAAGTAGGGTATCGTTGCCTTTGTCGCCCCAAACTATGTCATTATCTTTGCCTGCGATCGCCACATCAGAATCTTTACCCGCATAAATAAGGTCATTCCCAGCGTGGCCGACGAGATAGTCGTTATTTTCGTTGCCAAATATGGTGTCGCTGTCTGCATCCGCGCCAACAGTAACTGGGCTAGCAAGGCCACCGTAAATATTGTCGCTGCCGAATAAGCCCTTTAGCCAGTCGCTGCCATTGAAACCGTTGATGATGTCATTAATATTGCTGCCGGTTAGAGTATCTTTACCGTCAGTACCGTTGAGGGTATTTTCAGGGATATTCGGGCCGGGAATGGAAGTGCGATCGGCTAAAGTAATTCGATCGCACATACAGTCTTCCGAAGCAGCAGGAATTAGCGCCGGTGTGGGGGTTTCTGTTGTTGGAGATGTGGTTTGGGCGATCGAATTGTCAGTTGCGATCGGTGTTTCCCCAGGTTTAGCCGTTGGGATTGGAGTTTCTCCAGATGTCGAAATTGGTGTCGGAATTGGCGTCGGAGTTTCCGCAGGCGTCGGAGTTTCCGCAGGAATTGGCGTCGGAATTGGCGTCGGAGTTTCCGCAGGCGTCGGAGTTTCCGCAGGAATTGGCGTCGGAATTGGCGTCGGAGTTTCCGCAGGCGTCGGAATGGGAGTTTCCGCAGGAATTGGCGTCGGTGTCGGAATTGGCGTCGCAGTGGAAATAGGCGTCGGAGTTGGAATTGGCGTCGGAGTTTCCGCAGGCGTCGGAATGGGAGTTTCCGCAGGAATTGGCGTCGGTGTCGGAATTGGCGTCGCAGTGGAAATAGGCGTCGGAGTTGGAGTTGGCGTCGGAGTTTCCGCAGGCGTCGGAATGGGAGTTTCCGCAGGCGTCGGAGTCCGAGTTGGCGTCGGAGTTTCCGCAGGCGTCGGAGTTCCCGTGGGAGTTGGAGTTTCCGCAGGCGTCGGAGTTCCCGTGGGAGTTGGAGTTTCCGCAGGCGTCGGCGTCGGAGTTGGAGTTGTATCTACAATAGTCAAAACAGCACTAGAAATTGCTCCTAAATCTGCTTTGTTAGTGGGATTGTTCAGAGTTAAATTAACAGTTTCCTTCTCTTCTATCTCTGAATCATCCACAATTGGAATCGTGAAAGTTTGAGTAGTTTCGCCAATGCCAAAATTTAATGTTCCCGATTTCTGGTTATAGTCACTACCAGCATTAGCAGTGCCATTACTTGTACTGTAACTGACAGCAGCAGCCACATTAGCATCAGTGCGAGTAACGGTAATTGTGGCAAATTGACCGTTTTCATTAACGCTGTAGTTGGCGTTGCTGAAATTAAATGTGCCTGGATTAGTGAGGTTGATAATGAACGATTGGGTATCAGAAGTATCGAGTCCTTCGTTATCTCTACCGCCATTATCTCTCAGGTTTAGAGTTATATTAGCACTGCCGATCGCCCCCGGCATCGGTGTAAAGGTTAGCGTCCCCACCGAGTCGATCGCAGGTTGTACACTAAACAAAGCAGCATTATCATTCCCTACCACTTGAAAAGCCACAGTTTGTCCTGATTCGTTAGGGCCTGGAGAAATCGCAGTCGCCCATCCGGGGATGGTTTGTGGCCCCGAATTGCTGCTGAGAGTGCGATCGACCCCTTTGACAAACGAAGGTGGATCGTTGACTGGATTAACTGCGATCGAACTTGTTAAACTATTAGTGCTAAACGGCGTTGTTCCCCCAGTAACTGAAGCATTGACGCCCGCAGTACCGTTACCCACTCCGTTACTTCCATCCCATGCCCGAAAAGTAATTGTTGGTTCGCTTCCAGGGGTACTGTAATAGTCTGGGTTGGGTACAAAGCGGACTCTCGCAGGCGTTTGCAGGGAAACCCCCGTCAGGTTGATGTTAGCTTGCGCCGAGTTAGTGCCGTCACCGAGGAATAGAAAATTAGGAGTTTCGTAAGGATCTATCTGGTCGCTAAATCCTGAATAATCGCGCAGCGGGCCGGTTAGTATGATATCGCTGCCATCGGAAAGAAAGTAATTGTCACCTTGAACTCTGAGAGTGTAGTTAGTAGCAATATTGGTGTTATAAGCAACATTCTCTGCTGCAACAAATAAGCCGTTGGTTTGTCCGACTAGGTTGGGAGTAATGCCGTCGCCTTGTGCAAAGATATTGCCAGAGTTTTCAGATAGCCGCTGGAAACCGATTTCAATGGCTTTGCGATCGCTAGTAACAGCAACAATGCTAAAACCCGCCCGATTTTGATTAGTGCGGGATTCCGAGATAATTTGGAGATTAAAAGACAAGCTAAAGCCTGTAGTGCGATCGAGCGGGGGAAATGACGGATTTAAAGGATTATTTGTATAGCCAGCATAAATGCTATTGTCCGCACTGCTGTTTAAATTAACTCCATTACCGCTAAAAAATTCTGAAGCTGTAGCGGTAGGAGAAGCAAAATTTGAGTTAGTCAAAGACAGCCAATTTTGAGAACTGGGAGTGTTACCAAGTAAGCCATTATAAAGAGGAGTCGGGCCGAGCACTGTTGCTGAAGTTTCCGACACTGCACCGAAATTTGTCCAAGTATTGCCATCTGTTGAAAATTGCCAGTTACCGTTAGTATTGTCTGCAGCGGTGACTGCGACACCCAAAGGATCGCCATTAGCGTCACTTCCTAACTCGCTAGTGATGTTAAAAATACTAAAGCCTGTGTTAGCGACGCTGGGTATATTTTCATTAATTGCGATCGGCGGATTAACATTAGGAGTTGCCAAATTGGGAGCAATGTTAACCGATCGGTTGCGGAGACTGTTAATATAAATACTGTTAATTCCGCCGTTGGGCAAACCCAAGGAGCCGGGACTATCTATAGTATAACTAGCAGTTCTGTTGATGCCGCCAATAGCGCTGGAAAACTCAACATTACCCCCGTTGGGTGGTGCTGGAATTTGCACCTTAGCTGCACTCCCAAAGGCTCCGTGAGTTCCTGTTCCTGGACTCCTCCAGGCGATCGAATCTATTGTATCGGTATTTGTAGTGCTAGCATTATCAACATAAACAACATCTGACTCCGCGAAATTCCCATGAAAATTTCCGGCTGGGAGCAGCTTTGTCAAAAATCCACCTTGGGGACTCAATCGAATGTTCCAATCGTTGTTTGTTCCCGACGGTATGGGGTTGTAGGCAATCTCTTGATCGGCAGGCGAACCGCCGATCGTAAGTATTGTTCCTGCTTTAAACACAGGAGCAATACTTGCCATATTAGTAAATCGATAAGCTGAATATTTAGCTACTGTTGGCTCAGTTGAGTCGCCTACAAAATAGCTCTGAAGCTGAGTTGCGCTTACATCTTCCGTCAACAGCAGTTCCACATACTCATTCCCCTGGAATTGCCCGTCCCGCCGGAATTCGTTAATAATTATCTGTCCCATCTAGATGCACCTAAATTTGAGATGATTATGTATTAGCTGCCAACTACTATCAATTTTTTTACATTTAATTTTTATTTACGTAAATACACTGTCAGTAGTTTCTCCGTAAAGTGGCTTTTTTAAGTCATTTTTATTACTAAAATAATACCGGGAGTGCAGAGCAGTGTCAAGCAAAAGCTTGGAGTATTGTCGATCGCACTCCCGGACGCAAAAAGTGATTTGATACACTGCTCATAGGGGCAAGCTACGCGCTGTCAACCCTACATAATTAACTAAGGTGCGGAGTACGCACCTTAGTTAATTAAGTTGTGCTTACCCGAAGATGGTAAAATCATTCAGATCGATCGCACTAGCTTGCACTCCATTCAAAGCAGCCAACAGTTGACCGTTCTCACCAATCCTGATGAAAGCTGCATTAGCGCTTTGGGTAATACTAAGTTGAGAAAAAGTTAGACCGCCCGCTAACACCAGCAAATCTTCACCTTTTGTGAAATCAGTAATTTGATCGCTGCCTTCACCTGCTGTTAAAACAAAGCGATCGCGCCCAATGCCGCCGTTGAGAATATCATTTCCCAAACCCCCAATCAGACAATCGTCACCTTTGCCGCCGTAGAGAGTATCGTTGCCCTCATCGCCGCACAGTTTATCGGAACCGCCGTTGCCAAACATCAGATCGTTGCCAGCAGCGCCGCACAGGGAATCTGCCTCGCCGTTAAAGTCGATCGCACTGTCTCCGAAAATAGTATCGTCCCCATCGTCGCCGCAAATGCTATCACTGCCGCGATCGCCCAACAGCCGATCGTTGCCAGTACCCCCCACCACAACGTCATTGCCCTTGCCGCCATAAACCGTATCATTGCCCTCGCCACCGCTTAGAGTATCCGCAGCATCTCCCCCATTCAAGAAGTCGTTGCCCGCACCGCCAAACAGCAAATCGCGTCCAGTCGAGTCAAGGCTAGACGGGTCAAAATTGCCGCCAAACAAGCAGTCGTTACCCTGAGCCCCAACTAGAGTGTCATTGCCCTTGTCGCCCCAAATCAAGTCATCGTCTTTGCCACCGATCGCCACATCATCGCCCTTACCCCCGAAAATGCGATCGTCGCCGCCGGCGCCGTTGAGGTAATCATTGCCATTGCCGCCAAACAGCAAGTCTTTGTCTGCATTCGGGCCAAGGGGGATATTGGTGGGCAGTCCCCCGTAAATATTGTCGTTGCCCTTTTCGCCCAGCAGAACGTCGTCGCCGTTGAAACCGCTGATAACGTCGTTGAGATTGCTGCCGATGAGGAAGTCGTCGCCGTCAGTGCCATTGAAAGTGCGATCGACAGAATTCGGGCCCGGAATCGAACCGATCGCGGGTAGGGTAATCTGTTCGCAAATGCAATCGGTATCGCCCCCTTGAACGCTGTCAGAGTCAACAGGAATTCCGGTGGGAGTTGGAGTTCCCGTGGGAGTTGGAATTCCGGTGGGAGTTGGAATTCCGGTGGGAGTCGGAGTTCCGGTGGTAGTTGGAGTTCCGGTGGGAGTTGGAGTTCCGGTGGGAGTTGGAGTTCCGGTGGGAGTTGGAGTGGGAGTTCCGGTGGGAGTCGGAGTTTCCGTGGGAGTTGGAGTTCCGGTTGGAGTCGGAGTTCCCGTGGGAGTTGGAGTTCCGGTTGGAGTTGGAGTTTCCGTGGGAGTTGGAGTGGGAGTTCCGGTGGGAGTCGGAGTTGGAGTTCCGGTTGGAGTTGGAGTTGGAGTTGCGGTTGGAGTTCCGGTTGGAGTTGGAGTTCCGGTTGGAGTTGGAGTTCCCGTGGGAGTTGGAGTTCCCGTGGGAGTTGGAGTTCCCGTGGGAGTTGGAGTGGGAGTTCCGGTTGGAGTTGGAGTGCCGGTTGGAGTCGGAGTGCCGGTTGGAGTCGGAGTTTCCGTGGGAGTCGGAGTTCCCGTGGGAGTCGGAGTTTCCGTGGGAGTCGGAGTTCCGGTTGGGGT
>NZ_JAUBVD010000002.1:191451-192260 GCF_036705675.1 Microcoleus sp. AT8-A3
GTTTCCGTGGGAGTCGGAGTTCCGGTTGGGGTTGGAGTTTCCGTGGGAGTCGGAGTTCCGGTTGGGGTTGGAGTTTCGGTGGGAGTTGGAGTTCCCGTGGGAGTCGGAGTTCCCGTGGGAGTCGGAGTTTCCGTGGGAGTCGGAGTTGGAGGGGTATTTACAATAATGCTTCCCGTGACGATCGCAGAATCAGCTTTCCCGTCATTAGCCTTGTAGGTAAAAGAGTCTGGCCCTGCAAAACCAGCATTCGGAGTATAAGTGAAAGAACCGTTAGCGTTGAGGACGATCGACCCTGTAGCCGGATTTGTCACCAGAATCGCCGTCAGCGGGTCGTTTTCCGGGTCTGTATCGTTGATTAAGACTCCCAAACCAGTCACGTTGAGACTCGTATTAAAAGCAGTAGTATAGCTGTCAGAATTGGCTACAGGCGGGTTATTGTTGACGTTTACAGTCACGGTAGCCGGTTCCGAGCTAACTATTCCGTCGCTGACTGTGTAGGTAAATGTGTCTGTTCCAGAAAAGCCAGCGTTAGGAGTATAAGTGAAAGAACCGTCTTTGTTGAGGGCGATCGACCCTTGAGTCGGGTTGGCGGCCACCGCAGCAGTCAGCGTGTCTAAATCTGCGTCGGAGTCGTTGCCTAAAACTCCTGGCACTGTTACGCTGAGGGCTTTTCCGGCACTGATGCTGTAGGTATCAGGTTGTGGCTGCGGCAGACTGTTAGTAACGTTGATATTCACCGTAGCGGGGACTGTTGCAGCCCCGTCGCTCACGCTGTATGTGAAGGTATCATTACCGACAAAGCCAGGGTT
>NZ_JAUBVD010000002.1:192360-250897 GCF_036705675.1 Microcoleus sp. AT8-A3
AGGAGTGTAAGAGAAGTTGCCGTCGGGGTTAAAAACGATCGTACCTTTGGTCGGGCCTGTGACTAAAGCGGGGGTCAACTTGTCCAATAAGTCGCCGTCGCTGTCGTTTTTTAAGACGGACGGCACGGAGAGCAGAACTTTGTCGTGTAGGGTGATGTAGGTATCAGGTTGTGGCTGCGGCAGACTGTTAGTAACGTTGATATTCACCGTAGCGGGGACTGTCGCAGCCCCGTCGCTCACGCTGTATGTGAAGGTATCATTACCGACAAAGCCAGGGTTAGGAGTGTAAGAGAAGTTGCCGTCGGGGTTAAAAACGATCGTACCTTTGGTCGGGCCTGTGACTAAAGCGGGGGTCAGCGGGTCGCTGTTGGCGTCGGTAGGCCCTGGTACGCTGAGCACTTTGTCGTGCAGGACGCTGTAGCTGCCAGTGGCGGCCACCGGGAAATTATTAACCGAGATGGTGCCGAGAGTAAAAGTGGCACTTGCTTGATCCGTGGCGTCGCCGAAAAATAGGAAGTTTGGCTGGGTGTAGGGATTGAAGGGTAAAGCAGGCTCGCTGTTTCCTGGATTAAATGCCGTGTAGTTCCGCAGCGGCTGATTTGTCAGAACTGGTATTGCTATGCCGCCGGCAAACAAGGTGTAAGTGCTGCCTTGAACCACCAGTTTGTAGTCGGTAGCAGTGCTGATGTTAACAGGTGCATTTACCCCGCGAGTAAACAGGGGAGTATCTTGTTGAGCAAAAATGCTTCCGTTGAGGCCGGGGTTGCGGTTGGTGAAACCGAGTTCAATGCCGTTTTGACCGTCGCTGCTAATGGCGATGATGCTGAAACCTGCCCGATCGTCGCTCAAACTGGTTTCGGTCGTAACTGCAACTCGAAAAGAAACGCTGTAACCGTTGGTGCGGTCAAGTGCGGGGAAACTTGGATTGAGTTGAGTAAATGTTCCCGTTCCTAATGGAGGCGGAGAATATAGATAGTTGGTGTAACCTGCATAGCCTGCTGCAGTGCCACCAATGACACTCACGCCAGCAGTAGTAATGCCTGTGTTGGGCGAGTACGCACCAGCAGGTAGAACACCACCGAAGCCAGGAAGAGGTACTTGTCCATAAGCTAATTGAGTACCGGCTGCTGTCCCGATGCCTGGTATGGGTGCTAATGTTGGTGGTAGTGGTGAATAGTTTGTGCCGTCGTAGAGGGTACGGCCGAAGGCAAATTGATAGGCGGCTCTTGTGGCTGGGTCGATCGCCAGCCCAGAGGACACCGCTCCTGTTGTATAATCTAATTCCCAATCTCCGCCCATAGCCGAACTGCCGATCGGCGATCGAGAAGCCGCAATTTTTGCCTTGGTTAGCTGACTCAGTTGCTGCACAAAGTTAGCGCCCTTTTCCCCCGCCGCTACATCGCACCCGTACAGCAAAATCTCTCCACTGTCTGCCAGCGATCGCGACCAACGCTGCAATTGCTTAGCATAAGTTTTTAAATTTGTCAAGTTTAGATCGATCGCGCCTAGCAGTAAACTCGCGGGGCGGCCGTGGGAGATGATATGAATACTTTTAATATTGCTGCGATTCGCTAGTGCCTCAGTAATTTGTTCTACTCCATCCCGCGCCGCATCCAAGGTAATAACTTCTGTCCCCGCTGCGATGCCGTTGTGGAGAGTTTGGCTGTCGGGAAGGGCAGAGTCGATAAAGGCGATCGAACTAAAAACTGAACTGATAAAATTTGGCATAATACACCTTTGGTTAGATGACGGTAGGAAAATTAAGGCCTGTCTACCTTAGCAAATTCACAAATTCAATGTCATGAGTAAAATTAACAATCAAGACGAATACTAATTTCCCATGAACCTGCAACAGAAGCCTTTTGATAGGGGCGGATTTAGCCAATAATTCCTTTAAAAAACCGACAATTCCAGTACACAAATCGCTTTTTTAGGGTTCGATCGCCAAAAGTTCTTCTGCTACCAATCCTTTCTGAATTGCGAGTACAGCAGCTTGAGTGCGATCGCGCACTTCTAACTTTTGCAAAATCGCGTGGACGTGAACCCGCACAGTCCCCGGAGCAATGTACAATATTTGTGCAATTTCCTGATTGCTTTTCCCCCCCGCAACTAAAGCCAAGATTTCCTGTTCTCGCTTCGTCAGCGGATTTTCCAAAACTTCGGATTTTGACCCTACTTTAACAGGTTCGGGATTAGCAAAAACAGCGCGAATTTCCGCAGTTGCCGCCTGATCCCACCAAGAAGCGCCCGCCGCTACCGATCGAATTGCCCAAACCAAAGTTTCCGCCGCAATTCCCTTGAGGCAATATCCCTGAGCACCCGCACTAATCAATCTTTCAATTAAGGCTTTTTGAGAATGAGATGTTAAAATTAAAACGGGAATTGCTGGATGTCGCTGTTTAATTTGGCGGCACGCTTCAATACCCCCAATTCCCGGCAAACCGACATCGAGAACTACCACATCGGGCAAGTGTTCCTGAGTCAATTCTACCGCCGTTTCGCCATCTTCAGCCTCGGCAATTACTTGCAAGCAACTTTCTTGTTGCAACCGCGTTTGCAGCCCCAACCGAAACAGTTCGTCGTCTTCAACTAGGAGAATTCGCAACGGATAAGCTGGTTTCATTTCTGTGGGATAGCAGGGAGTCGGAATCCAAATAAAGCACCGTGTGGCAATTTATTTTCTGCCCAAATTATACCGCCGTGGGCGTCAATAATTTGGCGAGATAAGTATAATCCTAATCCCGAACCTTTGGCTTGCCGATCGCTGTGTCCTTGATAAAAACGCTCGAACAAGTGGGGCAGTTCATCGGCAGTAATTCCCAACCCGCTATCGATAACTTTCACCACCTGAAAACTCGAATAAGATTCCATGATTATTTCTACCTTGCCACCGCGAGGAGAATGGTTAATTCCGTTTGTTAGCAAATTAACAAAAACGCGCTGGAGTTGAACCGCATCGCCATTTACCCACAAAGAGCGACGGAAATCTGACTCTCCGTAACTCATACTAATGTAAACTCGGCGCGCCGCCGACAAATGGATGAGTGTTGCGATTACTTCTTCTGCCAAAGCTACTAAATTTACGGCCGCAAGTTGCAGTTTTAAACCTTCGGCATCGTTGCGGTAAACATCCAGCAGCGTTTCTACTAATTGTAGAGACATTTTGTGCGATCGCGCCATTGTTTCGAGAACTTTTTGCTGACTGGCGGTGACATTCCCAAATTTTGCTGACCCAAAAGCTTTAATTGTTTCTATCGCCCCCAGCATCGGCGTTTTTAAGTCGTGACTCAAAGTAGAGACAAAATCTTCTCGGATGCTTGCTAGCTGCTGCTGCGACTGCAACTCAGCTTTAGCGATCGCGATCGTCTCTTGGTACTGCTGGTTGCGATCGCTCAAATATCCCGTCACCCCTAAAGCCATGACTGCGATCGATCTATTTGCTACAGTTGCTAGGGCGATCGATTCTCCAGGAGGAACAAACAAATTTAACAGCGTCAAAGCTGCCGATACCAGCGTAATTTGCAACTTACCCAACCGACTCAAGCGCGAATTTGCCAATAAAATCGGCCCTGTGTACAAATACCCAAACAGATACTCCGACGGCGTAGTAAATTCCAGCACTACAACGATCGCGAATAAAATTGCGATCGACCACCTCCCCCGCAAATACTTCTCTTGAATTGCCAGGTTGTCTGTGATTTTTAATAAGCTGTTTAACATCCCTTATCCATCCATTTTATATTTTATATTTACACTCTACTCTCTGCCTTATCCCTAGGGTTTTTATTCGCTAAAATTTGTCTACAGTGACGCAAAAACAAGCGTTTAGATAACATCTATATCTGCAAGTATAGATACTGCTAAATATTTAAACATTTGTCAGTCAGTGAAAATATATAGCAGCTAAGTATAACGGCTAAACAGCAACTTATACCTGCGGGCTGATTATCAAAAATCCTAACGGCAAGTATATTGATTTTTAAAAGCAGATTGCACTTTTAAGGAAGTATTGGCTCAGTTATGCTTGAAGGATTAATTCAAATCGCATTAACGCTAATCATTGTAGTAGCGATCGCCCCTATTTTTGGTAATTACATGGCGCGGGTGTACATGGGAGAACCAACCATTCTCGACCCCGCTATTAAACCCCTAGAAAAACTCATCTATAAAGCCAGCAATATCCGGTCTATAGATTCGATGACAGGTTGGCAATATGCGCGATCGCTACTGTACAGCAATGCAGCAATGGGCATATTTGTTTTCCTAATTTTCATGCTTCAAGGAGTGCTGCCTTTAAATCCCACCAGCTTAACTGCCCCAACCTGGGATACTGCGCTGCACACAACTATTTCATTCCTCACAAATACCGACCAACAGCATTACTCCGGCGAGACAACATTTACTTATTTGTCCCAGTTAACCCTGGGATTTTTAATGTTTACCTCAGCAGCTACCGGTTTAGCAGTAGGGATTGCCTTTATCCGGGGCTTGACCGGCCGTCCCTTGGGCAACTTTTACATCGATTTAATTCAATCAATCACCCGGATTCTGCTACCCCTTTCTTTAATAATTGCCTTACTTTTGCTAATTTCAGGAGTGCCGGAAACCCTCGCAGGGCCGGCCGTTGCCCGTACCTTAGAAGGCGGCACGCAAATAATTGCTCGCGGCCCAGTAGCTCACTTTGAAAGCATCAAACAACTGGGAGAAAATGGCGGCGGATTTTTTGCCATTAACTCGGCTCATCCTTTTGAAAATCCCAATCCTTTTACCAACCTGCTGGAAACACTAGCAATGCTTTCTATACCAGCAGCTATGATTCACACCTACGGCAGATTTGCCAACAACAAAAAGCAGGGATGGCTGATTTTTTGGATGGTGTTTGCCATCTATGTAATTTTGATTGGCATTGCAGCATTTGGCGAGTACGGCGGCAACCCTCAAATTAATAATTTACTGGGTTCGCAGCAACCAAATTTAGAAGGCAAAGAAGTTAGGTTTGGCTGGGCAGAAACTGCACTGTGGGCGGTGACTACCACTGGCACAATGTGCGGCGCTGTCAACGGAATGCACGATTCTTTAATGCCTCCCGGTGGTTTTGCCACTCTGTTTAATTTGTTTCTGCAAATCGTTTGGGGCGGACAAGGAACGGGAACTGCTTACTTATTTATCTACTCAATTTTGAGCGTGTTTCTCACGGGCTTGATGGTGGGGAGAACGCCGGAGTTTTTGGGACGCAAAATTGAAAAACGGGAAATTGTTTTAGCCAGCGTTGTTTTGTTAATTCACCCGATCGCAGTTTTAATCCCCGGTGCCATTTCTCTCGCATTTACCGACAGTTTGAGCGGCATCAGCAACCCCGGATTTCACGGCATTTCCCAGGTGATGTACGAATACGCTTCGGCGGCAGCCAACAACGGTTCTGGCTTAGAAGGATTGGCCGACTCTCAACCCGCACCTACCGGACTTTGGTGGAATTTAAGCACCTGTTTCAGCCTGCTATTGGGGCGCTACGTTCCAATTATTGCCCTGCTACTTTTAGCCGACAGCATGACGAACAAACAACTGGTTCCCGAAACAACCGGCACTCTCAGAACCGATTCAGTTTTATTCACCAGCGTCACCGCAGGAGTAATTATAATTCTGGGCGCGCTGACATTTTTCCCAGTTCTAGCTTTAGGGCCAATTGCCGAAGGATATGAAATTAGCAGCGGCAAGTTTGAACCAGCATCGATAACTGTACCCACAACACCTTTAGCAACGCCTTCGCCTGAAGCGACAACCCCGACACCAAACAGCGGACAGTAGATGTAGATTGCATTAAGTAATGCAGCGACAATAAACTGCTGTTGCTGGCAACAATTCCAAATCTAAAATCCCAAATCCCTAATCCCAAATCTAAAATCTAAAATCTAAAATCTAAAATCGACATGGCTTCTTCCCATACCCCTGATTCCCCAAAAAAACCTGCTAGAGGCTCTCGCGAGTCTCGCAAGCACACGCCAAAAGCAAATACAAAAGGCCTTTATCAAAGAGCTTTTAAACAAGCTTTTGTCAAGCTAAACCCACGGGTAATGCTAAAAAATCCGGTGATGTTTGTGGTGTGGGTTGGCACAATTGTGACTGCATTATTAACGATCGACCCGACGCTGTTCGGCCCGGTTCCCGGCGAAAATCAGAGAGTTTTCAACGGTTTAGTCACGTTTATTTTGTTCTTCACCTTGGTATTTGCTAATTTTGCCGAAGCGATAGCAGAAGGGCGGGGGAAAGCGCAAGCAGACGCACTGCGATCGACCAAAGCCGACACAACAGCCCGCAAACTCCTACCAGACGGTTCAATTCAAGAAGTTAGTTCGACATCCCTGAGACGGGGCGACCAAATTAAAGTGATCGCAGGCGATGTCATTCCCGCCGACGGCGAAGTGATTGCAGGCGTCGCATCTGTAGACGAATCTGCGATCACTGGCGAATCCGCGCCGGTGCTCAAGGAACCGGGTTCGGACATCGCCAGTTCCGTCACCGGCGGTACGCGCATCCTTTCCGACGAATTGACGCTGCGGGTGATGGCCGACCCCGGTAAGGGATTTTTGGACAGGATGATCGCGCTGGTAGAGGGCGCTGAAAGGTCGAAAACGCCGAACGAGATCGCGCTGACGGTGCTGCTGGCGGTGCTAACGCTGGTGTTTTTGATTGTGGTTGCGACGATTCCGCCCGTGGGAAATTACGTGAAAACCCCTGTGGGCGTGGTGACGCTGATTTCGCTGCTGGTGGCGCTGATTCCAACAACGATCGGCGGTTTGCTGAGCGCGATCGGCATTGCGGGCATGGATCGCGTCGCTCAGTTTAACGTGATAGCGACCTCTGGACGCGCCGTGGAGGCTTGCGGCGACGTGAATACGCTGATTTTGGACAAAACGGGGACGATCACGCTGGGGAACCGTTTAGCCGAGGAGTTCATTCCGGTAAACGGTCACTCGCTGGAGGATGTTGCGAGTGTAGCCCTTGCTGCGAGTGTGTTTGACGATACTCCAGAGGGAAAGTCGATCGTCCGTTTGGCCGAAAAATTGGGCGCAACGGTGAATTTCGATCGCACCAACGCCACAGGGCTTGATTTTTCCGCAAAAACGCGGATGTCTGGCACGGATTTGCCCGACAGGACGGAGGTTCGCAAGGGTGCGGTGGATGCGGTGAAGGGTTTTGTGCGATCGCGCGGCGGCAATATCGGCCCCGATCTCGATGCAGCTTACGAGCGAGTTTCCCGGCTTGGAGGCACGCCTTTAGGCGTTTGTCAAGGCAGCGACACCTACGGCATTATCTATTTAAAAGATGTGATTAAACCGGGAATTCGCGATCGATTTGACCAACTGCGAAAAATGGGAATTCGTACCATTATGCTCACCGGAGATAACCGGATTACAGCATCAGTAATTGCCGATGAAGCAGGCGTTGACGACTTCATTGCCGAAGCAACTCCCGAAGACAAAATCGACGTAATTCGCAAGCAACAAGCCGAGGGTAAATTAGTCGCAATGACGGGAGACGGAACCAACGACGCACCCGCACTAGCACAAGCAAACGTAGGCTTGGCGATGAATTCTGGAACCCAAGCCGCGAAGGAAGCTGCAAACATGGTGGACTTAGATTCTGACCCCACCAAACTCATTGATTTAGTTACAATTGGCAAACAATTGCTGATTACTCGCGGCGCGCTGACCACATTTTCCCTAGCCAACGATATCGCAAAATATTTTGCAATTATTCCCGCCATTTTTTCCCCCGTAGGCGCATTAAACGTCATGGGTTTAGCCAGCGGTCAATCTGCGGTTTTGTCAGCATTAGTTTACAATGCTTTGATTATTCCAGCTTTGATTCCCCTAGCATTAACTGGTGTAAAGTTTAGACCTTTGACTGCAAATCAACTGTTGCAGCGGAATATTTTAATCTACGGATTGGGCGGAGCAGTCGCGCCGTTTATCGCCATCAAAGTTATTGATGTTTTGATTACCGCCGTTGGGCTAGCATAGATCGGGAAAGCATGACAAGGATTTTGACACGGATACACGGATTAATCTCGTTCCCAGGCTCTGCCTGGGAACGCATATCCAGAGGCTATGCCTCGATTTTCCCACAAAAATCATCCAATAGAAAGACAGATATTTATTCCCAAAATAAGGAGAATTTATGAAACGGAATGATTTGCTGAATGATATTTTTCCCAGAGATTTCCAAGAAATTATTGAGTTAGCTCAAAGGCTTTGGCAGCGCCACCCAATCCCGGTGCAGCTATTTCTAGTAATGTGTTTCAATGCTATATTTGCCCCCGCTGTCTACGCTGCAGCGGGCGAAGATTTGACCCGAAAAGCTGTCTGGGGTTTAAGTCTCCTAGGTTTGGTGATTATCGCCCTTTCTATTTACTTGTTCGTAGTCATCTTTCAGCCGGAAAGATTTTAGTCAATAATTAACCATTAGCAAATAACCGATCGAGGTAATTTATGAGAGAAATAATTAGAGCCATTCGCCTTACCCTGGTTTTGTGGGGAATTACAGCCATTATTTACCCTTTAATCTTGCTAGTAATCGGCCAAATTGCCTTCAACTCCCAGGCAAACGGCAGCTTAATTACCAACCAAGGAGTTGTAGTTGGCTCTGCTTTAATCGGTCAGCCTTTCTCCTCAGAAAGATATTTTTGGGGTCGTCCCAGCACCACCAATTACAGCAGCTTTGCGACAGAAAATTACGATCCGACAAAGGGAGAAAATGTTAGTCAAAGAACGGGTGTTTCGGGAGCGAGCAACCTTGCCCCCAGTAACTCTGATTTGCTGAAACGAGGTAATGAGAAAGATGGTTTTCAGGGGGTGCAAGTTGAATTAGATCGCCTCAACAAAGCTGGTATCAAACCAACTGCTGATTTAGTCTATACTTCCGGTTCTAGCCTCGATCCGCACATTAGCGTAGAGGCAGCTCGATCGCAAATTCAGCGGATAGCAACGGTGCGATCGCTCAATCTCAATCAAGTAGAAATGTTGGTAGCTAAAAATACAGAGGGCAGATTTATTGGCATTTTCGGTGAACCGGGAGTTAACGTCCTCCAACTGAATTTGGCTCTCGACCGTTTATAATATACGTAGGTTGGGTTGAGGAACGAAACCCAACACTTCAGTTCAAGTTGGAGTTGGGTTTCACTTCGTTCAACCCAACCTACAAATGTGACTAACAACGAACAACGAACAAAGAACAACTGACAACTCAGCTATGATTCACTCTAGCGAACTTACTAACAATCCAGACGCGGTTTATGCCCAACCTAACCGCACTTACGATCGCACCTCCCGCCGGGGAAAGCACAAAATATTTATCGGCATGGCCCCCGGTGTCGGCAAAACGTTCCGAATGCTGGAAGAAGGACACACGCTCAAATCTGAAGGCATTGATGTGGTAATTGGACTGTTAGAAACTCACGGCAGGAAAGAGACAGCAGCTAAAGCAGAAGCATTGGAAATAGTGTCCAAAAAACAAATGCTACGCGGCGAAAAAATGCTCACCGAAATGGATACAGAATCTGTCATAGCACGCCGTCCTCAATTAGCATTAATAGACGAACTCGCTCATACAAACATTCCCGGTTCTCTGCGAGAAAAACGATATCAAGATGTGGAAGAAATTCTCAAGGCTGGAATTGATGTTTTCTCTACCCTTAACATTCAGCACATAGAAAGTCTCAACGATTTAGTAGCTAGAATTACCGGAGTTGTAGTGCGAGAGCGAGTGCCCGATCGCGTCCTCGAAGATGCTGACGAAATAGTCGTTGTCGATGTCACGCCGGAAACTTTAGAAGAAAGGTTGCTAGAAGGCAAGATTTATGCTCCTGAAAAAATTGAACAATCTTTAGAAAATTTTTTCCAGCGCCGTCATTTAATCGCTTTGCGAGAACTCGCCCTGCGAGAAGTCGCAGACACTGTGGAAGACGACGCAGCAACTTTAAAAGGTCAATCTTGCAACATTCACGAACGAGTTTTAGTGTGCATCTCGACTTATCCGAACTCCTTGCAATTGCTGCGGCGAGGCGCGAGGATTGCGAGCTACATGAATGCCCCATTTTATGCTGTGTTTGTCAACGATCCAGACCGATTTTTAACAAAAGCAGAAAGCTTGCACGTTGAAACTTGTGAGAAACTATGTCAAGAATTTAACGGGAAATTTTTGCGGGTAAACGGCACTAATATAGCCAAAGCGATTTCCGAAGTAGCTAAACAGTATCGCGTTACTCAAATTGTGATCGGCGAAAGCCAGCAATCCCGCTGGAAATTGCTGCTGCGGGGTTCTTTGACTCAACAGTTAGTGCGATCGCTCAAACACGTAGATTTGCACATAATCGCTACTGAAAAAAGTGGTCTTTCTAATTAATTATTAGTCTTCAGTCATTAGTCATTAGTCATGAGTCGGATGAGAGCCGATAAATTAACCATAATACTTGTAGGGAGGGTTTCACCAACAATCTCTAATTCCCACTAACAATCTATATAAACCCGCCCACACCACTTTCGGAGGATAGCTGAATCTAGCGGACGACGGATGCGCCCGAAGCTTTTACCTGTCAAAATAGCACTTGCTATATCTGATTAAAAGTGCGATCGTTATGGTGGATGATTACATTCTCAACTTGCTAGTTATTGGCATCCTCCTGCTTACCGTTACCTTGGGTTCCGGCTGGATTTCGCGATTGCCTGTATCTTATGCCTTAATTTATCTAATTGTCGGTATCGGATTGGGGCCCTACGGCATCAAGCTGATTGACTTGCGTCCCGAAGCTGAATTTTTAGAAAGACTTACAGAATTTGTAGTTATTGTTTCTCTGTTCAGTTGTGGCTTAAAAATGAATCGCCCACTGCAACTTTGGGCCTGGAATTCCACAGCGCGGCTGATCGGTTTTTTAATGCCAATTTCGATTTTTGCAGTGGCTGCGATCGGTCATTGGTTTGTGAAATTAGATTGGGGCCCGGCGATTTTACTGGGAGCAATTCTCGCTCCCACCGATCCAGTTTTAGCCTCAGAAGTTCAGTTAGCTGATATAGACGATCGCGATGAATTGCGCTTTGGTTTAACATCAGAAGGCGGTTTAAACGACGCTTTAGCTTTTCCCTTTGTTTATTTCGGCATTTATTCGCTAAAAGATAACAACTGGTCGAACTGGTTTTCGCAGTGGGTAGCAGTTGACTTGATTTGGGCGATTGGCGCAGCTATCGTTATGGGAATTTTAGTAGCTAAAGCCGTCACCTGGATCGATCGGCAACTCCAACACTATCGACCAGCCGATCAATTAATGGAAGATTTCATTGCTCTGAGCACAATTCTGCTCACCTATTCCCTCACAGAAGTAGTCAACGGCTACGGATTTCTCGCAGTTTTTGTAGCAGGAATTGTGGTGCAGCGGAGTTACCGAAACCCAGAAAAGCCGCTTTCCCAACTGCACTTTACCGAGCGCATAGAAAAGTTAATGGAAGTAGCAACTATTTTACTATTAGGTTCGCTTTTGCGTTTAGAGCCTATGTTGGCCTCTGGAGGATACTCCCTCTTAGTAGGTGGATTGTTAATTTTTTTAATTCGGCCTGTGGGAGCTTGGATTAGTACGATCGGCAGTCCTTTGCATCCCGCCAGCCGCTTGCTGTGCGGTTGGTTCGGCATTCGTGGTGTCGGTTCTATCTATTATCTTACTTATGCTTTCGGTGACGGTTTGAAAGGCGAAACCGCCGAAAAAATTGCCTGGATTACCTTTACAACGATCGTACTTTCTGTGATTTTGCACGGTATTAGTTCCACCCCGTTAATGAACTGGTACGAGCGCCGAATCAAACCTAAAGTACCTGATTTAATTTAATTAATTCACGCAACTCATACAGATTCTATGCAATATTTGTAGGGACATGGCACTGCCGTGTCCTTATCCCCAGCTAAACAGGTTTCACCCCAACTAATAAAGCGAGTTCCCGCCACTTCCAATAACAGTCGGCATCGGTAAAACCAATTTCTCTAAACCAGCGCAATTGCGTTTCCACATCCAGCAATTTATTAGACGGATCATCTGGCGAATCGCTAATACCGATCGCCTCTCGAAATCTCTCATGTAAAGCCGGAGTTGCGGACGCTACGTGCTCCAAGTTGCAAAAAATGCCTCCGGGTTCCAAAAGCTCGAAAATCTCGGTGTAAAGCGAACGTTTGCGATCGTCTATTACGTGATGAATCGCAAAACTAGAAACAACCGCATCAAACTTGCCCAAATCCGGTAGCGATTCATCAAAATTGTGTTCGATTACCGTGACATTTGGGTCATCAGCAAAGCGAATTCTGGCTTTTTCCAGCATTGTCGGCGAAAAGTCGATCGCCACACATTCAACATTTGGTCGATCGCACTTAAGCAGACCCAGCAACCGCCCGTCTCCCGTGCCCACATCCAGAATTCGCTTCACATTTTTCGGCACTTCCTCCAACAAAACCGCTTCACCTTCAGTGCGGTGAGGAATACCATCAGCCTTAGCCAGATACCATAAAGCGTGTTCCGCCGAAGTCCAAAGATTCACTTGACTCATAATTTTTTAATCCTCATAAACCTCGCCATTTTTGCGAGTAAAAATCCAACTATTCCCGTTAGCTTTTGCCATTAGATCGTCATCGGGATATTCGGCACTATCTCCCGGAGTGCGTGAAGCGAAGCTATCCCGAAGGGAATCGCCAATTTCCAGATAAACAACATCTGCATTCGAGCGGTTGACTAAATGATGCCCGTCTGCATCACCCGCCGGAAAACCCGCCGCCATACCCGGTTTCAGCACTTGCTCTCCCGAATTTGTAATCAGAGTAACTTCCCCTTCCAGAACATAGATTAACTCATCTTGACGAGTGTGCCAATGCCTGAGAGCAGAACAACTTCCCGGCGCAAGTCTCACCAAATTCACCCCAAAATTCTGCAATCCGGCAGCATCGCCCAAGCGTTTTTTAACTCTCCCCGCAACAGCAGATTGGAATTGCTGAGGGTACTTAGAACCCGTAATTTCCGGTACATTTTTAGGGTCAATAATCATATAACAAAGCTGACCGCAGTTGTGAGTTTTTTCTTCTTTCTCTTGCTTGGCGTCCTAGGGTTTACGCGCGGCTTCGCCTAACGCGCCTTCGCGGTTCGTTTTTCGGTTTTTATTATTACAAAACACGCTTAAATTCAAGATAAATACAATTTTATAGCACTTACCAGATCCCCGCCACTCTCGCCTCCCACCTCCGGCAGTTCCCCCAACTCATTAAGAATGTGTTATAAATATTGAGATTCATTAAGAAATATTGCTCAAATGCTCGTTTCCCCCTCCGGCGTCAGCAAACTCAAAGAATCTTTAAAAGAAAAAGTATTCTTTGGGAATGAGCCAACCCCCGAACTCATAGCCATCTTACTGATTTACTTCGTCCAAGGCATTCTCGGACTAGCCCGCTTAGCCGTCAGCTTCTTTCTCAAAGACGAACTCGGCATGAGTCCGGCAGAAGTCTCGGCAATGCTGGGCGTCGTCGCCCTGCCTTGGATTATCAAACCCGTCTTCGGCTTCATGTCGGACGGTTTGCCGATATTCGGCTACCGCAGACGCCCTTACATCGTCCTCTCCGGGCTGCTGGGAACCTTAGCATGGGTGAGCCTCGCAACAATTGTACACACACCGCTGGCAGCTACAGGCGCGATCGCCCTGAGTTCCCTATCCCTCGCCGTCAGCGACGTAATCGCCGACTCCCTGGTAGTCGAAAGGGCCAGAAAAGAATCCGTTACCGACGCCGGTTCCCTGCAATCCTTGTCTTGGGGCGCTGCAGCCCTCGGCGGACTAATTACCGCCTACCTCAGCGGTTCCCTGCTGCAACACTTCAGCACTCATACTATCTTTTTAATCACCGCATCTTTCCCGCTAATTGTATCAGCAACAGCTTGGTTAATTGCCGAAGAAAAAACCGACAAAAGAACCGACTTTGAAACTGTCAAAGACCAATTCAAACAACTACGGCAAGCTGTTACCCAAAAAACCATTTGGCTGCCCACAGCCTTTCTCTTCCTCTGGCAAGCCACCCCAAGCTCAGACTCCGCCTTCTTCTTTTTCACCACCAATGAATTAGGCTTTCAACCAGAGTTTCTCGGCCGAGTGCGCCTCGTTACCAGCATTGCCTCCCTCGCCGGCATTTGGCTGTTTCAACGCTTCCTCAAAACAGTTCCATTTCGAGTAATTTTTGGCTGGTCAACCGTCATAGCGACAGCATTAGGCATGACTACTTTATTATTAGTAACTCATGCCAACAGAGCTTTAGGAATTGACGATCAATGGTTCAGCATCGGAGACAGCCTAATCCTGACAGTAATCGGACAAATTGCTTATATGCCGGTGCTCGTACTCTCCGCCAGATTGTGTCCCCCCGGCGTCGAAGCAACTTTATTTGCGCTGCTGATGTCAATCACAAATTTAGCAGGACTTTTGTCCCACGAAGGCGGTGCACTTTTGACCCACTTGCTAGGAATTACCGATCGCAATTTCGATAACCTCTGGCTGCTAATAGTCATCACAAACCTGTCCACACTTCTGCCCCTACCCTTCTTAAATTGGCTGCCCGCCGACAGTACAGAAAGCAGCGATCCAAACAATCAAAAGTCTCTTCCCGTATTAGAACCAGAACCAGGCAGTTCCAAACCAGGCGGACAGCATTTCATGCCCGAATACTTTCCCGACTTAGTACCGACAGTAAGGTCACAAAGTCGCACCGCAGACAGTAAATAAAGGCAGGCACACACAGATTTTGACACGGATACACGGATGAATTTAACGGATGAATTTAACTGTGTTTCCCCATTCTCCGAATTTCCTTCTCTCTGCGCCCTCTGTGTTCTC
Source organism: Microcoleus sp. AT8-A3 (assembly GCF_036705675.1). Lineage (NCBI taxonomy): Bacteria > Bacillati > Cyanobacteriota > Cyanophyceae > Oscillatoriales > Microcoleaceae > Microcoleus > Microcoleus sp. AT8-A3. Next base: position 207,261 of record NZ_JAUBVD010000002.1, read on the forward strand.
TGCGGTTAAATCAAGAAAAGCTTATTACACCCATGCAAAACTTACAACTTTCCCCACCTCAAACAGCCGCCCAAAACCTATCATACGATCGCACAGACTGGCAGCGCGGCTACGAATCCCAACCCAACGAATCCGACTACTGGATTGACAACATAGAAGGCGAAATCCCCCCCGGCTTGCAAGGCACATTCTTTCGCAACGGGCCCGGATTATTAGATGTCAACGGCCAGCGCATCCACCATCCGTTTGACGGCGACGGGATGGTTTGTGCGATCGCAATATCCGAAGGCCGCGCCCATTTCCGCAACCGATTCGTCCGCACAGAAGGCTATCTCGCCGAACAAAAAGCCGGAAAAATCCTCCACCGAGGCGTTTTCGGCACACAAAAGCCAGGGGGCCCGCTGGCCAACATTTTTGATGTCAAAATCAAAAACATTGCCAACACCAACATCATTTATTGGGGCGACAAACTGCTAGCACTTTGGGAAGCCGCACAGCCCTACAGACTCGACCCCCGCACCCTAGAAACACTCGGCTTAGACACCCTAGACGGCGTTTTACAACCCGGTGAAGCCTTCGCCGCCCACCCCAGAATTGAAAAAGGGAAAAATGGCAAAGGAGACAGATTAGTAAACTTTTCCGTCAAGCCCGGTTTGTCGAGTACCATCACGATTTACGAATTCGACGAAAGCGGCAAACTTTTGCAGCGTCACGCCCATGCAATACCGGGTTTTGCCTTCCTGCACGACATGGTAATTACCCCGAATTACTGCATATTCTTCCAAAATCCCGTCTCATTTAATCCGCTGCTTTTCTTGTTAGGATTTCGGAGTGCATCCCAGTGCATTCAATTTTCGCCAAACAAGCCAACGCAAGCAATTTTAATTCCCCGCAACGGCACTGACGAGGTGAAGATATTAGAAACCGAACCTTGTTTTGTGTTCCACCACTGCAACGCATGGGAAGAAGGAGACGAAGTTTTTGTGGATTCAGTTTGTTACGAATCATTTCCAACTGTAGAAGCAGACGGCGATTTTCGCGAGGTTGATTTTGAGAGCATTCCAGCGGGCGAATTGTGGCGGTTTAAGTTGAATTTGCAAGACAAAACCGTACAGCATCAAGTTGTTGAAACTCGGTGCTGCGAGTTTCCAACTTTGCATCCCAAGAATGTCGGACAACCTTACCGATATCTGTATATCGGTGCTGCGGATGCTCCCACGGGAAATGCTCCTTTGCAAGCTATCCTCAAAATTGATTTCGTGACTGGTGAAAGGCAAATTTGGAGTGCCGCACCGCGTGGTTTTGCGGGGGAACCGGTGTTTGTTCCCCGTGGTTCAGGCGTCTCGCCTGAAGGTGCAACGGCTGAGGATGACGGCTGGCTGCTGGTTTTAATGTATGATGCAGCTAATCATCGATCGACCTTAGTGATTTTAGATGCTCGCGACATTACCAAAGGCCCTGTAGCGCGCTTGCATTTAAAACAGCACATTCCCTACGGCTTGCACGGCAGTTTTACATCAAATGTACTGCTTCCTATCGGTTCGTAGTTTCGCGTTGATTCGCCTGGTTCTTGCGCCGCTCGCCACAGCCCGCCGGGGGTTGAAAACCCCGGCTCACAGCGAAAGTCCTCTAAAAGAGGACTAAAACCAACATTTATTATCGCTCAAGTTTCTTCAGTCGGTTTTAACCGACTTTAGCTATGAGCCAGGGGTTTAAACCCCTGGCGGACTGCGGGAAATACTAACAACATTTTAACACATAAAAATCCCTATTAAATGCAAAGTATCAACAAAGTTAATCTCAAAAAAATACTTATTTTAATTTGCAGTCTGGTCGTAATCTTTGCAATTATCTTATCTATTTACTCTCACAATGCTAACGCCCAAGAGCCTTACAATCCATCTCCAGAAAGCGCTGTAGCGTCGAAAGGCTTGGTTGAGGTAAAAATGACATTAATTGCCGTTGACCCCATTAAAAACGAATTAGAAGCCCGCTTGCAGTTTGAACTCAAAGGTATTTATAAAAAAGGGCCAACTTACCCGGCTCAAGACTTGTTAATGACAGTTAACGGCGCAAATGTACCGGATTCGGAAATTACCTTTAAAGAAGGCAAACCGATGATTGTCCCTGCATTGAAGTTTAACTTAGTCAAAGGGAAAATTAACAATTACCCGTTTGACACCCACATTGCTAAAGTAGCTATTTCGATCGACCCGCTGCCTTCGATTGGGAAAAAGTTTGCTCCCTTTGAACTGAATCCCGTACCTCTGGAATTTAATTTCCATGCCGATGTTCCCGGTTTCGACATCAGTTATAAGCCGATGGAAGAGAATTCATCTATCTTTATTTATATCGATGTTTCTGCAACTCGATCGCTCCCGGTGAAGTTCTTTGCCTTAGTGATTATTGTGATCATGTGGGTGCTGTCAATTATGGCGCTTTTGCTAGCATTAAAAGTGATGAAATCGGGTAAGTTACCGGAAGTAGGAATGCTGAGTTGGACGGGTGTAATGCTATTTGCTTTTCCCGCTATTCGCAATGCTCAACCTGGGGTGCCTCCGGTGGGAACTGCCAGTGATTTTCTGTCGTTTTTTTGGACAGAAATTATAGTTGTGGTGGCGTTGGTGATTATCGGTAGTTGTTGGTTAAAGCGGTATCATCCGCCGATTGAATGATTTGAGATTTTAGATGTTATATTGGAATAATTCACCCGCGACATAAATCAGGGGGCTTGTAGCTTTGATACTTTCAATTAACACCCCAAAGTCAACTGTTAACTAAAATCAAAGATTCAATTTTTGACTTCCAAATTCTCAATATCCTTTGCGGGTACGCCCAAACCGCGCAAGATAGTAAAAGCTATAATTCGATATCCCGATTGATTTGGGTGCACTCCATCTGCAGCCAACAAATTCAGAGTTTTGCCCGCGTGCTTTTGATACGTGGCGATAACTTCCCGACAAGGCGCATTCAAATCGATAAACAAGCACTGATTCTCTAACGCAATTTCTCGCATCGCGGCAATATACTCTTGCAACCTACGATTTTCTGGGCCGTCGAGAATTTCGCCGATAGGAGTAGGAGAAAGCAGTACAACTCGAATTCCTGCGGCTTTTGCCGCCAGCACCATTTGAGTTATTTTCTCCCGATATTCTGCCAGTGGCACTCCCGTGGGCAACTTGCCTTGCGGATAAAATCGCAGGTTTTGGAAGTCAAAGAAAGCGTGCCAAACGTCGTTGACTCCGACATTAATCATCACTAAATCTGGCTTTTGGTCGATCGCATCTTTCTGGAAGCGCGCTTGCATATCAGTCGCCTTGTTACCGGAGATTCCGGCGTTGACGATTTCGATTTGGCGATCGGGATAAAGGGCATTGAGATAGCGTTGCAGCAGCCAAACGTAACCTCCGGGGTATTTCCCACCCTCGGTGATGCTGTCGCCCACTATCACAATTTTGCGATTGCCGGCGAGCACGTTTTGGATTTCTGGTGGCGGCGTTGCTTGGGATACAGATTCTTTAAACACTGGAATTAAGGAGTGAAGAAGGTTGAAGGCAATAACAGCAGCAATTACGGCGATGGGAAGTCTGATTAAAACTTGCCTCAGCCGGGGTTTGGGACGGGGCGATTCCCTTCGGGATAGCTTCGCTTGACGCGCATTGGGATACACTACGCAGTTTTTTACTAAAAGTCTAACTATTTATCTCTGCAATAATATTATCCATTTCAGGGGTTTTTGTCACTTCTTTCAATAACTCAGTCCTGGACTAACAAAAACCTGGTTTGGACGCAACATCCGAAGTTATAAGCCTTAAGGCATAAACCTGGTTGTTGACCCCGCCTGCGTAAGTTGTACAGGTGAAAATACTGAGGTTTTTGTCGCCCTCATCTATCCGTGTAATTGCCATCACAAAAAAGTTCGCCAAATGTCACATAATTTCTGCTACTTACAGCACAACTTTAGAAGGGGATCGCGGTTTATAATATAGATAACTAGAAAAAAAGGTTTTCAAGCGAGGTTAAAGCAATGGTAGCAAATTCAAATTTTTTATATCCTCAAAATCGTTATTACGGTGAAGTAAAGCCAGAGAATTTAGTATTTAATGCGAATTTACAAGAGTTTTCTCAGCGAGTGGGTTACATCAGTTCCTTGACATCTAACGGTAAAATCTCTGTGGAACAGGCATTTACTCAGATCCAAACACTCTGGGAACAGGTGGAAAAGTCGAAAAAGCAGTTGGGAATTGGCGAACATCCATTTTCAGCTTGAATAATTAGCGCTTGGCTTGGAAGTTGAGTTACACGCCATTGATGCCGATCGATTAATCGAGAGCTTAAGATCAAAAAGTAGCTAGTGGCGATCGACCTTTTTGCCTATGAGTTCCGATTTAGTACCTCTCCTTCCCAAAGTATCCGTCGGCCGCCGCGCCGCGGCCCTCTGCATCGACGGAATCGCAGTTTGGCTACCCAGTTTGCTTCTGGGTACTAATGCGATCGTCCAAATCATATTTTTTGTTTTGCTGTGGCTGATCATGCGCGTAGCCATCGTCAGGAAAAACCAAGGCCAAAGTCTCGGGCGCTGGGCATTGGACATGAAAATTGTCGATCCCAGATTCCAACGGACTCCCGGAGTGCAAAAACTGTGCAAGCGCGAGGCATTGCTGGGCTTTTGCGCGGCCTTAGCCTTCGCAGGTATAGGTGGACTCACATCTACCAACGCCGCCGTCTTGCTGCTGATGCTGCCCCTGGCGATCGACTGTAGCGTAGCCCTCACCTCCGCCGAAAGGTTTCCCCAAGCTTTCCACGATCGCATCGGCGGGACGATCGTAGTTGGAACCCGCCGTGGCTACTCCCTCGACATCAAAGTTAGAAGATTGCTTGACCAAGTGCAGAGCAATGTGAGAAGATAATAAATTGTGTTTAAATTAGTCGAAATTTATTTAGAATTATGGCTAAAGGCGTCCGCATCATAATTACTCTAGAGTGTACTGAGTGCCGTACAAACGTAAGCAAACGCTCAAAAGGCGTGTCTCGGTACACCACCACCAAGAACCGTCGCAACACGACGGCGCGGCTGGAACTCAAAAAGTTCTGCCCCCATTGCAACAGCCACACTGCCCACAAAGAGATCAAGTAGCGATTAGTCATTAGTCCTTAGTCATCAGTCATCAGTTGTTGGCAATTGATATTGATCGGCGAAAAGCAGATAATTAACCAATGCTTTCCTGACGGCTAGCAACTAACGGCTAATAACTAAAAACTCACAATCAACAGTCAACAAACAACAGTCAACAAACAACAAACCATGACTTACTTTCGCCGGCGCGTTTCGCCCATCAAACCAGGAGACCCGATCGACTACAAAGATGTAGATTTGCTCAAAAAATACGTCACAGAACGCGGTAAAATTTTGCCCCGCCGGATTACCGGTTTGACGGCAAAACAGCAGCGAGACCTGACCAGAAGCATCAAAAGAGCAAGAATTGTAGCTTTGATGCCCTTCGTAAACCAAGAAGGTTAACAGGATTTGGGATTTTGGGTTTTAGATTTTGGACTGGGAATAAGACTTGCGCGAGAACAACGTCTTTCTGTCATTAATAGTGCAGCAAGAATGCAGCGAAATAATCGCGAAATAAGATTAAGAGTCGCAGCAGCGCAAGTCTTAATCACAAGTCAAAAGTTAAAAAAAAAGCAAGAATAAAGAAAAACTTTTTAGATTTTAACTTTCACAATTGACCAGAAAAATTGCCAACATCCAAAATCTAAAATCGCAAGCTCGAAACTCGATAAGTGGCTACTGTAAAAATCCAAAATCTCAAATATAAAGCTGGCAAGTGGAGAAGGGAACGTTAGTAGAATTTAGAGTGCACGGCGACCGCCGTCTGGCAGTTGCCGATCGCCCCGACGGCAAGAAAAACTGGGTCGTGGTAGACGAAAACGGTCAACCGCACAGCATACCGCCCAAACAAATCAGCTACGAAGTAGTCGGAGAAACTTACAAACCCTCCGACATTCCCAAATTTCTCAAAGAAGTAGAAGCCTACTCAGATCCGTCGAGTTTGGAAGTCGCTTGGGAACTTTTAGTCGGTGACGGAGAAACAGCAGATCCCGAATCCCTGGCAATGCTGCTATTTTCTGAGAGTAGTGCGGCCCAGTGTTACGCGGCGTACTGTTTGCTGTCAACAGATAAACTGTATTTCAAACAAAAGGGCGATCGCTACGAACCGCGATCGGCAGCCCAAGTAGCCGAAATCAAACACCAGCAAGAAGTAGAACAGCAGCGACACCAAGAATCCCAAGGATTTTGGGATCGAGTCAAACAGCGGCTGGCAGGGGAAAATGTAGATTGGGAAAATAGCGATCGAACTCGCCTCGACGCCCTAGAACGCTTTGCCATCCTCGGAGAAGAAGCAACGCACCGCACCCCAGCCTTAGAAACTTTAGCCAGCTTACAACGATCCGAAAACCCCGAAGCAGCCTTTAGCCTCCTAGTCGATCTAGGCCTCTGGAGTACCCACGAAAACCTGTTTTTGCGGCGAAGCCAAATTCCCCTACAATTCTCCGCAAAGGTATTAGAAGTGGCCCAACGCTGCCTAGAAAATCCCCCAACCGACTCGGACACAAATCGTCTCGATTTAACTCACCTCAAGGTTTACACGATCGACGACGAAAGCACCACCGAAATCGACGACGGCCTCAGCTTAGAATTCCTCGAAAACGGCCAGCAGCGGATCTGGATACACATCGCCGATCCCACCCGCTTGCTTTCCCCCGGAGACGAACTCGACCTCGAAGCCAGAAAGCGCACCACTACGGTTTACCTGCCCACGGGAATGATCTCCATGTTTCCCCCAGCTTTGGCAACCGGGCCGATGAGTTTAATTCAAGGCAAAGAGTGCAGCGCCCTCAGCTTCAGCGTCACCTTAGACGAAATCGGCGCGGCTCAAGATTACAGCATCCACATCAGCACCATAAAACCCACCTACCGCTTGACATACGATGACGTAGACGAAATGCTGGAGTTGGGAATCGAAGCAGAACCAGAAATAGCAGCGATCGCCTCTGCGGCCAAACTGCGCCAAAAATGGCGGGAAGCCCAAGGCGCAATCAGCATTTTCATGCCAGAATCCGTCATCAAAGTCAACGGCGACGACATCAAAATCCACGTCATCGACGACTCCACCGCCCGGATGCTAGTCGCCGAAATGATGATTTTAGCCGGCGAACTAGCCGCCCGCTACGGTCAAGCTCACAGCCTGCCCATACCCTACCGCTATCAGCCACAGCCCGAACTCCCTCCCGATGAAGAATTGCTAGCCGTGCCTGCAGGCCCCGCCCGCGCTTGCGCCGTGCGTCGGTGTATGCCCCGCAGCGAAATGGGCCTCACCCCCGGACGCCACGCAGGCTTGGGTTTGGAATTATACACTCAAGTTACTTCCCCGATCCGCCGCTATACCGATTTGCTGACTCACTTCCAAATCAAAGCCCACCTGCGAGGCGAACCACTACCTTTTTCCGCCCAAGAAATACAAGATATTGTGATGTGTCTCGGCACCGCAGTTAAAGAAGCATCCACCGTCGAACGCCAAACCAACCGCTATTGGGGATTGGAATATTTGCGGCGCAACCCCGATGAAGTTTGGGAAGCCTTAATGCTTCGCTGGCTGAGGGAAGACAGCAATCTCGGATTGATTTTATTGGAAGATTTGGGTTTAGAATTGGCAATGCGATTTGGTCGATCGGTGGCAATAGGCGATCGGTTTGAAGTCAAAGTCACTCACTGCGATCCGCGATCGGATGTCATTAACTTCCAAGAAATGATATTTGAAGCCGCACAATAGGATTTTAGATTTTAGATTTTAGATTTGGGATTGCAAAAATCTGTGTTGAAGGCTGAAACTGAGGATAAATCACCTTTTTAGTCGAGTTTCCCATCTCCTCGCATCCCCTTTGTCAAGGGCAGGGGGGTAAAAAAGATGATGGGTTCATATCTAGTCCTGTAAAATAATCGTAATTCTTGTGTGGGCGGGTTTACCCCCAAGTTGTAATATAAGCCAGAAATCCCGTAAACTCGCCCCGACGAAAATATTGGGGTCGATCGACTCGACATGATATCCGATCCCAGACAGGTAATACTTTTGACATTAAATTGACACGACACGCTTTGCTATATCCTCTCTTCCTCCGTGTCCTCTGCGTCCTCTGCGGTTAATAAAACAAACTTCAGCATTCTCAAAATTGGAAGTTTTCACCCCAACCTAGTAATCTAAAATCTAAAATTTAAAATTTAAAATCGCACAATGCCCAATTCAATTAGCCAAGTTCAGCCACCGCTGGAATTCATACCCCCAGCCTACAACCCCCTAGTGATGCAAGGTTGTAAGCAAATACTCCCCTGGTGGCTGCGATTTCGGACGAGTATCAGCCACGTTCAAGCCGAAAACGTCGAAACCCTCGCCGAACTATTCCACCAATTTCAAAATCAGAAAGTTCGCTTCTTGCTAGCCTTCCGCCACCCCAACTCAGACGATCCCTACTGTTTGGGACAACTAATTTGGAAACTCGTTCCCCAGGCGGCGCGGGCCAAAGGCATTCCCCTGCAATCCCCGGTACATTCCCACTTTATCTACGATCGCGGCATTCCCCTGTGGGCCGGTGCGGGAGTCGGCTGGCTTTATTCCCAACTCGGTGGCACTCCGATCGTTCGCGGTAAGATCGATCGCGCCGGATTGCGATCGGCCCGCGATTTATTTGCCAACAGCCAATTCCCGATCGCCGCCGCCCCAGAAGGCGCTACCAACGGTCACAATGAAATAGTGAGCCCCCTCGAACCGGGAATTGCTCAAATGGGTTTCTGGTGCGTTGAAGATTTGCTAAAAGCCGCACGCACTGAAAAAGTTTTAATTGTGCCGATCGGCATTCAATACCGCTATGTCAATCCACCTTGGCAACCCCTAGAAAAACTTTTAACTCAATTAGAAATTGATTGCGGACTGCCACCCTTAGAACGCACCGATATCGCTAATTTAGAGACGGCAAATTCCGATTCCGAAAACCAAAATCATAAATTCCAATATCTACGCCTGATTCGACTTGGCGGTCATTTGCTAGCAGTAATGGAAGAGTTTTACAGCCGTTTTTATCATAAGCAAATACAGTCATCTACATCTAGTTTAACATCATTATTCCCCCCCAAAATAACGGCAAATGATTCGGACAATGAAGTAATAATTGCTCGACTGAAAGCTTTGTTAGACGTGGGTTTGCAAGTAGCCGAAGAATATTTTAACTTAAAGCCCAAAGGCAGTTTAATAGACCGCTGCCGCCGTCTGGAACAAGCAGGCTGGGAGTATATCTATCGAGAAGATATCAAAGATATTGCAGCACTTTCTCCCTTAGAAAGAGGATTAGCCGATCGCCTCGCTGAAGAAGCAAGTCTTCGGATGTGGCACATGAGACTTGTAGAAAGTTTCGTGTCTGTCACGGGCAGGTACGTCGCAGAACAACTGACAGCAGAACGTTTGGCAGAAACAACTTTACTGCTGTGGGACGTACTGGCTCGCATCAAAGGGGGAAATCCTTTCGGCAGACCGAAGTTGGGCAAACAGCAGGTACAAATGACCGTGGGCGAACCCATATCAGTGAGCGATCGTTGGGAGGGATATCAAACCAGCCGCAGGTTAGCAGTTGCCGAACTCACTCAAGACTTGCAATCAGCTTTAGAAGCAATGATTAAATCGTGAACAAACCTGACTGTCAACTGAGTACAGTTAGACCGCAGGCTTCTTTTTCTTTTTTTTCAAAGGCTTTTTATAGTGAGGTAGTTCCACCCCCACTTGCTAATATATTATCAGAGTATTTCCAGATTATCAAGGGATATACAGAAATAATTGTCGCTTTGGGTACCTACACCCGACGAGCCTTTCATCCCAAGGAGTAATTTCCAACGGGGTACTTCGCGCAGCGCTCAGATTAATCCCCTTTAAATATACCGAGGGACTTCCCGGCTGGTAGTTAATTACTCAGATAAACAAGAGCTTCTAGGGAAGAAGGAATATATATTTTTCTTCACGACTTTTTTTTGTCGTGAATTATAAACAGATTGTTATAGACTTTGGGAATAGGTCTAATGAACCGCAAACCCTCACTCGACAATGAACCAATAAAAATTAACGATGACTAACAAACCTATCGATTTGTCTACTAACTCAATTAAAGTAAAACTGCTAAATAATTTAGCGCAGGAATTGCTCACACCACTCACTTCTGTCCTCGGCATGGCAAGTGTGTTGAAACAAGAAATTTATGGCCCCTTAACGAGCAAGCAAAAAGAATATATTGACGTGATCCAAGACAGCAGCCGCTCTTTGCGATCGCTAGTTGAAGAAATTTTGGAACTGGCAGAACTAGATGATTCCGCTTTCACATTGAAGCGAACCGCAGTCGATATAGAAACTCTGTCCCAGCAGGTTGTGACAATCCTGTCCTCGGCGGCAAGTAGACGAGAGCAAGAAATTAATTTGTCGATGGGGCCCGGGTCGCGCATCTGGTTGGTAGATAAAGATAAGGTTCAGCAAATGCTGCACCACTTAATTTTTAGCATTATTCAATCTGCTGGGGCAGGCAGCGTGATTCGAGTCCACGTTTCTCGGAAAGAAGACGGTATCAACATCGGAGTGTGGGTTTTTCATCCTTGGTTAGGGGAAAGTTTGCCCCATGCTAAACTCTACACCGACTACTTGTTGAAGGCCGGATCTGGTAGCGGTTCGCCATCGAACTCCGAAACCGACTCTCCCGGAGAACCGCAACTCCCGACACAGGGTTCGCAGCGATTAACGCTGGCGTTTTCTGAGTTGGCGGCTTTGGCGGCGCAGAATGCAGAGGATAGTGCACCAGTGTTAGCTGGTTACGGGGCGCGCGAACGCTTGGGGCTGCTGCTTTGCTGCCAATTGGTGGAAATTCAAGGCGGCCAACTCTCGATTCAAGGAACCCCGGAATCTGGATATCGCTACGTGCTCTGGCTGCCTTGCACAAATGCTACGGAATTGTTGGAAGGCTAAAGAAGGAAGAAGGAAGTTCGGCAACGGATTTTCTAACGGATGTAACGGATGGAAAGAAGAAGGAAGATGAAACAAGTCATTTGTTAATTAATACTGAGATGTTGCACTATTCTCAATAAGGCTTTTAGGCGCGGGCTCGCGTGTCCCCCCACAATAAATTTATTCTTTGTGGATCCGACAAGAAAAGCCTTAAGAGAGAATAGTCCAAGATGGGAGTTACTACCAATTGTCGATGCTTTTAGACTCAATTCCCAATTCCCGATTCCCAATTTCCAATTACCAATAATCAATCTAAAAATGAATTCAGTTTGGCAACAGTTAACTCTGGCAAATTTGCCGCTCTCTCAGTGGCAAAGTAGAAGTTATTTATTCAATTTGGCGATCGGCTCTTTACGCAGTTGGCGGCAGAGTAGCTGGCTGATGCAGTGGGCAGAACCCTTGGGTTTTGTTTTGCTGGCCTTGACTTTCGGTTTGGCGCCGTTTGTAAACAATGCCTTGGTGGGGGTGTTGATGGCGGCTAGCGCTGCATTTTGGGTGCTGCTAACTGTTTCGGACGATCGCCCGATCGCCTTGAGGCCGATTTACTTGCTGGTACTGCTGTACTGGGGCATAGCCACCGTCGCAACGGCGATGTCGCCGGTGAAAGTCGCCGCTGCTACTGGTTGGAGCAAGCTAACCCTGTATTTGCTGTTTTTTGCGCTGATGGCTCGGATCTTGCGAGATCCCCGTTGGCGATCGTGGTTAATTGCCGTATTTTTGAACGTCTCTCTAGTTGTCAGTTTCTACGGCGTGCGGCAGTGGATTGACAAAGTGCCGCCATTAGCTACTTGGAACGATCCGACTTCTACTCAAGCCAATGTCACGCGAGTTTACAGCTTTCTGGGAAATCCTAACTTGCTTGGTTCCTATTTGCTGCCAGCCATTGCATTGAGCGCTGCCGCACTTTTTGTGTGGAAAGGATGGGGAACAAAAATTTTAGCGCTGACGATGCTGGTGGTGAATTGCGCGTGTTTGCGCTACACGGATAGCCGGGGTGCTTGGATCGGTTTTGTGGCTCTACTGGTGGTATTTTTAGTGCTGCTGTGGTACTGGTACAGCCCTTTGATGCCTCGGTTCTGGCGAACTTGGGCGCTGCCGTTAGGGTTAGGAGGTTTGGCTGGGGCGTTAATTTTAGGAGTGGCTTTAGTGGAGCCTCTGCGCGATCGAGTTTCGAGTATGTTTATTGGTCGAGGTGACAGCAGTAACAATTTTCGGATTAATGTGTGGACGGCGGTGATTGACATGATTCGCGATCGGCCAATTCTGGGAATCGGGCCGGGAAACACTGCTTTTAATAAAGTTTACCCGCTTTATATGAAGCCGAGATTCACTGCTTTGAGCGCTTACTCGGTGCTGCTGGAAATTGTGGTAGAAACCGGTTTTATCGGTTTAATGTGTTTCCTGTGGCTGATGACTGTCACCGTCAATCATGGTTTGTTGCAGATCAAAAATCTGCGGGATGCACAATTTAACATCTCTAATTTAGAGGAAGAATCCCAAAATCCCAAATCTCAAATCCAAAATCTCAAATCGAATCAGGGGTTTTGGTTGATTGGGGCGATCGCCACTTTAGCAGGCATGATGGCCCACGGTTTTGTCGATACAGTTTGGTACCGGCCGGAAGTTAATATGCTTTGGTGGTTGATGGTGGCGATTATTGCTAGTTTTTACAGCACCTCGCACCAGCAGCAAGATTCAGCTTTGACGGAGGGCGAGTAGATAGAATTGCTGGCGGGGTTTTATCCCCGCCCGGTGGCAGGGCGGTTTCATTCTCAGGGAAATAATCGTTTTGTAGGGGTAGTGCCAAGAATGCCTACCCCCTCCACGAATGATCAAATCGATGTTTCAAATATCGGGAATCTTCACCAGGGTTTGTCCCTTGGTCGAATGAAACAGCCCTGCGCCCGGTGTGGATGCCAGCAATAGCCTAGACAGCAATGATTAAGAGTTATAACAGTTCCAAAAAAGAATGCAGCTTTATGCAAGCTGCAAACCATTATCGCCATAAGTTATTTCCAATTCTTCAATTCTTAATCTCACATCTCAAATGCTATAAGGTGCGGACGGCGCACCCTGCATACTTACTACTACATACTACATACCTGTTGCTGTAAAGTGGTGATGGTACACTCTACAAAATTTATTGAAAATAACTCTTATTCTTCGCTCTCCGGAGTCATGATGAATCTCGGACACGCATATTTTCCACCATTTCTATCTCTGCACTGTCGCATCGACTGATCCGAACTCAACAGCATTTCGACTGATTGATTAAGGGCAGGTTTAACAGTCGCAGGAGTTGGCACTGCTTTTGAGGCTTGACTTAGCTCCAGTACCGTTATAATTGCCAGTATGGTTGATGAAAGCAAAACTGTGCGTTTCATTTTTTTGTTTTTTCCTCGTTTAATCGTTGACGTGCCATCCCTATCCATATATCCTCATCGAATTCTTGAGAATCCGCATACTTTAGACAAATTTTCCACTGCGGTAGCGCTTCCTTCGTATTTTTTATCTTTTCTAGGACTTGCGCTTTTAAGCAGTAAGTTGCTGGCCCTTCACTATCAATTTTAATCGCTTCATCCAGATGCTGCAATGCCTCTGAATATCGACCCTGTTCCAGGCGAGCCCATCCCAAGTTTTTGAGTAAAGAATATTTTACTCGATCGTCCTCAGCTAATTTCAAACCTTGCCACAGGAAGTGAACTGCAGCCGGATAGTTTTTTTTATCGACTATATATAACCTAGCCAGGTTGCTGTAAGCAGCAGGCAGACCGAGTTTTGCAGCTTGCAGATATTTTTCTCGGGCGCACTCTAAATCTTGCACCTCTTCGCAAAGCCATCCTAAATTGTAAAGAGCTGTGCGGCTTTTTGGATCTACCCAGAGCGCTAACTCATATGCTTGTTGAGTATCAGCGAATCGATTGGCTTTGTAGTTTTCAAAAGCCCTATTATTAAAAAAAGATGCCAGCTCCGGCAACCCAATTTGCCAGCCGCCAAAGCCTACTGCTAGCATCAGCAAGAAGGCTCCCCACTTGGAGTTATTATGCTTTTTTACTGGCTCTTTCATGGCATTGAAAATGTTAGCTAATGGTGTCATTTTTAGCATTTTTTAACTTGAGAGTTGGGCGATATTTTTTTGACCAGATTTAATTGCCACCCTAATGGCATATAATCTTACGAAATGACTCAGGTTTGAGTCCCTTTCTTATAAGAGTTTGTGAGTCCACAGCCGAATGCTTGGGTAATGTTCCCACTACCCAGAGGTATTCGAGCATAGGTTAACCATTCCTGAGACTCCACAAGCCATCCGGATATTTTCAGAAAAAAAGAACCGGGAAGCAGAAAGCAGATAGAACTCTTCTCCTTGTCTAAGTAATAATACTTAGGCAGCAGTCGATCGACAGTATGCGACTGTATGAGGAGATACAGCGTATTCCAGGTTTATGAAGTGTAGAGGGACTTACCCTGGGCCGTTTCCCTACGGGGAGCGAACGAGCTGGGGTTTAGTTAATCAACATAGAATTTGCTGTAAGGAATGAGAATTAAATAACTTCCACTCTTGAAAGTGGGATGGGCTCTTATAGCCCGTCATGAGTGGACGGGCTATAAGAGCCCATCCCACAATAACAATTAAAATTGTAAGTTATTTAATTCGCGATCCTAAGATGGACTGCGGTGAAATAACTCTAATTAAGTTTGTAGTGACGATGGAAGTCCTCAACCTCCTCCCTTGAGGATTTTGAAAAATATTATAATGAGTCATGAACCGAAATCGATTTAAAATAGCCAATCATTAATCAGCAATCACCCATCATGAACCACTAATGACTCCTGACTAATAAACATCTCCATAAATTAAATTTCTACCTTCCAGTAGCAAAGGTTTGAGTTTATTTTTTGGAGATGTCTAATAACTAATGACTAATGACTAAAATTGCTTCATCGCTCTTTCCATATCCCGCTTATCTTCGCGTTTCTTCAAATCTTCGCGCTTGTCGTACAGTTTTTTCCCTTTACCCAAACCGATATCCAGTTTTACCCAGCCGCCTTTCAAATACATTTTTAACGGCACTAAAGTCAAGCCTTTTTCTTCGACTTTGCCGATTAATTTGCGAATTTCCTGCTTGTGCATCAGCAATTTACGAGTGCGGCGGGGTTCGTGATTAAAATAGTTGCTAGCACTTCTCCAAGGCGAAATGTGAACGTTGATCAGCCACAGTTCCCCGTTCCGAACTAAACCATATCCGTCGCGCAAATTGGCTTTTCCTTCCCGAATAGATTTGACTTCGGTGCCCTTCAACTCGATTCCCACTTGGTATGTCTCTATAATTTCATAGAGATGGCGCGCTTGTCGGTTATCGCTAACAATTTTGTATCCTGGACTTTTTTCGCTCATTTTTACCTCCGATAAAATTAATTATTATAACGCTAGCTTCTCTGTAGAGAAAATCGAAGCTTGACAAAACTTAAATAATCGGTCTGGACATTACCAATTTGGCTGAGCTAAGATGTCACCAACGTGAATATCAAGCGGTATCATGCAGCGCACCAATATCACTGATTCTGCAATTCCAGATTCTGTTACTCCTCATCCTGCGGTTAATTTGGTTTGGCTGGCTCCTTTTTTGCTGGCGCTTGCTTGGTTTTGGGCCAATATCTCGGCTGTTAAGTGGCTGTTATCCTCGTTTGTTGAGATACCCACACTATATAAAATAGTAATTGGCTTTCTGATTGTAGCATTAGTAGTGCGATCGAGCGGGAACTCCGCTCGCCCCTTCGGATTTTCACCCAATTTCGTTTTAAGGCGAGATCCGCTGCTGTTAATGTTGGGTGCGGGTATTTGCTCGATCGCCCTTCAGTACATAATTGATATCAAACAAGTTACTGTCCTGCTATTTATCCTCGGAACTTACGGGCTGTGCGGCTTATTGGTGGATTCCAACTTTTGGCGAAAAAACTTACCAATTGCGGGCTTGCTTGCTTGTATTTTACCATTTAATAGTCAGTTGAATAGCGGCTTAGGTTTGCCCGCGCGAGTCCTCACTGCTCAGGTAGTAGAACAGTTGCTTTCTCTGCTGCACATTGGGGCTATTTCTTCTTACGATATTATCATTTTGGAAAACGGCATCGCTCAGGTTGACGTGCCTTGCAGCGGCATTAAAACTCTCTTAGTGGGAACGCTATTTTTGCTTGCTGCTACCTGGCTAGAAGGGCGTAAATTGAGTTTAAAATGGCTAGCAGTCGGCGCTGCTAATCTCTTAATGTTGGTATGTGCTAACGCTGCGCGGGTTGCCGTGTTAGTCCTGGTTTCAGAAGTTTTTCAACAGCCCAACATAGCACAAATTATGCACGTTCCTCTGGGAATTGTCGGTTTAGTATGTGCTTGTTTTGTGACGTGGTTAATGCTGCAACGAGTACCGAAATTTCAGCCAGAAAAAACCAGCGGTACTTCTGCAAAACCCAACTCAGAAATTCTCCCAAATCACCCTTTAGCCAAACCAGGAATAATTGCAGCAGTCACAGTTTTGGCAATAATGGCTCAACTGTCTCATGTAGAAACGTCAAAAATGGCGATCGCACCTTTAACATTACCTGAATACATTAAATCAGAGTCGATTTCCCTGAATCCTAGCGAACAAAAATTCTTTGGCAACTATCCAGACACGCAAACACAAAAAATCAGATTTGTCGCAGGCAACTTGCGCGGTTCCATGCTCACAGTAGCCAGCACATCCTGGCAAACTTATCACGCCCCCGAGTTGTGTTTTGTAGCGAGCGGAATTCCCGTCAATCGCATAGAAAAAAAACAGCTAACTCCTGCTATAACGGGGCGCTGGCTGTCTCTCCAAGACAACCAACTATCCGCTACATACTGGCTGCAATCTGCACAGCAAACTACCGATAACTTCTTGTCGCGCATCGGCAGCGATCTCACTCACAAAAATCACAATTGGGTGCTAGTTTCTATTTTATTTGACAGTTCGCTACAAGCAGAAAATCATGAAGTAAAAGAGTTTGCGGGTAACATATACGAGACCGTTAAACAAAGCTTACAAGGAGAAATGAATGAAAATTAAACAGGTATTTGATGGAATTTTTAAAACATTTTTTTGGGCGTGGAATTTGACGTTTTTATCGATTGTTTACTTGGGGATTTTGCCGATTATAGGAGTGCCATTAATTATGGCGACAATCGATGGCACTATCCCCCTAGAGTTTTCTTTGACGATGGCAGCTACGATCGCAGTACCCACTGTATGTACAGTAATAGGAGCTAGGCGTTTTGGCAAGCAACCCCTACAGCTAATGCGTTGGTTTTACGGCGTAGAAGCACCGCTATTTTTGCTGTGTTTGCTCCGCTTGTTCCTGCTGCGAGAACTCACCCCAGCTAGTTCTCAAATCATCGCTACTATTGCTTTGTGCATTGCAGCATTTTCAGTGGAAATGCTGTACGGATATCTGGGTAAAAGAGAAAATGTGCAAAATATTTTCGATTCCCAGAATTCCCATAATAAACAGCCTCGTATTTTCAACTTAATCGGAGAAAAGCGAAGTGCGTGGCTGCAATTAGGATGTCACAGTTTAATGGTAGTAGTTGGGGTTTGGGCGGCAACATTGCTGATTTATTACGCTGTACCTGTGGCATGGTATACACTTTATGGATTCTTATTTTTCGTCATTCAATTTTTCAAGTTTACCTGGGTTTCACCATTTCTGGAGATGTTTCAATACGGGGCATGGGCCTCGGCTTTAATTTGGATACCGCTATCGTTTATATTGTTTGGTTTAACCTGTAGCTTATTCGTTGTCATGCCTTCGCTGTACGGCTTTCTCTACATTCATTCCGGCCGAAAAATATGGCAGAGTTTTGCGGCACAATACGGCAAAAATAAAGCGATAATTGGAAGTTTGGGAGTCATAGCAGCTTGGCTGGCTATTTTCTCGGCTTTGCAGCAGCAGCCACAAGTTGCAGTAATGAAAATGCTGGCGACTCCCCCCGCAAATGACACGGTTCGCCAAACTTTATTAGCCAAGTCTGATATGATTCGATCCGGCTTAGTTAACGCTTATTTGTCCCCTTACCGCTACCTGAGCACGGTAGGAGAAAACAACCACATTTATGAGATATACAAAAATATTTGGATTTTCCCTGACGCAGCGGCTCAAACCTTGCAGAACAGCTATAATTTTTTAATGTCGCCGTTTTTGTATCAAGGCTCTAGTGCTGATGTGGAAAAAGCAGAAAAACTCTACGGCGAATTCTTCGATACGGAACTGCAAAAAGGCGACACAGAAGCAGTAAAACACGCGGTGCAGTCAACCTCAAATCGTGAAGAAGCGAAAGCCGGTTTGCTGAATGTCAATCAGGAAAAAGTATGGTTGCAGTCGCAAGAAGTTACAGTCAAAGAAAACGGCGACTGGGCTGACGTTCAACTCTACGAAGTTTACAAAAATCAAACGCCGAACTTGCAAGAAGTATTCTACTACTTTTCCCTGCCGGAAAGCGCCGCAGTTACAGGAGTTTGGCTGGGAGATACTGGCGATTTAAACAAACGTTTTGTATTTACGGTATCGCCTCGCGGTGCAGCCCAACAAGTCTACAATCAACAGGTAGTAGAAAGAGTCGATCCGGCTTTGCTAGAACAAATTGGCCCCAAACAATACCGCTTGCGGGCTTTTCCAATCCCGGCTAAACGAGAATTCACCCAAACAGAAGGGCCAACGGAAATGCACCTGTGGCTTACTTACAAAGTCATGCGCCAGCCCCAGGGTTGGGCGATGCCTGTTTTGGCTGAAAAACGCAACATTTTTTGGAACCAAAATACTCGCCGCACGATCGCCGGAAAAGAGGTAAAATACAGTCGCAAAGAAGCAAGAGAAACTTGGCTACCACACTTTTTGCCCGCAGTCGCACAGCAACCGCTAACCGTGCAGCAGGCGATTCTACCGGGAGGAAATATCATTTCTGCTAAGCCGTTGGCTGATGCAAATTACTCGCTACCGCAAGGCAAGAAATTTGCAGTTATTCTCGATACTTCCCGCAGCATGGCGGCGGAAAGTAAGGAAGTAAAAGAGACTTTTGAATGGTTGAAAGCTAATGCAGCAGGCAAAAATGGTGTTGATGTGTATGTCGCCAGCGCTGCGGGAATGCCACCTAAGTTTGTGGAAGATGTACGCAATTTCGATGCGGCAAAGGTGACATTTTATGGTACAATCCAGCTCAAAGATATGCTGCAACAGTTTGCACAGTTGCGGGGCGATAAAAGTTACGATAATGTATTTTTGGTGAGCGATCGCCACAGTTATGAATTGTCGGACGATCGCAAACTTAAACTTTCCATCTCTGCACCCCTACGGACAGTGCATTTGGGAGGTTTGCCCCCCGGCTACGACGACGCAACTTTAAAGGTGATTCAAGATAGCGGCGGCGGAGTTTCTACAGATATGAAAGAGGCGATGCAGCGAGTAGCAACGACAGCAGCTTCGGGCGAATCTACAGTTAGCGTTGTTGACGGCTATGCTTGGAGTTATGCCAAAACCCCGCAGTCGAAAAAAACCGCAAAATCGGCGGCAGTCGCAGAGCCGAAAAATGCCGGAAATGAAGGGTTTAAACCGATAGCTGCGCGGCAGTTGATAACTGCACTTAGCAAGCAGAAAAGTTCAAATCAATTGACGCAATTGGATGCGATGCACGCAGTAGCTAAAAATTTCAAAGTGGTGACTCCGTATTCTTCGATGATTGTGTTAGTTAATGACGCGCAAAGGGAGCAGCTAAAGGCAGCGGAAGCTAAGAGCGATCGATTTGACAGAGAGGTAGAATCGGGTAAGGAACAGTTGAGTAAGCCGAATAATCCTCTGAATGTTTCGGGGGTTCCTGAACCCGAAGAATGGCTGCTGTTGGCGGTAGGTGCGATCGGGCTTTTGGCAGTTTTTCTCCGTCAGCGGCGCGCGAAAACGGTATAAAGTACACATGGGCGCAGAAACCGGGTTTTTACCTAATTTAGGGTGTGTAACAAAGTATTTCGTAAAAAACCCGGTTTCTTTGTCGGAGTCCGTAAGTCCTGACTAATTTATTTCTACAAAAACTCGATCGCCCTCAATCTTTACCGGATAAGATTCCAGGGAATCGGCGGGTGCATTCAAACATTTACCCGTATCTAATTTGTACTGATATTTGTGAAACGGACAGGTAATGATACCGGCGCTTACCTTACCCATGTCGATCGGATATTCTAAATGAGTGCAAGCATTGCGGTAACAAGTAACATTCATGCCTTGACGGTTCAAAATCACTGAAGTTTCGTCAACTTTTACCTTCAAGACACCCCATTCGGGAACTTGATTTAGCGCTGTTATTTCTAGCCACATATAATCTTCCTCGCTTTAAATAAATTATTGCAAATTCATGGGCGATCGTCCTTGAATGCAGCAAGGGCGATCGGTGGGGCGCTCTCCACACCTGAGAACCTAACCGTTTTCCTCGCCATTTCCCAGGTACAACCTGACGAATTCATCAGCCGCCTCCCGATTGAATGTCTGCAACGCTTGCTTAATCGCAAATACCGCCTCAGCGGATGGATCTCGTTCTTCACTCACCCAACGGCTAACGTTTGAGCGATCGATTTCCATCTTTGCCGCCAATTGATATTGACTGATATCGTATGCCTCTAATATTTTTTTGAGGGCTTTACCTGCTCTTGCCATGTTCCCGATTTTGTCAGAGAGTCATGCTCCTGTAAACGTTGCTGATTGTCATCTAGGGCGCTACACTAAGGTAGGAGCGAGATCATCCCGTGCCAGTTATGCTTGAGATAGACTAAACAAATAGCGATTGTGGACATTAACCAGCAAAAAGAACAGTTCAGTTATGCGTATATTTATGCAGTTGCTGCCTCGGCTGGCTACTCCTTCCAGATAGCAGCTAGACCATTAGATTTTGACGGCATCGATATCATTCTTGCTGGCGGTATGGGAAGTGGAATTATTCGATATCCCCGACTTGAACTCCAGGTAAAATGCACATCTAGGGATGTGATTGGACAGGAAGCAATTAGATATCCGCTCGAAGTCAAGAACTACAATGAATTGAAAGTAGAAAATATTCATACTCCCCGACTGTTAATCCTTGTAGTCGTACCCGACAATTTAGACAATTGGCTAATCCAATCTCAACAGGAACTTTGCCTGAAATATTGCGGTTATTGGGTTTCTCTGCGAGGTCAACCCCCAACCCAGAATCAAACCACTGTTACAATTTCCATACCCAGACAGAATATCTTTAATGTAAATGCTCTTACCACCCTCATGCAGCTAATAGAAGCAGGCGAAACTCTATGATAGTCACCGTTCGAGATCCCGAAATTCTCAAAAATCTACAGCCAGAAATTGTGCGTACTTACCTCGAAACGCATTGCTGGCAAGAAGTGCGACAAATTGACGATAAAGCTTCTCTCTGGAATCGCCACAGCGAAACCTCAGAAGAGTTAGAGATTCTGCTACCATTAAAACCAGAATTTTTAGACTTTCCCCGCCGGATGGCTGAAGTTTTACAAACCCTAGAAATTGCTGAAAATCGTTCCCAGATCGAAATCCTCAGCAATCTCTTGACATCAGCTCCTAACATTACCATTCAAGGCATAGTTACCAACTTGCAAGAAGGATTATCAGCAGGAAAATTAACTTTGACGGGCGTTATTGTTGGCAAGCTGCGGCGCATTCAGTTAGAACTAGCAGAACCAGTCTACGAACTGGCAGTCAAAGCTTATCAAGCCAGAATTCCGGTTATTTGTCAAGGCAATTTAGTTAAACAAGGTCGCTCTTTTTTACTGCAAAATACCCATCACTTTACATTAGATTTAGATGCCTGGTTGGAATGAATGCTATGTACTATAATCCAATACGCTTGGGTTAAGGAAAATTGTAGCGGAAATGTTGGGTGGAGTGAAACGGAGGGTTCGTTCCACGGGCCCAACCTACGCACGATCGGTTTTTTTAGCACTAACTGAACCGTATTGTACTATAATCAACCTAAAGAGCGATTGTGAAAGGATTTTCATAAAATAATTAATGTCTTTATTCTTGAGCACGTCCATGAATTGGGAGATGACCGCGAAGACTTAAAAATTATCGGTATTTATTCGACTAAAACATTAGCCGAATCTGCTAAGGCAAGAATGCTCTCCCAACCCGGTTTTATAGATGCTCCAGAAGGCTTTCATATAAGCTGTTATCCCTTAGATAAAGACCACTGGAACGACGGCTATGTCACTGTTTATTATTCTGATTCTTAACCTTTTCCCTACGGATGAATCTGACTCAAAATCACCCTCAACCTGTCATAATCATCCT
Source organism: Microcoleus sp. AT8-A3 (assembly GCF_036705675.1). Taxonomy (NCBI): domain Bacteria; kingdom Bacillati; phylum Cyanobacteriota; class Cyanophyceae; order Oscillatoriales; family Microcoleaceae; genus Microcoleus; species Microcoleus sp. AT8-A3. The sequence continues at coordinate 229,709 of NZ_JAUBVD010000002.1, forward strand.
TCAACAAAACACTCAAACTCCTCCCCGCTTCCACCAACCAAGATCGATCGCGCATCCGCAACTGATAAATCTCCCGAATCGCCGCCGCCGTCAGCGCCTCCACCGGCGCATTAGTCACACCCAGCAGCGTCCTCAAAAAATCCAACTGCACCGTAAAATCAATCACCTCATCCGGTTCGCAGCGATAAACCGCCTGGTGAATTTGCGGCGGGCGCGGCGGCAAATACTGATAAATTTTACCCCTCGATGGGCCGTGACCGTTCAACCTTTCCGGCGCAGCCTCAAACCCCACAATCGCCACTCGAAACTCGGTTTTTAGCATCGCAAAAATCTGCGGTTGTTCTTCCCGCAACTCTTCGAGGGACAAACCCAAAGCGCGAGCTCTGTGCACCGAGTCGATCGGGCTAGTCGTAGCGTAATAAACCACGCCGTAAATTTGATTTTTCGACTCTTCATCCTCGGCCTTCACCCAACTCCCAAAAGGCGGCATCACGGGAAAACTTAAATCTTCCGGTTCCAAACATTGAGCCAAAAACTCCGAAGTTGCCGTCTCGATCACCTCAGCAATGCGATCGGGATGGCGCTCTTTTGTAGCAAATTGGGGTAAAGGTAAACGCATAGTTTTAGTGATTAGTCATTAGTTATTAGTCATCAGTCATTAGTCATTAGTTTTGTGTTAGTTATCAATGCTATTGGGTCAGTGGCATAGACTTGGGTACTTTGGCAATTAAAGGAATTACGAATAACTTCTATATGTAGGGTGCGCACTGCGCACCTTACCCCTATAAGAAGTGCATTAAATCATTTTTTGCGTCTAGGACTGAATGACCAATTACTAATTCCTCTAGTGTTGGACTCACGCGGGTCATAAACCCGGTTTCTTCCTAGATATTTCGCTACTAAACCAAGATTTCCTGCCGAAACCGGGTTTATGAGGCGTCAATCCTGTCCCAATGACTAATGACCGCTGACTATTTCGCGCGGCCAGCCGTAGCATCGACAAGTTCCAACTGCGACAGGCGGAACGTAATCAGCTTGTCCCAATTCCCGCCTTCAAACAGTACCGCGACCTTTCCGTCGCTAACTCGCTGGACTTGTCCTTGAAAGGCGTAGTAAATCTCACCCTTATCTTTAACTCGAACTGCCGAACCTGGAAAAATCATAATTCTTTGAATGTTAAGTTTGCTCTTTATAGCTTACCGTTTCTCGTTTCTAGTTCCCAAGCAGAGCCTGAGAACTAGGCAAATCTTCGTCAAGCCGAAGACACGAGGCAAAGCCCAGAAACGAGAGTTTGTTAGGCTAAGGCTGCTACGGAAACTTTACCGGCAATGCGGCCCGCGATCGCCCGCAACTCCCTAGCTGAAGCAGAACCCGGTTGTCCCACGACGATCGGCACCCCCGAATCGCCACCTTCCCGCAACGGAATTTCCAGCGGAATGCGGCCTAACAGCGGCACTCCCAACTCAGCAGCAGTCTTTTCCCCGCCACCCGAACCGAAAATATCGTATTGCTTATCGGGCATATCGGGTGGCACAAAATAGCTCATGTTTTCCACAATTCCCAACACCGACACTCCCAACTGCTGGAACATCTTTAACCCCTTGCGGGAGTCCAACAAAGCGACAGTCTGCGGCGTCGTCACGATCACCACACCAGCCATCGGCACAGCCTGCGCCATTGTCAACTGCGCGTCTCCCGTACCCGGAGGCATATCGACAATCAGATAGTCTAAATCGCCCCAATTCACCTGATAGAGGAACTGCCGAATGATCCCGTTCAACATCGGGCCGCGCCAAATCACGGGTTGGTCTTTGTCAATTAAAAACGCCATCGACACTAATTTGACGCCGTAGTTGAAGGCGGGTTCGAGGCTTTCCCCGCTTTTTCCGTCCCTAACCATCACTTTTGCGTCCCCCAAACCCAACATATTGGGGTCGTTGGGCCCATAGATATCCGCATCCAGCAAACCCACCTTAGCGCCGGTTTGGGCTAGCGCTACTGCCACATTTACCGCCACCGTGCTTTTGCCGACGCCGCCTTTGCCGCTGGAAATTGCGATAATATTTTTCACGCCTTCAATGCCTTGGCGATCGACCACTCCCTTCTGCTGCGGCGTCTCGGCTGTCACCTCCACTGCCACTTTTTCGACTCCTGGCAACTGTTTGACCGCTTTTTGGCAATCTTCGACAATAAATTCTCGCAGCGGGCAAGCAGGCGTTGTCAGCACTAAAGTAAAACTGACGACACCGCCGTCAATTTTTATGTTACGAATCATGTTCAATTCCACCAAACTCTTTTGCAGTTCGGGGTCTTGCACGGGTCGCAGGATTTCTAAGACTGAACTAACATCGAGTGTATTGGGCATTGTGTTCTCCACCATAGCTCTGCAATTGGGTTTGCGAATTTTCGATCGCAGGTTTAAGTATATTTTTATTGCTATTTTTTAATGTAACTTCATAGCGATCGTTTGCAGACCTGCGGTGGCATAATTACATGACGACAGGATTTGGGACTCACGGTCAATCTCAAACTCAAATGCGATCGGCAAGAATTTCTACGACCGAAAGCAATTTGGTCACAATAGGCGAATTGAGCCGTGGTCGCAATTCTTCAATTCTTCAATCTAAAATCTTAAATCTTAAATCGGATGACAGTTTCTACCACACTTAAAACCGCCACTTCCCCGTTTTTGCCGCCCGCTGACTCTAGAGCTAGAGTCAGCCAATTTATGAAAACCCTACAAGACGAAATTTGTCAATCCCTCGAACAGCTCGATGGCGTTGGCAAATTTAAGGAGGACTCTTGGGAACGCTCCGAAGGCGGCGGCGGACGTTCTCGCGTCATGCGCGAAGGCAATATTTTTGAACAAGGGGGAGTCAATTTTTCCCAAGTTTGGGGCGAAAGTTTGCCGGCTTTGATTCTGGCAAAGCACCCAGAAGCCGCCGGTCACGATTTCTATGCAACTGGCACTTCGATGGTGCTGCACCCCCGCAATCCATACTTGCCGACGGTTCATCTGAATTATCGCTATTTTGAGGCCGGTCCGATTTGGTGGTTTGGCGGCGGTGTGGATTTGACTCCTTATTACCCGTTGGCTGAGGATGCAGCTCATTTCCACAAAACTCTGAAAGCAGCTTGCGACAAACACCATCCCGGATATTATCCGACATTTAAACTTTGGTGCGACGAATATTTCTATCTCCCCCACCGCCAAGAAACCCGCGGCGTCGGCGGCCTGTTTTTTGACTACCAAAGCGCTCAAGGCGCGCTTTACCGCGACCATCATGTCAAAGGCAAAGCCGCTGAGTGCAGCAACAACATCGGCGTCCCGGAACCTAGGACTTGGGAGTCGCTGTTCGCCTTCGTACAGGACTGCGGTCGGGCATTTTTGCCGGCTTACACCCCCATAATTGAAAAGCACCGATCGAAAGAATACGGCGATCGCGAGCGCAATTTCCAACTTTACCGCCGCGGCCGTTACGTTGAATTTAACTTGGTGTACGATCGAGGCACGACCTTTGGTTTGCAAACCAACGGACGCACCGAATCGATTCTCATGTCCCTGCCACCTTTGGTACGCTGGGAATACTGTTACGAGCCAGAACCCAACTCTCCCGAAGCCGAACTCTACTCCAAGTTCTTAAAACCGCAAGATTGGGCGAATTGGATGCCTCAGCAGTCACCGACCTGAGTTAAACTACTGGGACAGTAACCACCGCGATAGATAATAAATTTGAGGGAAGGGTCAGTGATTCATATTGATCAAAAAACCCACACGCTTCAAGACGGTACAACAGTTATCGTCTTAGCACCGACAGGACGGTTGGACATCACTACAGCTTGGCAATTCCGCCTCAAGTTGCAAGAGTGTATTTCCAAACTTAGCCGCCATGTTGTAGTGAATCTTGGTCAGGTTAACTTTATCGATAGCTCTGGCCTGACCTCACTTGTAGCAGGTATGCGGGATGCGGATAAAGTTAAGGGAAGTTTCCGCATTTGCAATGTTCATCCCGAAGCCAAACTGGTGTTTGAAGTCACCATGATGGATTCTGTGTTTGAAATCTTTGAAACGGAAGAAGAAGCTCTAGAGGGGGTGCCGCGCGCAAGTTGACCACTCTCGCTTGCATCGGTTGCGGTGTAAGCGCAATTTAAGCTTGAGGCTCACAAAAAGCGCCGGAACCCTGCACAAGAACAGGAAGCAGGTAAATTATTGCCAGCTTCCTTATGCTTTCTTCCTTTCTTGAGAGGTTGAGAGGTTCACCAAAACACTAAAGTAGAAGAATAGGTCAAGGTAAAGTCTTGCCTTCTATCCTAGATAGCTATATTTTTCTTCCTAGTTTCTTGTTGCTTCTTGCTTCAAACCAATATCTCAGCAGCAAAATCCTGACGCTTGACAAATCTAAAAGGGCCCATTAAAGCTCCCCAGATAGCCTTGCCTGTGGTGGGGCTTATTCCTTTGTCGTAGCTGAGAAATTCCTCGCCTGCGGCTTCAAATCCCAAGTCTACTTGGTAATTTTGCCCCCCGTAGGCAAAGCCGCAGCGAGTGCCCTCCGGCAAAGATGCCCGAAATCGATAGCCGTTTGAGGCTAAATTTTGCACCGCAACCGAGAGGGTGCAGCCGGGAAGGAGTTGGATTTGCTCCTTCGTTAGCTTTCCAAGCAAGTCGGGGTTGCAACCGGCTCCTTTGACGGCTGTAATGTCGTTGAACATATAATACTGAGCTTCGATAAGTTCCGGCGCTATCTGTGAGTGCCTCAGTTGCACGATGCGAGGGCGGTATGGCTTGTCTAATTCCAGAATGTTGGCTTGTTCGGCAAACAGGGCAATGCTGGGTTCGGAAAATAAAGGAACGGGTAGTGGTCTTTGCCACATACGAAGGTGGACGTACCACGCCGGCTCTGCTAGCGCTTGTTCTCGGTTGTCAAATTCGCCCGCCATGTACTGGGCTAAAGCTATTAATTCAGGAGAAATTGTCATGTTTGTTTTTTGAGGATTAGGGATTGACAAGAAAAAGTTATTGTGATATGTAAAACCATATCAAGGCTGGGCAAGTCAGAAGATGAGATTTATGAGCGATCCCAGAAGAGCTATGATTGTAAAGATACTGGGTTTTTTCCCTCATATTGCGACATATTAATTGTTGCTGCCGATCGCGCGTAAAATATTTTTGATAAAATTTTGTCTCGCAATCCGGCGGCAACGCTTAAAAAACTGGCAAATTTTGTCAGCCCGATCGCCGAATTGACCCAGCCCAACAACGGATACCGTGCCACTTACTTAAGTCGTGGAAAGATAAAAATTTTAGACCAAAGTTCAAGCTCCCAGATTTATCTGTGGGGTAAATCTAAAATCTAAAATCTAAAATCTCAAATCGACTGACTCCCCCGACTTTACTCACGCCGCGCTGGCACGCCCGCTACGGCAAAATTATTTATCTATAAGACTCAGGTGAACAATAACCGTACTGTTTCAGATACTAAGCGAAGTTTCTATACGATTCACACTCGACCGATCAACTCAATTTACCGTCGAGTGGTGGAAGAGTTGATGGTAGAAATGCACTTGCTTTCGGCGAATGCCGATTTTCAATACGACCCGATTTATGCTTTGGGTGTAGTGACAGCTTTCGATCGATTCATGCTTGGGTACGCCCCAGAAGCAGACAGACTTTCGATTTTTAACGCTTTATGCAAGTCCCTAGAAGACGATCCAGAGCGCTACAAGCAAGACGCTCAGCGATTGGAAAGCTTGGCGGATAGACTTTCGGGCAAAGAGTTGCTCTCGTGGCTCGATCGCTCGACCAGCTTTGAAGATACAGCGGATTTGCAAGCGTCTTTAGGGGCGATCGCCAGCAACCCTCAATTTAAGTACAGCCGCTTGTTCGCGATCGGTTTGTTCTCGCTATTAGAAAAAGCTGACCCTAACTTGGTAAAAGACCAAGAAACGCGAAACGACGCGATCGCCAAAGTCAGTGCGGCCTTGCACCTGCCAGAAGACAAAGTTAGCAAAGATTTAGATTTGTACCGCAGCAATTTGGAAAAAATGGCCCAAGCACGAATAGTGCTTCAAGATGTCATCCAAGCGGAACGGAAAAAACGCGAAAAACGAGAGACAAAAGTTACCGCTGGTCCTTCGGCTGACTCTTCTGACAGCAGCAATTAATCGTTTAAAAGAAGTTCGGCAGCGGATTCGCTTTCTTCGGATGTAACTGATATCTTGCACCATTCTCAATTAGCCGTAGGGGCGGGTTCGCCAACAGCCTGAAAGCTTGCAAATAGGTTCTATAAACCCGCCCGACCCACGAAAAATCCTCTTATTGATATTGCTGCAAGATGTCAGATGTAACCGATGTCACGAACAAAGAAGAAGGAGTTTTTTATTTTTTACATAAAATAGAAAACTCTTAAATTTTAATTTTTTGTTTTTGAATTCTGGTTTCTGCCATCTGATGAATCTTGCTGGCTCAGAAACTAAAAATCCCGCTTTCTGAATGGAGCGGGATCGACTTAATCAAAATAGAGCTGTTGGATTGGTACTAAGGCTGGGGTTCAAAATTAGTGGCGTTAGCTTGCAGCCAAGTGCTTAGCTGTGAAAGAACTTCGTTTCCAGAAGACTTGCCCAAAGCTGTGGGGTTTGGGGTGTCGGGCCTGTCCAAGTTGCGGGCGATCGCTGCGTTGACTTCTTTGGAAATCAAATCGTGAAGTTGCTCTTTAGCCCTAGCCCTTTGAAAGTGAGCTCCCTCTTCAGTCGTAGCGTACAGAGGTGGCAGCCTATTTAAAGCATAAGCTGCAATATCTCCCACATCCAGACTCAGGTCGCTCGTCGCCTCAATTTCGGCCACCCTAGCGATCGCATCGCTGAGCACCAACTCTTCCATCACGTTGATGAACTGTTTGCGTGGCAGAACCACAACTTCGCCAGTCAACAAAGATCCCATCAGACGATCGAGAGCCATGTACTCTTCGATCGACAATTCCGAAGCCGTATTGCAGATCCGTCCCACCTCAGCTTCCATAGACGGCGTTAAATAGCCATCTTGCAAAGCCTGTTCAACAATTTTTTCAATACTCATATATGCGTCCCCGCTCAACGGCATCATCAATAAAGTTTTGTGAAGACGCGATTGTTAGCGTCTTGAGATTCGAGTTTTGAGAGTTGAGTTGAGAATTTTTATACAAATCCTAACTCAATACTGATAACCCATAAAGTTATCTGCACACCCCAGCACAAACTTACCCCATAATTGACTGATAAATCCGTCAAAACCTGTAAAAACTCCTACTCAACTCCCTGAAGCCGCCAAGGTACAGGATCGACGGCCTGCCCGTGCACGTAAAGTCCCCAATGCAGGTGAGGGCCTGTGGAAGCCCCCGTTGATCCCAGAGTACCAATTACTTGACCTGCTTTCACGACATCGCCTTCCTTGACATCAATCCGGGCCAGGTGCATCAAAATACTGGCTACCCCCTGGCCGTGGTCAATACCAACGACATTGCCGTGGATTTTGAACCCTTGGGATTCGCGTCCCACTAGAGACACGCGACCTGCTGCTGGTGCCACTACAGGGGAACCGTAAGCACCCGCGTAATCAACGCCGCGGTGGTAGTAGTCTTGAGCAAATACCCCATTATAATAACGTCGCACCCCGTAAATAGTAGTAATTTCGCCGGAGTTGGGGCGCAACAATTTGCCGTCCCAAAATTTTTCGGGTGTCACGAGTGCTTTAAATGCGTCTACGCGATCGAACTCCGCGTCTGTACCTTCGCTGTCTTTCCCAGGCGGTAGCCAGATGGATTGAGTAGGAAAATTTCGATCGCGCACTTGGAGACTCAAGTTCTGCACTTGTCCGTCACCTGCGACTTGGATTTGGCGAGCACCGGGTTTCTCTAGGGGCGTCGTCGGTAGCAGGGCCCGAAAGCGGCCGTTGCCGATCGGAAAAGCGGGGTAGTTTTTTTGCTGTAGAGAAACTGTTGGAGTTTCCCCGCCGTTACCGTCAACCTGAATCATTACTGACAGCGTATCTCCCAGTTGGGGATTTGTCGGCGTCACAACTACCTGCAAAGCTTGTACCGGCAGGGCAAAACTCAGAAAGCCAGCAACAATTCCCCCGATCGAACCAGCGGTTAGCTTGTTTGCTTTCAACTGCCCCCACCGCAAAATCCGACCCGTAATTATTTCCGTACTTAGCCCGCAGTTGTCTCGATTCACAGTCATTACCATCACTAGCAGTCCTTAACCTTTCTCTCGCTGATATATTTTTAACTATCTAGACTAACTCTAGCAATCCGCAATAAAAATTTCTGTAGTGCGGGGAGGAAAGCCCGCTTCAGCCAGACGCTCACACTACCGTTTCCACTACAAATTTAGGAGAACCCAAGTTTCAACAGAAACACTCTTCATGTCTAAGCGGATGGGATTATATTTTATCAGTCCTAGCTACTGTTACATAACTTTTAACAATTGCTATTAGTTATATTTCACGGCGCTACAACAAAATTATTTTTAATTCCTCTGCTGTTAAATCACTTCTTTCTTGGCAGTTTATTTTCGGATAACCTTGCTAAAACTCTCTAGTTATTGTAGCCTACTTTTGAGTAAATAGTATTAATTCCCAATTTTTCAATCTCACATCTAAAATGGTAGGAGATAAAAATTGAGAATTGCTATAATTTGATTACCTAAATTTACAGAGATTCAAAGGTAGCGGTGAAACCATCTAAGGTCAAGCATTCTTCCATAAATTCCTCTACATCGTTGACATTCTCAAGCTGATATTCCATGATGCGTTGACCATCACCTTTCATCTTTTTGGAAGAGGAAGGCGTGGCAGGATATTTGGCAGCGATCGCTTTGAAAGCTTTGGAATGGGTATCCCAGCTTTCAGCAGAACATTTTATGATTAAAAGCCACATGATTAAATTCCTCCTTGGGTTTGGTTTACTAATAGTCTAACACGAGTAAAACTTAGAGCGATAGTGCCGAAAAATCAAGGGATTCTGTTGTTTTGAAAAAAGCTAAAAGCCGAGCGACTATGTGAGCAACACCACCCTTAACATTAGACTCAACATTCAAAGGCATCACCGGATCGTGGAGTGATAAGCGTAACAGAAACCAGCCAGATTCGCTAGGTGACGTGCAGGAAATTCGCAAACCTTCGTAGTTATTGGGAACTATTTTCCAGTCTGCTTGGGTTGAGACAAATTGTTGCAGTTGTTCAATAACGCGAGATCCGTGAGCCTTGAAATCCTCCACACCAATTTTAATCCGAAATTCGGCACTTTCTTCTGGTTCTTTTAAATTCGCAATTAAATCTGGCAAAGATTGGTTTGCTAGCTTTGACTTAGCCAATTCAATCAATAATTTGCTGACCAAATAAGCGCCATCATCCAGAAAGTAATTTTCTTTCAAAGCTCCATGTCCAGAGGTTTCAATCGCCAGCCATGATTCCTGTCCGGCTTCATTGAGGCGAATCGACTCGTCAATCACATTTTTGTAGCCGCGTTTAAAGCGATGGTGAATTCCTTTTAAATCTTGTTCGATGAATTGTGTCAAGCCATCGGAGGTGATAGAATCGGTGACAATGGTAGAGCCTGGGTGTTCTTGTAATATAATGGCAGAAATCAAGGCAATTAAGCGATTGCGATTGAGTTCCTTGCCAACTTGATCGACGGCCGCACTGCGATCGACATCGGTATCAAAAATAATCCCAAAATCAGCTTGATTTTCAATTACCGCTTGACAAATTGACTGCATTGCCTGTTTATCTTCGGGATTTGGCACATGATTGGGGAAAGTACCATCGGGTTCTAAAAACTGACTGCCCGTAGTGTCTGCACCTAAAGGTTTTAAGACTTTATCAACATAAAAACCACCAGCACCGTTGCCCGCATCCACAACAATTTTTAGTCCTGTTAGTGGCTGCTCAAAATTATCGGGGTGATTGACTGCTTCCCGGATTTTTGTGACAAATTGGTTAGCATAAACAGAGATAAAATCATGCTTTGTAATCTTACCGGGCGATGCGGCTGGCTGGAATTTATTGCTTTGCGCTATTCCTAAGATATCTGTAATATCCTGTTTTTGTAACCCACCTTGGGCGGTGAAAAACTTTAAGCCGTTGCGATTAAAGGGCAAATGGCTAGCAGTGAGCATAATTGCGCCGTCGCAATCAAAACCAGGGGTAATGGTACTCATAAACATGGCGGGGGTTGAGGCCATGTCAAAGTCGTACACTGTTGCCCCAACTGAGGTGATTCCCTCCATGACAGCTTGCATTAAGGTTGGCCCTGATAGGCGACTGTCACGCCCGATCGCGATCGTTAATTCTGCCGCTGGTTTCTTGACTTTTTGCACCAGCCAACTGACAAATGATTTACCTAAGATTGTCGCAATTTCGGGGGTGAGGTTGACTTTTTCATTGGGAACGCCTTCGAGGGCGATACCGCGAATGTCTGAGCCATTTTGAAGTTTTGTCCAGTTGAAGTTTTGCATAATAATTGATGGTAAGTAAAAAGATATGAGTGTGCGGTTGAAACCGATTATACAAACTTTCGTTTGCGGCCCGTTCGAGTGAGCGCTAAACGAATGTCTTTCGCGCACTAAGAAATAAACAGGGGAGAAATTTGGGATTTGGTATTATTAGTCATTACGGTGACAGAGTTTTTCAATTCAATCAGCTAATCGGCATTTAAGTTGTATTTAAACAAACAATCCCAGTCTGGTGGGTGGGATTTGAGCAACGCCCCAAATATCCAATTGAAATGTTGACCCGCTTACTGGGAATTTTTGCCCCATCACCGCTAAGCTTAAGTTCTAATTCCTTAGTTGCGTTCAACGCTGTAAATTGCCTGCAAGCGGAACTCACCATTCGGGGGAACTTCCACAATATCTGTAGCTGCATTGGTCGTTTCTACGCAGAGGAAACGCTGATAATCTGCATCATCAAGGTCGGCCATATTTGCAGAAATTGTCACCCAGGGATTCCACACTACGGCGGATTTACTACCAGATGATTTAATGCGAATCCGACGATTGAGGGCGCTATCGTCAATGACTAATTCATTGGTGACATCGAGATAAATGCGATCGACTTCACCTGTTACTACCACTGCACCCACTTGAGTCTTTTCCACCCCACCATCCGCTTTATCAAGATATTGGCTATTTTCTAAACCTAAAACCTGCACGCGGTTGATATCCCCGACTTGGAAATAGGTGTGGAAAGCTTGGGTGAGGGGAAATGCTTTGTCGCCTAGATTGCGGGTGATTAATTCTACAGTGAGGCTGGTGCCGATCGTAATCTCGATCGCCAGTTCAAAAGCTTGGGGCCAAATTCCTCTAGTTTCATCGCTATCCTTGAGTCCGAGAGTGACTTTAGTTGCACCATCGGGGGTTGTGGCGGTTTCTAGCACATTCCAGAGGCGATTCCGCACAAACCCATGACTTGGACGCCCCAAGGCTTCGGGATCTGGGCCAAACCAGGGCCAACAGATGGGTATACCGCCTTTGATGGCTTTCCCTTCTGCGTAGTAGGCTTTGTCGCTGACGAACATCAAGTCTGTGGTTTCGGTGGCTGGTTGAAAGGAGAGCACTTGACCGGAATACACAGAAATTAAGGCTTTGGCTTGACCGTTGTCGATGTGAATCATCGGGAAACCACCGTTTCCGGTGGCGAAGGTGAGGTTCCCGGCTATGCCGTAGTCTGCGTTTAATTGGTCAATACTCATCAGAAATATGGGTTTGAAACCCCGTCCTTTTAGGACGGCTTTACATTGGATGGGAGGGGGAGGAATTCTCCCCCGATGAATGCTTGTTACCGCCTTGGATATACTAACGACGTTCGACGTTTTGTATTCGCCTTTAACCCGGACAGTTACGGATCGAGTGCTTTCTACCTGTACGCATAACAAGTGGCGGTAAGCCCGTGTGTGTATATCCCTTCGCCACTGATATCCCTTGAGGTTACAGACTAGGGAGGCATCCAGTAACATCGTTCGGTGTACCACCACCAGATAATTCAGTTTGTCTCAAAGACGCAGGCTAGACACTGTTTTAGTCTCAAATTAAGAAGGTGGTGAGTCTTCCTCTTTCAAGCCCCATGCCTTTAGGCTGGGGTTAGTGACGCTGTTGGCTTGGTGAATTGCTTTACAATTATCCGATATTATGGTTACTAGATTGATTAGATTGTTGAGTTTGACCTGCGAGGGTGCGATCGACACAACGATGCAGTCAGAGAAACCGATAGCGAGTCCCCACACATCGCGAGGGGATGTGCATCGAACCCACCGGCACACCTTGCTGATTTCTCGGATGGCCAAGCTAATGCAGCACTTCATCAAAAGACGGCGCAGCCGCAAAACTCCGCATCTGGCTTGATTCGTTGTATAGCCCGGAAACCCTTGTGGTGTCGCCCACAGCCTCCCTCGCTAAAATTTGTCTTCGTAGAGTCTGGCGCCAGGGGATTAATGTAATGGGTAATAACTGTCATGGTACAAGCGCACTCAAACATTTGAGGTAATCTCATCTTTTCTGTGCGCTTAAGTTTTGTTATGCTGAGCCAGAATCGGGTTTTTTCAAATATATACGTTCCATATCCCGTGTATTTAAATATAACGAAATTTTATTTAAATGCAGTTTAACTGCCACATCCTTAAGGATTTGTTTAATGGCCTGACTTTTGCTCACAACGCCCAAATTATAAAATAGCCTGTCGAGTGTTAGCGATCGCCCCACATAATCTGTTTTAAGCACGGTAAATCCTGCCTTAGTTGCAAGTTTTTCTAGCGTGGTGGTCGTAAAAAAGTAAATATGTCCGTCGCAACTGAGACTTCTTTCTCTTTTACCCAATAATTTGAAAACCAATGTATCGTAGCGGGGGGTTTCCATCACGAATATCCCACCCGGCTTCAAGATCCGATAAACTTCTTTCAACGTACTGCAAGGATCGGATACGTGTTCGATCACGTGCATCATCAATACAGCGTCTGCCGATCGATCTTCTAGTTCAGCTTTTTCTAATATGGTTGGGATGATTTCGATTCCAAACTCCGATTCTGCATATCTGCACATACCCACATTAGGTTCAAGCCCAACTACATTCCACCCATCTTGCTTAAAGAAGTTTAACAAATACCCCAAGCCACTTCCCACTTCAATTAACTTACCTTTATTGGGATAATGTTTGTGAAGAAAAGCTCTGGTTTTTTCATAATCTTTTACCTGCAGTGCTTCTTTTTCCAGTCTCTGCGAATCTTGGTTAACTATCGCAGATAATACAAACTCTGGATCGTAGTTTTCTATTAATACACTATCTACTTCTGTGCTTCTCGGATTAGCATACATCAATCCACAGGCTTTACAATTGACAATTTGATTTACCTGGGCTACTCCCTGCTCAAATCTCACAGTATAGTCATTACTACCGCACAAATTGCATGCAACGTATGTCATAGCTTTGATTTCTTTTACTTTGTTCAACTGAGTTCGGCATTGATTCTAACATATTCACCTGTGGGCAGCCACAAGTGTTTATTTTTGTTACACAAGTTTACATGATTCTCGCTATTCCTGCTACACACTCTAAATTTATTATCCGCAAAAATTAGTTTATTAAACCAATATTTATTGTTAATTAGGAATGAGAATTAAATAACTTAGAATGCGTGATGCTTCTTGTGGGATGGGCGTCCCGCCCGCCATTTCTGGACGGGCGGGACGCCCATCCCACTGTCAAGAGTGTAAATTATTTAATTCGCGATCCTTAGTTCACACACAACAGCTTGAATATAGCGGAATTTATAGAATATCTTTTTTCACCCATGCCTTTTATAGTCTCCATAAAATATAAAATATAAAATAGTATAAACATAAACATAAATCTCAATTTAATTTATTGTATAATTGGGTGATTATCAATACTCCGGACAGTTTTTAAAGAGGGATGCGATGGCTTCGGCAAGCAACGCTTACGCAATAAATCACAGAAGCGAAAAAAGTGAGTGCAATCTGAACCCAAAATGAACAGAAAAAAAGGCGCTCTTTTAGGTTAAGCTATAAAAACACACAAGCTTAACAGATTGCCTTATGAAGATTATTGAATCCATCTTACAACAAATGCCAGGGATTAGTCAACCCCAAAAGAAGTTTTTAATCACTTTATTCTCAACTATTTTGCTTGTTTATGGCAAGGTCAACTTCACCAATCTCAGTCGTTATAGTTGTTTGAGCGAAAAAACCTACCGTCGTCACTTTCTCAAAAGCTTTAATTTTCCACAATTTAATCAATATTTCCTCGAATCTGCCTTAAATCCTGAACACACAGTCATTGCCGTTATCGATTGTTCTTTTTTAAAAAAAAGTGGCAAAAAAACTGACGGTAAGGGTTATTTTTATAATGGTGTAGCGGGGAAATCGGAACAGGGGTTGGAAATTTCTGTAATTTCTATTGTCGAAATTGAGAGTCGTTTATCTTATAGCTTAAGCGTACAACAAACTCCATCACGCCCTCAAATAAAGAAGGTGAAAAAACTGCCACAAAAACCGAAGAATAGCGGGTCAAAAAAATCTCGCAAAAAACAGGAGTCTCAAAGCTCAACGCCTGACATCACAAGAGTTGATGACTATGCACAACATCTAAAGAATACTCGTTATTTCTTCCCAAATTCTGTACGTCCAAATGGTCGCTGATGGCTATTACTACCGCTCTAAATTCTGGGATGCTGTGCGGGAGTTGAATTTAGACTTTATTGGCAAGTTAAGAGTTGATGCTAACCTACGCTATCTTTATACAGGTGAACAAAAGAAACTGGGAGCTCCACGTAAATATGATCGCACAAGTTGACTGCCATGATTTGAGCCGTCTTAATTTTGTTAAAGACCTAAAACCGGGAGTTTCATTATATACATTGGTGGTGTGGAGTTGTTGTTTAAATTGCCAAATTAGGTTGGCTTGTATCTCTGAGGTTCAACCCAACGGAGAAATTAAAAATGCTTTATTATTTAGCACTGATATTCACTTACCGCCTGAGCAAATTGTTGAATATTATCAGGCTCGTTTCCAGATTGAATTTATTTTTCGTGATGCCAAGCAATTTACGGGATTGTCGGATTGTCAAGCTCGTCATTTACCACGGCTTGATTTTCATTTTAATGCCAGTCTAATTGCCTTAAATTTAGCAAAACATGAACTCTCTAGTTGTCATTCATCTGCCAAGTCGTTTGTGTTTTCAATGGCTTCTTATAAACGGCTGGAATTCAATAAGCATCTACTTTGTACCTTTATTGATAAGTTAGATTTAGACCCGGATTTGATTTTAAACCATCCTAATCTTCCTTCAGTCTTGTCTTATGGTACTTTGGCTGCTTAAAAACTGTCCGGAGTATTGATTATTATAGCAATCCTAAATCATTCAGGTACATTTGTAGGGGTAGTGCTACCCCTACTCCCCGTGCCTACCCCCTATCTATCGGGGCAACCGGGCGTGGGATTGCCCGTACAATAATTAGGCGAATGATTTAGGGTGGCTATATATCTAAAATAAGTGCGTTATTAAAAACAATTACAGCAGTTGTATTGCCCATGTTTTTCGATGTATCTCTCCGATTTCTTCATTGTTATTGCGTGATAGCCGGATGCAGCAAAGTTGCTTGCTAATCGATACTCAGTTTTATTACAGCATATTCGGTGATTGATGAAATACAGTAGCCGCTATATTTATTCGGCAACATCGGTGACTCGATAGGCAACTGTGCCACCTGTTTTTTCGATTGCAGCAACTAAGTCCTTGAGTCTATCTTCGCGGCGGGCAGCAAGCATGAGTTTGGCTCCGCTGGCGGCTAAACGATGAGCGGTGGCTTCACCTAAACCGCTACTTGCTCCAGTAATGATGACCACCTTGTTTTGAATCTCAGACATATTCACTCCTGTTAATTGATTAAATCGGCTCACCTAAAATCGATCGCAAATCCGCTTAATTACCAAGCGCGATCGTATTGAATTGGAGCAGGCACCGATTGACGTAGTTGCTTCGCAGCCCGCATCGGCCAATAAGGATCGCGCAGCATTTCTCTAGCAAGTAATACCATATCTGTTTGACCTGACAGTTAGGGAGTCGATCGCCTCTAGGGCAGTATTTACAGGTGCGACGCCAGCTTTGTCAAACTTGCATCCCGAATGGGCAAGTCATTTTGAGGTATCAAGATTAAACCAAATTACTTGTCTAAAACCTAAATTTTTATTGTTAGCAAAACCGGGGATTACTATAAAAAAATACAAAAGTGCCTGAGTAATTATCCAGTAGATAGGGTAAATCTGCAAGCAGGGCTTGCATAAATAAAAACAATTTTAACTAATCCTTTTTACCATTCGCCGATCGGTGAACCTACACCATGAGAAAACCGCTCAATACAAAAAAGTAATCAACACCGCTCCACCCAGCCTGAAATAAATTAAAAAAAGTAACTTGATTTAATCTCACCGCGCTCATCTCGTTGAGGTGAAACATTACCACTAATACCCCCACAATCCCTCGATCAACTTGCCAGAGGTTAAGCTTTTTGTGAGAAGTTGAACTCTGTGCAATGAAAAAATACCTTAGTCGAGGGTGGCCGTTGTGCTTGTTCCTCAACTACTGTCAACTCACTAAACATAGTCAACACATTAGACACTATAATATAACTTTATACTTTTTTCATAAAGTTGTGCAAGAAGACTTCCGACTGATCGTTGACTTAGTTCTAGTTCTCGCTGCTGCCGCAGCAGGAGGACTCTTTGCATCGCTATTGCGACAGCCGGTAATTCTCGGCTATCTCCTGGGAGGGATCGTAGTTGGGCCGGCCGGTTTGGGGCTGATTAAAGAATTAATTCAGGTAGACACCCTGGCGGAATTCGGGGTTGCTTTTCTGTTATTTGCCTTGGGAGTGGAATTTTCTTTCGCCGAACTCCAGAAAGTAAAAGCCATTAGTTTGGGCGGAGGGGGCTTGCAAATTGTGCTGACGATCGCCATTACTACTGCAATTTCCTTGGCTGTAGGCTGGGTAGAATCGCCCGCCCAAGGCGTGTTTTTAGGATCGATTCTGTCACTTTCCTCTACCGCAGTCGTACTGAAATGCTTGATGGAACGCAATGAATCCGGTACTTCCCACGGTCAAGTCATGCTGGGAATATTAGTAGTTCAAGATTTGGCTTTGGGGCTAATGTTAGCAGTTTTGCCGGCACTCAATCAGCCAGCAGAAGAGATCGGCATGACGGTAGCGTGGGCCCTGCTGCGGATCGGGTTATTTGCGATCGGTGCTGTAGTCGCGGGCATTTGGATGGTACCGCAGTTGCTGCGCTATTTGGCGAAAACAGAAAGTCGGGAACTGTTTTTGCTGGGAGTTGTGGTGTTGGCTTTAGGGATTGCGCTGCTGACAGAATATTTGGGTTTTTCGATCGAGATGGGCGCATTTGTGGCGGGTTTAATGATTTCGGAGGTGGAATATGCTGACCAAACTCTAACTTATGTCGAGCCTTTGCGAGATATTTTTGCATCCTTATTTTTTGTCACCATCGGAATGTTAATTGACCCGATGTTTCTGTGGAACCATCTAGAAGTAATTCTGGGACTGGTATTTATAGTATTTGTCGGCAAATTCTTGATTATAACGCCGATCGTCCGACTATTTGGCTATCCGCTAAAAACAGCATTAATCACAGGTTTGGGCTTAGCTCAAATAGGAGAATTCTCCTTTGTACTCGCTAGTGCCGGCCAAGCTATGGGGCTGGTTTCGCGCAACGTTTACCTGTTAATTTTAGGCACGACAGCAGTCACCCTCGTGCTAACTCCGTTTGTGTTGAGAAGCGTTCCCCAGTTATTGAAATGGGCGGAAAATTTCGGGCCTTTGCAGCGCTATTTTGACGAAACATCTCAACCTGTGGCAATAGCTGAAAGTTTGCCGGAACAAAATTATGTTGTGGTTTGCGGCTACGGGCGAGTCGGCAGAATTTTAGTCAAAATGCTGCAAAGCCGCAACTGTTCTGTTGTGGTGATCGATGAGTCAGAAAGTAGAATTCAAGATTGCAGAATGCAAGGAATTCCTTACATTTACGGGAATGCTGCCAGTTGGCACGTATTGGAAGCCGCGCGGGTGGAACGGGCAAAAGCAATGGCGATCGCCCTTCCCGATCCCATGAGCACTCGCTTGTGTCTGAAGCGGGCTTTAGAATTAGTCCCGGATTTGGATATTGTGGTGTGCGCGAACCAAGATAAAGACATCGAACTGCTTTATCAATTGGGGGCCTGGGAAGTTGTGCAGCCGGAGTTTGAGGCCAGTTTAGAACTGTCTTCCCACTTGCTGGCTGGCATGGGACTTTCGGCAATGGCGATCGGGCGGGATGTGCAGCAAATTCGCAGCAGCCGCTATCTGGAATTGCGGCCACCGCGCGAACCTTTGGCGATTTCGCGGGATTTGAAAGTGGCGGTTCGAGATATGAACAGCGAGTGGTACAACTTGCCGTCGGGTTCTCCCATCGCCAGCATGACTCTGGAAGAAACTAACCTGCGCCAGTTGACAGGGGTTAGCGTGATGGCGATCGTCCGCGAGAATGGCGAGGAAATTGATTATCCTAACGGCAAGACAGCTTTGCAGCCGGGCGATCGACTTTTTGTAGTGGGAGAACCGGAAGAACTCATCAGTTTTGAGTTGCTGGCGAAGGGGGAAGTTGCAGTCCCGCAGGGGGACAGTTCTTGCCAGTGGCTGAGACTGCCAGCAAACAGCCCTTGGGCGGGCCAAAAACTGTCAGAGGTAGATGTGCTGACGCAGTACGGGGTGCAGGTGCGGGCTATCCGCCGGGAAGGGAAATTTACTCGCTGGCCCGACGGAAGTAGCAATTTGCAAGAAGGCGATCGTTTGCTGCTGTGTGGCGGCTTTTACGAGCTCGGCTTGATGCAGCGGACGGCCTCACCGCGGGTGCCACAACCAGCTTTAAAGCTGCCTTTGGTCAAGGCCCAAGTCATCGAAAAGCTGTTTAGCGATTAGGGAAGTTCGGCAACGGATTCGCTCGACGGATGTAACGGATGTAACGGATGTAACGGAGGTCAGGAAGACCGAAGTTGGAAGAGGTTCGAGGGAAGAGGGAAGATTTTTCCCCTCTCCCACTCTCCCAATCTCCCAATCTCCCCCTCTCCCTGTCTCCCCCTCTCCCACTCTCTCTGTCTCCTCAGCCGTTGGGTTTGAGATAAGCAATTGCTGGTCGCGAGATCAGAATTTGTGTTTCTGATGGATCGAGGAGGCAAATGCAGCTATTATCCTGCCAAAAAATTCTGCCAGCTACTAAGTCGCCGGTCAGGAGTTTGATTTCCACCTGTTGTTTGTCTTTGATGTAGCTTTGTATTAAGCGAACGCTGGGCAATCCGGTTTCAAATTCAGACATAGTTCAGAAAATTATAGTCAAATATTACCTTAAACCATATTCTTCTGTTTATACCGTTTAACCCTTACTGCCGCAACTACAAGGGTGTCTCCCCGATGACGGAGAAACCCCTTGGCGGTTACTTTTATACCGATATTCATTCAGCCATTGACATCAGCATTAATTATACGAATTCTCCAAAATATTGCAACAATTACAGCACTTTCCAGGTAAGTGAAGTACAGAGAAACCGGGTTTCTTGAATAAAACCGGTTTCTGGCGAGAAATCCAGAAGAAACCCGGTTTCTGGGGTGTACTTTATAAACCTGGAATCCGCTGTATTAGTTTGTGGTTGGTTTACGATCGCGCTTCAGCTAAGGTGCGTCGCTTGGAGATGGTCGCTCTTTTTTAGAATTTAATGGTGGCGACGCACCCTACAGCTACTGTTGCATGACTTTTGAGAATTAGTATTAAATATCGCTGGGGAGTTATAAATATTATATTTGTTTATGTTGCACGAGAAAGGACTATAAATTGCATAAAGTTTTATAATACTGAGAAATGGGTAATTTGGTCCGCAAATTATCTAATCAGTTTTAACCAAAAGAGGTTTGTTTTTATGCCGATCGAGTTTGCGAAGTATCACGGACTGGGAAATGATTTTATTCTGATTGACAACCGCCACTCGTCAGAACCGGTGATCGCGCCAGAACAAGCTGTGGATTTGTGCGATCGACATTTCGGGATTGGTGCAGACGGTGTGATATTTGCTCTTCCGGGTCAAAATGACACTGACTATACGATGCGGATTTTTAACTCCGACGGTTCGGAACCAGAAATGTGCGGCAACGGGATTCGCTGTTTGGCTAAGTTTATCGCGGATTTGGACGGGTCAGAGGCGAAAACTCAGTACCGCATCCACACTCTGGCTGGTGTGATTAGCCCGGAATTGCGATCGGACGGTCAGGTTAAGGTGGATATGGGGGTTCCCCGGCTACTGGCTGCGGAAATTCCGACAACTTTGGCTGCATCGGATGCCAAAGCTATAGATGTGCCGATCGAAGTTGCTGATAAATCTTGGTCTGTTACCTGCGTCAGTATGGGCAATCCTCACTGTATTACTTTTGTAGAGGATGTTGCGGCTGTTGCTTTAGAAACTGTCGGGCCTCAATTCGAGCACAACAAAGCATTCCCGCAGCGTACCAATACGGAATTTATTCAAGTGGTACGTTCAGACTATGTAAAAATGCGGGTGTGGGAAAGAGGCGCGGGTGTTACTCTAGCTTGTGGGACTGGTGCTTGTGCTGCTGTGGTAGCTGGGGTGTTGGTAGGAAAGTGCGATCGGGCAACTGCTGTTGAGCTCCCCGGCGGCGTTTTGGAAATCGAATGGGCAGAAGTTTCTGGGCGCATTTACATGACCGGGCCGGCACAGCGAGTATTTACTGGTTGTATGAGTGATTAGTCATTAGTTATTAGTCATTAGTTATTAGTCATCAGTCACTGGTCAGAAGGGATTTTTTGTTGAATTAACAAGCAATAAAAATTATTGACTTCAAAATTTTTATTGAATTCTGACCAATGCCTTCCGCCTTCACAAATCATTGGCTGCGGACTGAAGACTGAAGGCTAATAACTAAGCCGGAAATCTCAAATCTCAAATCTCAAATCTAAAATTAAGTAGGTGGGCTGGCAGGGCTGGAGGTATTTATCTGATTCAGGACGACAACAGGCTGGTAGAAATGATGGAACAGCCCTACGACTCGGAAGACCAGTTACAAGACTTGCTAGTAACTTATCCTAAT
>NZ_JAUBVD010000091.1:0-15562 GCF_036705675.1 Microcoleus sp. AT8-A3
CCGTCCGTTTTGGACGGGCGGGACGCCCATCCCACAATAACAATTAAAATTGTAAGTTATTTAATTCGCGATCCTAAGCGGGATTTCACGTTAGTTGTTAGTTGTATTTTATACGCTTGCTGTTCGGCATTTAAAAAAGCACATCTTCACATCCGCAGTGAAAAACCCTCTATTCTTCCCCCCCTCAGACTCTCTCCCCCTCCCCCCTTCTCCCCTTCTCCCCGCGCCCCGGCAATCACGATCGGCAGCAGCTTATTTAGCAGGAGTTGCGGCTTGAGAAGTCGGTGGCGCAATATTAATTAATGGCAAAGTTCCGCCTCCTCCCATTACTGTCGGAAACTGGCCGTTCCATTTTTCAATAGCTTGCTGCTGCAAAATTTCGGCTGTTAATGTTTGCCGCTGCAAGCGTTGAGCTTCGGCTTTACCTTTAGCGCGGTTAATTTCAGCTTGAGCATCTTGGGTGGCTTTTTGAACTGTAAATTCTGCTTGTTTAGCTTCTTGTTCGGCTATTTGTTTGGATTCGATGGCTTTGCTAAATTCGGGAGAAAAGCCAAAATTTATTAAAGAAACATCTCTGACGATGACGCCGTAAGGTTCCAAACGCTTTTTGAGGCTGTTGTCGATTTCTGTTTTGAGTTCTGTGCGCTTAGTAATAATTTCTTCTGCGGTTTTTTTAGAAGTTGCTGCTTTGAGAACTTCCGAAATTGCCGGACTCAGAATGCTGGTAACAATTTGTTCTTCGTCTCCTATTTGTTGAAAAACTTGATTAACTTTGGCGGGGTCAACATTCCAGTTGACTGCCAAATCTGTAGTAATGCTTTGCAAATCTTTGGATGCTGCATCTGCTTTCAAATCGGT
Organism: Microcoleus sp. AT8-A3; assembly: GCF_036705675.1. Taxonomy (NCBI): domain Bacteria; kingdom Bacillati; phylum Cyanobacteriota; class Cyanophyceae; order Oscillatoriales; family Microcoleaceae; genus Microcoleus; species Microcoleus sp. AT8-A3. Next base: position 859 of record NZ_JAUBVD010000091.1, read on the forward strand.
TTTTTGTACCCGCACGCTGAGAGTTTTTACAGAGGTGAAGATCGGTAAAATCGGGTGGATGCCTTCATCTAAAATCGCGTCTTGAACTTTCCCGAAGCGCATCATAACGCCCCGTTCCCCTGGGCCGACGAGGGCAAAAGGTCTTAAAATTAAGGCGGCGATGATGAAGACGATGCCACCGACGATGTAGAGAGCTAGGTTGTACTGAACACTTTGCATGGTTTTCATATGTTAATTCAGCTAAGTTGTTTTACTGGATGTTAGTTGTCTATTCGCTCTTATCTAAGATTATAACTTCCGGTTAATGGTGCAACAACTCATAAATTTCTTTATTTTTTTCATAAAAGTCATAGGATTTTGAGCGTCGGAAAGCTTTTTAAATCAAAAAGATATGAGATTGCCGTTACATTGAGGCTCTGGTATGAACAATGGCATTTGTACCTAGCTGAAATTGTTGATGAATAAATGTTTCAATCGTCTTGACAAAGAGGATTTTTTTAGATATAGCAGAAGTAAATAGATAGCTCGATCGCTCTTTGAGAAGCGATAAAAGGGCGATCGGAAAGACAAAGCTTTCTAGAAAGCTAAAAAATCAGAATTGAACAGCTAATTTTTGGGTAAATTTTAATGGTAAATGGCAGGTGCGTGCCACAAAAACCTTTGCGGGTTGCTGCAAGCCAGGAAAGATAGAATTTCCATCTGCGACGTACAGACTCTATTTGTAGAATTGGCATCGGCCCGACTTGCTAAACCCTCCTGAGTAGAAAAAAGACTGCTTGGGCAAGTTGGGAATTTATAGCTACAAACGATAAAAATCCGAGTTTAAAAATGCCCGAAAATAAGTTAAGCTTAGATGAGAACGGTTGAAGAAAAATCAAAATGTTGCAGCGACACCCTTGGCCGCAGACAATTGAAGAGGCGATCGCCATTCAAGAACAGCTTCGGTCAGAGGTAATTACCCAAAATCAACTGGACACAGTTCGGTACGTCGCCGGTGTAGATGTCGGCTACGACAGTGCAAACGATGTATCGCGGGCCGCTGTAACAGTTCTGAGCTTTCCCGACTTGCAATTGCAGCAGCAAGCTGTGGTTCGCAGTCCTACAACTTTTCCTTACCTTCCGGGTTTCCTGTCTTTTCGAGAAGTGCCGGCAGTCCTTGATGCGTTGGAAAATATCAGTTTGAGGCCAGACTTGATATTGTGCGACGGTCAAGGACTAGCCCATCCCCGCCGATTCGGTCTGGCGTGCCATTTGGGGGTTTTGACAGGGATTCCCACGATCGGAGTTGCCAAAAATCGATTTATGGGAGAACATTCCGAAGTCGGACTCGACCGGGGCAGTTGGCAACCCTTGCTGCTAGAGGGATCAACGGTAGGCGCAGCGCTAAGAACGCAAACAGGGGTAAAGCCGATGTATGTTTCGATAGGTCATAAGGTAAACTTGATAAGTGCGATCGAGTACGTCCTGCGCTGCGCCCCAAAATATCGCTTGCCAGAAACCACTCGATCGGCAGACCAACTAACATAGGGATCGGTGGCAAGCGCGGAATGGCTCAAAAAAAAAAGTAAAAAGACCAAAAAAGCATCCGTCTTGGGACTTTTAGTTTTTGAGGAGGCGCGGTTAAGTCGAAAAATCCTCTGAGTCTACTGCCAATCAGCTTTCGGTTCCATCCTTCCAGCGAACTAAAGAATGACTATACCTGAGAAAGAGGTATAAAAGTTGGGGGGTTTATAGAATGATTGAAAGACAGTAACCAGCTTAAAAAATTGGCGGCTCTAACTATAGTGCCCGGGCGTGAACTATTTTTAGTTCACATTTGTAAGTTATGAAATATTCATTCTGCGAGTTAAACCAAAAGCTTAGATTCGTCTGATGAGGTTTCATAATTTACCGTCGGATATCTCACCACTGGCTGGGAGTAACCATGACAGTGGGAGGCGAAGGCGCGATCGAGCTAAAAAATCAGAAAAAAACAAGGAGACAGTCATGGCTGAGAAAAGCAAACGCGGATTCGCTTCTATGGATGCAGAAAAACAGCGCGCAATTGCTAGCAAAGGCGGAAAAGCTGCACACGAGAAAGGAACTGCACACGAATTCACCCCTGAAGAAGCCAGACAAGCTGGCCAAAAAGGCGGCGAAGCTGTCAGCAGAAATCGCGAACACATGGCTCAAATTGGTCGCGAAGGCGGTCGCAAAAGCCGCAAAAGCGAAGCTTAAGTCTCTTAAGGCTTGCCCTGTAATGAAAGATTGCACAGTTGCAGCGTGAGACATAGCACTAGGACAGTAAACGTTTGAGGAGGGGGGGCGATCGAAGTTACCAAGGTAGTTCGATCGTCCAACCTCCAAAATTCGTGACTAGCGCACCACAGCCTCGCAAATGTGAAAACCCCCCAGGAATTACTTTTTAGCAATCCCTGGCAAATCTTGAACAGCAATTTTTTTACCAAGCTGCACTGCGGTCAATAATTTTGCGGGAAAGAAAAGCTGACAAGCGCGATTCAGTCTCTCAAAAAAAGCCAATACGAGCACTAAAAGCCCCGAAGTCAGGGCTTTTTTGTATAGCTGCACATAATAATATTTTTAGAAGTGCGATCTAGTCGGCGTCATTCGATTTTAGATTTTAGATTTTAGATTTTGGATTGACTTGCGCGAGATTAATTCGGGGGACGCAAGGATTTTAGATTTTAGATTTTGGATTGACTTGCGCGAGATAAATCACGTGGCGGGTACCACATGAAGAAATTCTTGGTCAATAATTATAATTAAGTTTTTTGGTGAGGAAGTCCCTCCTCAAAATAAATCAGTTAATATTTTTTTATATTTTTGAGTTAACTATAAAATCATGACAAACCAGCTCACTTTAGCATGGACAGAAGCTGGGGTGCGCCAAACTCAGACAATTGAAAACGGACAGCCGAGCAAAAATCCGGGAACCGTGAGGATCGGGCGCGATCCGGCGAAGTGCGATATAGTATTTTCGCATCCCAGCGTATCGGGGCTGCACGTTGAAATATTTTTTAATCAGGAATTGCAGGAGTATGCAGTGCGGAATTTGCGCGAAAGCAATCCGCCGCTGGTAGATGGAAAAATTCTCGCCCGAGGCGAAGCAAAATTGAAATCGGGAAGCCACATCCATTTAGGCCAAGTGCAAATTGAGGTGGTGAATGTCACGGAGGTGCAGGTAGCCGCGCCGCAGACAGTTTTGCTGTCTGGGCCTCCCGCACCTGGTAACTTTCAGCCGACGGGGCCTTCAAAATATGGTTTGCAGTGTCCCAAGTGCAGCCGAATTTCGCCTTACGCACAGTTGAATGCGGGGTGTCCGTGGTGCGGTACTTCTTTGGCGGCGGCGGCGAGTGTGATGCTGTCTCCGTGAAAGTTTGAAAAACTCAGATGTTGCACCATTCTCAATTACTTGTTTAGGAACAGGCTTTTCGGCCTGTTCCACAAGAAAATTCATCTATTGTGGAATGGGCCGGAGAGCCCGTTCTTGACAATGGTGCAAGATTTAAGAAAAACGGAAACTCAGGCTATCCGCTAAACACTCTCAACTTCAAAAATCTTTTTTTGCAGAAAGCTCAAAGCCGACGGCTGATGTTTAAAAAATAATCATGAATTCTCAACCCTTGCGCCTGCGACTGACTTGGACAGATACAGCTACGGGGGATTGTCGATCCCCCATACTCGACTTACCCATCGCTTTGGGACGAATTTTTGAAGCTATGCCCGCCACAATCAACGGGAAACGAGTTTCTCGAATTGCCCTCAGCAGCAGTCAAGTTTCTCGCTTTCATGCAGTGATTGGCACCGAAGGTAACAGTATTTTACTGACTGACACGGGTAGCCGCAACGGTACTTTTGTTAACGGCATTCGCCAAACCCGGTGCGTGCTGGCAAACGGCGATATGCTGCAAGTTGGGCCCTACGCGATCGGCATTTCTTTTGCTGTTAATTCCCCTGAAACGCCGTCGGTCAATTCTCACATTTTCTTTAACCCGCAGACCAATGGGCCAGACCCGGCATTGGGGCCGCAAATAATGTCGCAGGTTTCTCAAACAGGTAGTAGGGGAGAATTTCCGCCGATCGCATTTTTGCACGCTTCTCAAGTGTCAATGCGATCGCTCCAATCTATGGGACTCCCTGTGACAGAAGTTGATTGGGCAGCCGTTGGTGGCGGTTTAGGCAGCTTTATTTGGGTGGATTTGCTGAGAATTTGCGGCGTGAAAATCGATCGAATTGCGGTTTTGGGCATGGAAAACCAGCCTTACGCCCGCTACCTGCGTCTGTGCCTGAATTCTCAAATTCCGCTGCGGGAACGCCTACGATCGAATTCTGACTCTTGTCCAGACAACATTTGGGGCTGGCCTCCCTATGCTTTGCGGGAAGCTTGGCAGGAATTGCTCAAAGGGCGTTTGGGGATGTCGTTGAAGTTGATGTGGCAGGTGTTTGCTGAACCGACTTTTGCCGAAACTTATACGCCTCGCGCGGGGAATGTGTTTGATTCTATTGACAGGGAAGTCGATCGAATTGGGTGGAATCAGATGTTTCGCTACGGTAGAGTGCGGGGAATTCGCAAAACAGATGACGGCAGGTACGCGATCGCTTATTCTCGATCGAATGCGGATCACCGCGACCACGCTTTTTTAATCGCCAAATACGTACACTTAGCCACCGGCTATCCCGCCATTCAATTTTTGCCGGACTTGCAAGCTTACCGCGAAAAAACCCAGGATTTTGAGTCGGTTGTCAACGCTTACGAAAAGCACGACGGCGTTTACGAAAAATTGGAGGCCAGCGGCGGCAGCGTGTTAATTAGAGGCCGGGGAATTGTGGCTTCGCGGGTGGTGCAGCGAATTTACGAAGCGCGACAGCGGAACGGCAACATTCAAGTATTGCATTTGATGCGATCGCCCAAACCTCAAGGTAACAAATTTAAACTCGCTGAGCGAAAAGTCGAAAATCACTACGAATTTCAACCTTTCAACTGGCCGAAAGCTTGCTGGGGCGGGGAACTCCGCGTACTTTTGGAACAAGCCGCCCCTGAATTGCGGCCGCAGTTACTCACAGACTGGGGCGGCACTACCACAGCCCAGCGCAGCGACTGGCGGCGGATTGTCAAAGAAGGTTTAAGTCAAGGATGGTATCAAATTACCTTCGGCGAAGTCGAGCGAGTCGAGCGCGACAGTCAAAACCGCACAGTAACATACATTCAGGAGAAGGAACTCAAGGGGCAAATTAAGTTAGAAGCTGATTTTATTATTGATGCTACGGGTTTGGACGCTAAGGTAAAAACCAGTCCCTTGTTAAACGATTTGGTAGTTCAATACAATCTTCCCCTCAACAGTTTGGGGCGGCTGAGTGTTAACAACGATTTTGAAGTTCCCGAATTGCGGAATTCTTCTGCTAGCAACACAGAAGGCCGGGTATACGCAGCCGGCGCGATTACTTTGGGGGGGCCTTACGCGCCGGTAGACAGTTTTTTGGGCTTGCAATACGCCGCCTTGCGTTCCGTTGAAAGTCTGGCCGCCAACCGAGTTGCGGGTGTGCGGAAATTGAGCGTTTGGCGATCGTTCGTGCAGTGGTTGAAGTGGATTTTCAATAAATCTCCCGACTAATTTGAAGGACGAAGTTCGGCAACAAGCCATGTACGGGATTTAATAGATTTAACGGAGACATTGCACCATTTTCAATAGTTTTTTTACGGGCTAGCAGGTTTTTTACGGGCGGGCAAGATGCCCACCCCACAAGAAAACCCACTCTTCGCGGAACGAGCATCTTGCGCGGGCATCCTGCCCACTCCACAAGAAAACTCACTCTCTGTGGAACAGGCATCTTGCGCGGGCATCCTGCCCACTCCACAAGAAAACTCACTCTCTGTGGAACAGGCATCTTGCGCGGGCATCCTGCCCACCCCACAAGAAAAGTCACTCTTTGTGGAACAGGCATCTTGCGCGGGCATCCTGCCCACCCCACAAGAAAAGTCACTCTTTGTGGAACAGGCATCTTGCCTGTTCTTAAAAATGGTAAAAGATATCATATTTAACTTATTAAAACGGACTTCGCCTTCAACCTAAAATCCCAAATCCCAAATCCCAAATCGCACAACTTTCCCATTCAATCTAAAATCCCAAATCCCAAATCCCAAATCGAACAACCTTCCCATTCAATCTAAAATCTAAAATCTAAAATCTAAAATCGCATGACTCCCACCTTATTCGGCCGCTGGCAAACTCGGTTACTGCTATTTGCAACCGCAGGCATTTTAGTAACGCTGCCCTTTTTTCTGGGTTTAATTACCTCCCAATCAGGCTCAATCTTTTTCTGGATTTTAGGGTATGTAGCGATTTTTGGCATCGGCTGGGATGCTTTATATATATACATCCAGCAGTTCCGCTGGGATCGAGATTGGCCCGGTGTATTTCAAGTGCTCGCTGGGATTTGGGAGGCACTTTTTGTGTTATTTTTAATCAAAGTTATCGGTTTGCCGGGAATACCTGCACAAGATTTTGACTTGGGAGCTTTTGCTTTGCATTACAGTTTAGTGTGGCTGGCTATTTATCTGGCGTCGCAAACACTGATGCGGATTTTCTTTCCCCACTGGCGTTTCCGAGGCGGCCAATGGTTGTAAAAATATTGTGTGATTTTTGTGATGCCTGTAGGGGCGGGTTTTACAAATAATAATCGCCTCAAATTAATAATCTCATAAACCCGCCCCGGTCAATTACTAATTACCAATTCCCAATTCCCAATTCCCCATGCCCAATTCCCAATTCCCCATGCCCTGTATTTTCTCATTTTTTTCGGGTTCTGGCTTGCTCGATCTGGGTTTTGAGTCGATCGGCTTTAATATAGCGTATGTCAATGAAATTTTCCCACCTTTCATGCAAGCATACCGCTATTCTCGGCAGTGCCTGAATTTGCCGCTACCAGAATACGGATATTGCGAAGGAGAGGAAGCAGATGTAACTCGACTTGTAGGGGGAGAACCAGCTTTTCGCCTGCGGGAATTGATGCAGGATGCCCGCAAGCATCACGATATTGTGGGATTTATCGCTGGGCCGCCTTGTCCTGACTTTTCTATTGGCGGCAAAAACCGAGGTGGGGAAGGAGATAAAGGTCAACTTTCAGCTTCATACATTGAATTGATTTGTCAGCAGCAGCCAGATTTCTTTTTATTTGAAAATGTCAAAGGTTTGTGGAGAACCAAAAAACATAAATCTTTTTACGACGAACTAAAACAGCAGTTGGCTGATTCGGGATACGTTTTTGCCGAACGTTTAATTAATGCGATAGAATACGGTGTCCCGCAAGATAGAGACAGAATTATTTTGATTGGATTTAGAAAAAACCTTGTCAGAAATCTGGGCATTTCCCTAGAGGAAAAAAGCCAAATGTTAGCCGAAAGTTTATTTCCTTGGCAAAGTCAGGTATTATATCCCAAATCAGAAATTTTTTCTCATCCTTGGCCTGATAGAACAGCCTTTGCAGGTGATGGTTTCGTGCCTTGTCCTGATGGCATTCACCAAGATTTAACGGTAGAATTTTGGTTCCAAAAAAATGACGTTCTCAACCATCCCAATGCCGAACACTATTTTCAACCCAAAGCAGGCATTAAGCGGTTTGCTTCCGTTGATGAAGGAGATGATTCAAAAAAATCTTTCAAGCGATTGCATCGGTGGCGTTATTCGCCAACAGCTTGTTACGGCAATAACGAAGTTCACTTGCACCCTTACAAACTTCGCCGGCTTTCTGTTGCAGAAACACTGGCTATTCAGTCACTGCCAAAAGATTTTGCACTGCCGCCCAAGATGACGTTGACTAATATGTTTAAAACTGTTGGCAATGGGGTTCCTTATTTGGCTGCACAAGGTATTGCCAAAACAATTTTACAATTTTTATCTCACTAAAAAAACAGAATAGCCAGATACCCGACTTCGCAGATTTTGTGGGGGATCTAAAAATATTTGTAGCGATAAGGGGCGTATTGCACACCCTATAAATACTAAAATTCCAAATTACCAGACGTATGTCGTTTAACGCAGAAGTGTTATAATAAAGTGTTAAGGTTGAAAACCTATATTTTTTATTTGCCTGCAATTCGCCATGACCGTTAAACCCCGCCGCTATCACATCACTACTTTCGGATGCCAGATGAATAAAGCCGACTCGGAACGGATGGCCGGCATTCTGGAAAATATGGGCTTTGAGTTCTCGGAAGACCCGAACGAAGCTAGCTTGATTCTCTACAATACTTGCACGATTCGCGACAATGCCGAACAAAGAGTTTATTCTAACCTCGGAAGGCAAGCTCATCGCAAGCGCCAAGAACCGGGTTTAACTTTAATTGTAGCTGGATGCGTCGCGCAGCAGGAAGGTGAAGCGCTGCTGCGGAGAGTGCCGGAATTAGACTTAGTAATGGGGCCACAACACGCTAACCGACTTGAAGATTTGCTGGAACAAGTTTTTGAGGGCAATCAAGTCGTGGCGACTGAAGCTGTTGAAATTATGGAGGATATTACTAAGCCGCGCCGCGATAGCAAGGTGACTGCTTGGGTGAATGTAATTTACGGCTGCAATGAACGCTGCACTTATTGTGTTGTCCCGAATGTTCGCGGGGTTGAACAGTCGCGAATGCCGGAGGCAATTCGCGCGGAAATGGAGGATTTGGGCCGTCAAGGTTACAAGGAAGTAACTTTGTTGGGGCAAAATATTGATGCTTACGGGCGCGATTTGCCGGGGACAAAACCGGACGGCAGCAACCAGCATACTTTGACGGATTTGCTTTATTTTTTGCAGGATGTGCCTGGTGTCGATCGCCTCAGATTTGCTACTAGCCACCCGCGCTATTTTACAGAAAGATTGATTAAGGCTTGTGCTGAATTACCGCAGGTTTGCGAACATTTTCACATTCCTTTTCAGTCGGGAGATAATGATATTTTGAAAGCGATGTCGCGGGGTTATACTCAGGAAAAATACCGCCGGATTATTGATACAATTCGCCGTTATATGCCGGATGCTTCGATTACTGCGGATGCGATTGTCGGCTTTCCTGGGGAGACGGAAGCGCAGTTTGAAAAGACTTTGAAGTTGATCGAAGATGTTGGTTTCGATTTGGTGAATACTGCGGCTTATTCGCCTCGCCCTGGGACGCCGGCGGCTTTGTGGGAAAATCAGTTGAGTGAGGAGGTGAAAGCCGATCGCCTGCAACGGATCAATCATGTGGTGACAACAACGGCGATGGAACGATCGCAGCGCTATTTCGGACGTACTGAAGAGGTTTTGGTGGAAGTCCAGAATCTCAAAGATCCAACTCAGGTGATGGGGCGCACTCGCGGCAATCGTCTCACATTTTTTAAGGGTGATATTGCTGAATTGGCGGGGAAAATTGTGCGGGTTAAAATTACAGATATTCGCGCTTTTAGTTTGACGGGGGAAATGCTTTAAATAGCACCGGAATGAGATAGGGGACGGCTTACTGGTGAACTTTTCTAAGAAGATGTAATTTTTTTTACCGCAGAGAGCGCAGAGGACACAGAGGAAGAGTGGGAGGGAGGAGATAAGTAGTTTTAAGGCGGTTCGTTTCTGCGTTGGCTGCGCTAACTGCGTGTATATTTGTCGAAAAGTCCTAGGAGTAGTGAAAAATGACAATGATGCGGATCGGGCTATTGTTCGGGGGGCGATCGGGCGAACACGATGTCTCAATTAGTTCGGCGCGCGCGATCGCCCGTGCCCTCGCTGCTGAGGAAAATGCCTCTAAATACGAAGTTCTGCCCTTTTATATCCAAAAAAACGGCCGCTGGCTGTCGGGAACATTACCTCAAGAAGTCTTAGCCACCGGAAAACCTCTGGAAATAGAGGAACAAACAGCAGAAGATGATTCTCCCGCCTCTGGACAGTTTCCTAATTTTAATGCTGTAGATGTTTGGTTCCCTGTTTTGCACGGGCCAAACGGTGAAGACGGTACGGTGCAAGGATTGCTGAAATTATTGCAAGTTCCTTTTGTCGGTTCCGGCGTTTTAGGTTCGGCGCTGGGAATGGATAAAATTGCTATGAAAATGGCTTTTGCTCAGGCTGGTTTGCCGCAGGTAAAATACGTCGCTGTCAACCGTTCCGAAATCTGGTCTAATCCTTGCGTTTTCCCCAAACTGTGCGACAAAATTGAAGCGAGTTTGGGCTATCCTTGCTTTGTTAAACCAGCGAATTTGGGTTCGTCTGTGGGAATTTCTAAAGCTCGATCGCGCGCTGAATTAGAAGCAGCCCTCGACAGCGCCGCCAGCTACGATAGGCGGATAATTGTCGAAGCGGGTGTGGTTGCTAGAGAATTAGAATGTGCAGTTTTGGGTAACGATAATCCCCAAGCTTCAACGGTGGGAGAAATTACTTTTCAAAGCGATTTCTACGATTACGAAACTAAATATACCCAGGGACAAGCCGACTGCTCAATCCCGGCAAAAGTCAGCGGTGCGATCGTCTCGCAAATCCAAGAAATGGCAGTGCAAGCATTTTTGGCTGTAGACGCTGCAGGTTTAGCGCGAGTAGACTTTTTCTACATTGAATCAACCGGAGAAGTTTTGATTAACGAAATCAACACTTTTCCCGGCTTTACAGCTACCAGTATGTATCCGCAAATGTGGGCAGCGGACGGCATTTCTTTCCCTGAATTAGTAGACCGTTTAATTCAATTAGCTCTCGAAAGGCACGGGGAAAAAGGTTGAATTGCGATTTGCAAACCGCTGCCCGGTCAACTGAAAATAAATTATTTTCGCAGGTAATATATCCATACTAGCGGAAACGATATAACATAGTTGTGGCAGGCTCTGCCTGCCAGCAACCCAATTTCCGCTGCGGGTCGAGCAACTGGAAATTTTCAGCAGTCGGGTATAAATAAATACACTATAAAGTGGTTAAGAAAGAAGGGCGAATAGCAGCGCCAATCTCACATCTTGCATCTCAAATTTTAACTCGCTTAACTTAGATGAGACGTTTCACTCAACTGCAGCAGTGGTGGACTTACGGACTGGTATTTCCCCTAGCGGTACTCAACTGCTGGTTAGCCCTCCTAGTCTTTGAATATTTTCGCGCCCTGATTACAGTTTTGGTAGTGGCTACAGTGCTGTCTTTTTTGCTAGATTATCCCGTGCGCTTTCTGCACAGATACGGCTTAAAGCGCGATCGAGCAGTTTTATCGGTATTGTTTTTGACTTTACTGGTATTGGTGGTTTTAGCTATCACTCTGGCTCCCATTCTGCTAAACCAAATCACTGAGCTCGCCACCCGACTGCCGACTTGGATAGTTTCTGGCACAGAACAAATTGAAGCATTCCACAATTGGGCGGAAAATCGCAATCTCCGCATTGATGTTAGCGGTTTGACTACCCAATTGAGCGATCGACTTTCATTTCAATTGCAGTCTCTCACTGGCGAAATTCTCAGATTTGGTTTGGGTGCTGCAGACAGTCTGTTGAATTTCCTCCTCACCATAGTCGTGACATTCTACTTGCTCTTGCACGGCGATCGCGTATGGGAAGGATTATTTAAATGGTTTCCCTCCAAGCTGAGCCTTCAATTGCGAGAGTTGCTGGCGCGAAGCTTCCACAACTACTTCGTCGGGCAAGCAACTTTGGCGGGTTTGATGGGACTGTCTATCACTGTTGCTTTTTTAATTATGCGAGTTCCCTTCGGACTTCTGTTCGGTTTGGGTGTGGGTGTAATGACTATGATTCCCTTCGGGGCACCTTTCAGTATTTGCATTGTCAGTTTGCTAATCACATTAAACAACTTTTGGCTCGGAGTCACAGTTTTAGCTGTCGCTACAGTAATTGAGCAAATAATTGAAAGCGGGGTTGCTCCTCGGTTATTAGGCGGTTTTATCGGTCTCAATCCTGTGTGGATTTTAGTGGCGCTGCTGGTGGGGGTTAAAGTGGCAGGAGTAGCAGGTTTGTTAGTGGCTGTGCCGATGGCTGGTTTTATTAAGAATACTGTTGATGTTTTGGAAAGTTCGAGGAAAAAGTCGAGGGAAATCGATTCGGTTAGTTCCATTGAACCGATGGAGCAATAAAATTCCTCCCTAGGTTCAAATTTTAGATTTGAAGAGAGTTTTTGCAGGCTATTTTGACTTAAGGTTTAGTTGGTACTTTAGCTTGAGGCTTTACAGGTTTTTTACTTCCTGCTTTAGGGTGAGGCTTTCCGGTGCTTTAACTGCTGTCCTTCATGGATGCAGGCGGGGTCAAAAACTCCGTTTCTACGTTAACCTCGATCGCTCACAACGAATATTTTGCGTAGAAACCTGGTTTTTTTGAGTGCACGATTGTTGTTGACTTCGGATATCAATCCTGTCAGAAACCTCAGCCTAAAGGCGTGAGGCTTGAAAGAGAAATCTAACAGGCCATTCTGACCAGACTAAGCTTTAAATAGCTACGTTATTTAGGTCACGACACCCGCTTGATGCGAAGCTAGTCCCTTGCTCTGTCGCTAGTGGTTAAACAGTCTTAAGGTCACGCTCGACAGTGCTGCTAGCCGGCGCAAGCCTTTATAACCTTGTCGAAGCTAACTTTACCCCAGAAATGGGAGTTTGGGGCAACCATTCCCCAAAAATCGGAGAGGTTGCATAAAATTCCCTCTCCGACCCCGAAAGGGGATTTAATTCAATGTAAAGCCGTCCTATAAGGACGGGGCTTCAGACCCAGTTTTTTGGTGAAAAGTTCGCGAGAAATGCGGAATATGCGAGCTGGCTACCGTAGTTTGTATTATCGCACTCACACAGCAATTCGCCAGTGCCGACCCAGTTCGATCGCACTCAAAAGCTCGAATCCACAAACAATTTGCCGGCGACTGTCCGGTTTCTACCCCAGCTTGTAGGGTAAACCCCACCAGTCAAGCAGAACTCATAAATGCTTGAATTAAAATTAAAGAACCTTTAGTTGTAATTTAATTACAGTAGGTGCTAAAAATGCAAAATCCTAATTATAACTCTCCCTCTAACTCCCACCAAATCAATACTATGTCAACTAAAAATATGCCTGCTACAACTGTGCGTTCTCGCCGTTCTTCTTTGCCGAAAAAACTGGCTTTTTTATCTCTCATTTTGCTCGGTTCCACCGCAACTGTTGGGTGCAACGCCCTAACTTCTCAAGTTCCTGGAAGTTCTAACGCCATTCAAGCTGAACCTTCAACTACAGCGCCAATCTCAGCATTGCCTGCAAATATACTTCCCTCTCAAGACTCTAATTTTGTCAGTAAAGTTGTGCAGGAAGTCGGGCCGGCAGTGGTGCGGATCAATTCGTCTCGCACGGTGACGAACCAAGTTCCAGATGAGATACCCGAGCAATTCCGCCGCTTCTTCGGTTCAGAATCTCCGATTGCGCCGGGAAATCGGGTAGAAAGGGGTTCAGGTTCGGGTTTTATTTTTGGTTCAGATGGCCGCATTTTGACTAACGCTCACGTTGTTAATGGCGCGGATACGGTGACGGTAAAACTGAAGGATGGCCGCGAATTTGTCGGCAAAGTTTTAGGCGTAGATACAGTTACTGATGTGGCTGTTGTTAAAATAGAAGCTAACAATTTGCCTGTGGTGAGTTTGGGCAAATCTGAAGAGTTACAGCCGGGAGAATGGGCGATCGCGATCGGCAATCCCCTCGGTTTGGACAATACTGTGACTGTGGGAATTATTAGCGCTACAGGCCGTTCTAGCGCCGATGTCGGTGTTCCCGACAAGCGCGTCAGCTTTATTCAAACCGACGCTGCGATCAATCCCGGCAATTCTGGTGGGCCGCTGCTGAACCAGCGCGGTCAAGTTATCGGCATGAATACGGCGATTATTCAAGGCGCTCAAGGATTGGGTTTTGCTATTCCGATCGATCGAGCACAACAAATTGCCAACCAATTAGTAACAGTAGGAAAAGCCGAACATCCTTATCTCGGCGTTCGGATGTTGAGCATTACTCCCGCAATCAAGAGAGAATTTAATCAAAATCCCAACACCAAATTGAGGCTGACTGAAGATAAAGGCGTGTTAGTTTTGGGAGTTGCGAGAAATTCTCCGGCGGCACAAGCTGGAGTTCGCGTTGCCGATGTGATCAAGAGAATCAATGGTGCAGAAGTCAGCGATGCTGGCAGCGTACAGCAAATTGTCGAGAAAAGTACAGTGGGCAGCGATCTGCAGCTTGAATTGAGCCGCGGCGGACAACCTGTTACTGTGGCGGTGAAAGCGGGTGCTTTTCCAGCGGATCAGCAGCGGTAGAATTGTTGATTGAAACTTAGATATTGCACCATTGTCAATAATCCTTTTAGGAACAGGCTTTCCGGCCTGTTCCACAAGAAAATTAATCTCTTGTGGAACGGGCCGGAGAGCCCGTTTTTGAGAATGCTGCAAGAGGTGAGTTTTAATCGGCTTGGTCTGTGAGACGGGGTTTAATCCCCCGTCGGGATGTGGGGGGTACTCATTGTTACCATAATTTATAGAAATCGAACATGAAAACCCCGTGACTTTAGTCCGGGGATGAAAGGGAGAAGGAGGCTTTAGCTTCCCAGTATCTTTCATTAGATATTAGGATTGCAACTTAGGATACAACTCTGTAAAGTCTTGTAAACACTTTGATGATATTAAGCTAGTGCTGTTAGCATAAGAAGAACGTGATGAGGTCGAAGTCATGCTAGTTTTTGAATTCAAAGCATACGGAAAAAAGCAGCAATTTGCCGCTGTAGACGA
>NZ_JAUBVD010000092.1:0-15017 GCF_036705675.1 Microcoleus sp. AT8-A3
TATTGTGGGATGGGCGTCCCGCCCGTCCCCTCATGACGGGCGGGACGCCCATCCCACTTTCAAGAGTGGAAGTTATTTAATTCTCATTCCTTCAACTTCCAACCTGGTTTGACAACTTGCCGGGAACGAGCCATTACTAAACAATCATTCGGCACATCTTCTGTCACCACAGAACCCGCCGCTACAGTAACATCTTCCCCCAAAGTTATCGGTGCAACCAGCACGCTGTTAGAACCCGTTTTACTCCGATCGCCTATTTGAGTTTTGTGCTTGTTTTTTCCGTCATAATTCGCCGTAATTGTCCCCGCACCGATGTTGACTTTTTCTCCCAAAGTCGCGTCGCCTAAATAAGACAAGTGAGCGACATTAGTTCGATCGCCTATTTGAGTATTTTTCAATTCTACAAAATTGCCGACGCGACAGTTAGCCCCAATTTCTGCGTGTCCCCGCAAATGTGCGTAAGGGCCAATTCGCGAATTTTCAGCAACCATACTGTCAGAAACCACTGAATAAAGCACAGTCACATTTTCCCCAATCTGACTGTTTTCGATCAAACTGCCGGGGCCGATGCGACTCCCGGAGGCGATCGAAGTATTTCCCCGCAAGTGAGTTTGCGGTTCAATTACGACATCCGGCTGCAACTCTACGGTATCGTCGATCGTGATGCTGTTGGGATCGAGCAGCGTCACTCCCGCCGTCATCCACTTGTCCTTTATCCGCGTTTGCAAAATATCGCAAGCTGTGGCTAAATGTTTGCGATCGTTAATTCCCAATATTTCTTGATAATCTTCCACATCCACCGCCATCACGGGGCTGAGGAAATTTACCGTATCAGTTAGGTAATATTCTTTTTGGTCATTATCTGCCTTCAATTCTGGCAAAATTTTCTCTAAATCCGGCCAGTGAAAGCAGTAAACACCTGCATTAATTCGGTGATTTTGCTTTTGAGCTTGTGTGCAGTCGCGGTGTTCGACAATTTGCTGGACTAAGTTTTGACTGTCGGTAAATACTCGTCCGTACCCTTGGGGATTCGGTAAATTAGCTGTCAATAAAGTAGCAGAGTTTTTGTGCTGTTTGTGAATGGCCATCAATTGTTTGATAGTTTCTGCCCTCAGCAAAGGTACATCCCCATTTAAGACCAGCAAGTCTCCTTGAAATCCCTCTAAGTGAGGCAGCAATTGTTGGATGGCATGACCGGTTCCCAATTGTTCGGTTTGTTCGACAAATTCTAGGGGAGGAGATTGAGGATTTTTTCCTGATCTTTCTTGACCTCGAATCAGGGATTCTTTAACGAGTTCACCTCGATAACCGACGATGACAAGTCGCCTGGTAATTTGAATTTCTTGACAACTTTGGAGGACTCTCTCAACTAGCGATCGACCGCCTAATTCGTGTAGAACTTTAGGCAAGTCAGATTTCATGCGCGTGCCGCGTCCAGCCGCTAAAATTGCTATTGCTACCATTGTGCGATCGAGTTATTTGCTATAAAAAATTGAATATTGACTAAATGATGATATCACTCGCTGTCCGCCGATGGCACTGCGATCGCACAATTTTTTAATCTCAAATCTCGAATCCGCGCGATCGAGCATTTTTCCAGCCGGATGCTGGTTGTAGGGGCGACGCTGGCAATATCTGGACTGGCGCGCCCGGTATCAAAAACCTGGTTGCAGCAGCAGTATTTGGCGGCTGAGCAAGACGACTTGCATTCCTCACTACAAACCTGAGTTCGGCTTAAAGCCAAGCAATGCAAGTCATTCCCCAAGGGATGCCAGGGGGAGCGAGAGTGAGAATTTGCATCTTTGGGCTGGGATTTGCCGCGATATATTATACTATTCATTGAATTTCAGTTAGGGTGTTTTTAACTTAAAAAAACTATTTATGAATTTTTCATTCCTTCTGCATTATCAGGTGTCCAGCTATGACAGAGCTTAATTTTCAGGAACTTGCCAAGCAGGGAGATATTGCCACTGCGATCGCATCTTGGCTCAACAGCCAGTTGCAATCTGAAGGCATCACAGCCTCCGCTAATCTCGACGGCGACTGTTTGGATGTAATTCTTGAGGCCGAGCAGGTACCCATAGAAAATACATTAGTTGATTTTGTTCGCACCGAGCTGACGAATTTGCAGCCGGATTCGATTCGCAAAGTGAAGGTTGAGGGCCGAGAAAGCGGTCAGATTGCTGCTGCTTGGAGTCAAGAGTTTAGTTTGGAGAATAGCACTTTTGAACCACAGAGCTTTGGAGGAGAATCTGTACCAAATACTGCTGTGGTTAATATGGACGATCGCACAGAGATGGAGAACAATATTGAGGAGGAAAAACCGTCGGAACTTGCTGCATTTGAGAACCGACTGCGATCGACTTTCATTGTAGTCGGGCTAGTAACGGGTATGTTGGCGATCGCCGTGGTGGCGTTTGTCGGTAAAATTTTGAACCAGCCAGCAGCAACTGCGGGGAATAATCCGGGTGAAACAGCAGATTTAGCAACTGCACCGGATGCTGCACCAGATACTTTTCGAGAAGCCGTTAACAGCGCACTCAAAGCAGCAGAATTAGGGCGATCGGCAAAAACCAAGGAAGATTGGAGTACAGTTATCGATCGTTGGCAAGAAGCCGTCTCATTAATGAGAAGAGTACCAGTTTCTAGCCCCAACCATCAACTAGCTCAAGCAAAAGTAATCGAGTATCAGAAATATCTGCTTTACGCTCAAGAAGCAGCAGTAACTCCCCCTCAGCCAACTCCAACTCCCGCACCCGCCGAAAAACCACCTTCGGAAAAAGCAACTCCTAAAAAATCTAATTCTGAAAAAAGAGCTTCGGAGAAACAAACTTCTAAAAAATCTCGTACCGATAAAGCAGAACCCGATAAAAAAGCTCCTTCCCGATAAATGTTAAAACATAGATTTGAATACTTATGACTGACAACACTTTAATCGTTTCTCCTGAATGGTTAGCCACCAATACCGACAATCCGCAAGTTGTAATCATTGACTGTCGTTTTTCCCTTGCCGACCATGAATTGGGACAAAAACAATATCAAGAAAGTCACATTCCCGGAGCTTTCTATTTAGATTTAAACCGCGATCTCGCGAGTGCTGTGGGCAAACACGGCGGTAGACATCCGCTGCCAAACATTGAAGAATTAGCTGATAAATTGAGCGCGATCGGCATTAATTCACCAGAAACTTTAGTCGTCGCCTATGACGATTCGCGACTGGCTTTTGCAGCTCGCTTGTGGTGGCTGCTGCGATATATGGGACACAGCAAAGTCGCTTTGTTAGACGGCGGTTTCAGCGGCTGGAAAGCGGCGGGATATCCGGTAACAAATATTTTGCCAGAACCCCGCGAGGGTAAATTTGTTGCTCATTTGCAGCAGGATTTGGCGGTAGATATTGAGGCGGTAAAAGAGCGTAAAGACGTGCCGGGAAAGGTTTTGGTTGATTCGCGAGAAAGCGAGAGATATGAAGGTTTGCGGGAGCCGATCGACCCCATTGCAGGTCACATTCCGGGTGCGGTTAACTATCCGTGGCAAGGGGTGACGGATGAAACTGGAAAAGTGCGATCGGCATCCGAACAAAAACAGCGGTGGACAGAATTAGAAAAAGCTGAAGAAATTATTGTTTATTGCGGTTCCGGGGTGACGGCTTGCGTCAATTTACTGTCTTTAGAAATTGCCGGAATTCCCGATGCTAAACTTTATGTAGGTAGCTGGAGTGACTGGTGTTCTTATCAGTTGTAGGGTAGCGGGCATTGATGTCAACTTAACGTTAAACCCTCAGTCCGGCAGCGGTTGAAACAAGAGCCTCAAAGCGAAATTCCTCGCGATGAGGACTAATGAGTTCTTCAGTCCTCTTTGAGAGGACTTTAGCTATGAGACAGGGAATTCATTCCCTGGCGGACTATTGGGTGAGCGGGAGGACTGGCGAACAAAAAGCTTAAGTTGACACTAATAGGTAGCGGGGAATCACTTCGACTGACATCTTGCACCATTCTCAAGAACAGGCTTTCCGGCCTGTTCCACAAGAAAATCTACTCTTTGTGGAACAGACCGGAAAGCCTGTTCAGAAGGCGACTTAAATAATACCCTAAAAATCAAAATAAATATAAGGCAAACCGCCTTCGGGAGCCAACACCCAAACCGCATACAAACAAAGCGGCACTAACACCAATTTCATCGGCCAATTTAACTCTAATTTCAAACCCCGACTCAACGCATAATTCCCCAGCATCGCCACAGCCAAAGCAGCCAAAATCCAAGCTAAACTCACTCTATCTAAACCCAAAGCTTCTACATAAACTTTCTCAGCAAACTGCACGTCAGCAGTGTGTCCCCACAAATGCGAAATCGCCCATCCAGAATCCTTTAAATCGGGAAGTCGGAAAAATATCCAACTACCAAAAACCATCGCCTGAGTCAACAGCCAACCGATCGCAATCCCGATCGGATTTTCCCACAAAAACTCGATCCGCCACCGCTTAAACAGCACATCACTCAGCCTGTGAACCGCCAAAGCTAAACCGTGTAAAACCCCCCACACAATAAATCCCCAAGCCGCCCCGTGCCAAATTCCCGCAATTAACATGACAATAGACAAATTCAGACAAGTGCGCCACAAACCGACTCGCGAACCGCCCAAAGGAAAATACAAATAATTGCGTAGCCAATCGCCTAAAGTCATGTGCCAGCGTCGCCAAAAATCAGCTATGCTGGCACTAAAATAAGGAAAATCAAAATTTGGTGGCAAATACCAACCCAGCAGCAAAGCAGTACCGCGCGCCATGTCAACATAGCCACTAAAATCGAGATAAAGTTGCAGCCCGTAAGCCAAAATCGCCAGCCACAAATCCTCGCTACCCGCCCGCTGTAAATTGGTAAAGCTTAAATCGACATAAATTCCCAAGTTATCTGCGAAAAGACCTTTTTTTACTGCACCAAAGGCGATCGTCCAAAGTCCCTCAGAAATGCGATCGGGCGTTGGAAATTGTTGGGTTTTCAGTTGATATATCAAGTTGTGATACCGAGTAATCGGGCCGGAAATCAGTTTGGGAAAAAACAACTTGTAAGCAGCAAAGTGCAGCAGCGAAGTAGCAGCAGGCGCGCCTCGGTACACGTCAATCAAATAAGCAATGCACTCAAAGCAAAAGAAACTCAATCCCAGGGGTGCGATGACGTGACTTTTCACCCAGTCAGCCCCGTCGATAGCTACAGGCCAATTGAACAAAGTGCCGATCGAACTCAATAAAAAAGGCACATACTTAAAGCCCAGAAGCAGCAACACATTCAGGCAGATGCCTATCCACAGCAGCAACAAACGGCGGCGGTTCCAAGATTCATTAGCAATCCGCCAATCCAGAGGTTCCCCAATCGCCATCCCCAAGCAGTAATTAAACAAAGCAGCGACTAACAGCAAAGGAATGTACCAAATTTGCAGCGAAGCGTAAAAAATCAAACTACCCGCCAACATGATGAACAGTCGCCACCACTGCAGCGGAACCAACCAGTAAGCCCCGAACAAAACTAACAGAAACAGCGCATATTGAAGCGAGATGAAAGTCATACCATTTTAGATTTTAGATTTTAGATTTTAGAATTGGGAATGGCTTATTTTGTATGGGTTTGGATTCCGGGTCTACTGTTGCATTATTTTTATTAATCGAGACTTTGCTAAGAACAAGATTTATCCTGGATTTTAGCCGATCGCCCACACGAAAACAGGCCATCGGTAAGTCCCTACTATATAGTCGGCAACTGAGAACTGCTACATTTTACAGCACAAAGGTTAAATTCTGTTGCAAATTAAATAAATCTTGCCTGCTATAAATTAACTCTCTGAGGAATGAGAATTAAATAACTTCCACAAGTTTGTGGGATGGGCGTCCCGCCCGTCCGTTTTGGACGGGCGTCCCGCCCATCCCACAATAACAATTAAAATTGTAAGTTATTTAATTCGCGATCCTTACGAACCATATAAAATTCGGTGAAAAAATATAATTAGGTTTGCAGCATCGGACTTCAGTGCTCAAAAGCTACAATTCCTGATATCGTTTCCCTTCGCATCGGAATAATATTTTTTATCGTGAAATCCTAGCATCCCGCACAGCAAAAAAGTGATGTAACCCAAAATGTTTGGAATTCATCACGATAGCAGGTATTTGACAAGTAGTTCGATCGCCTTTCAACTCTTCCAAAACGTCAAATTCAGTCAATCGATTTTAGATTTTAGATTTTAGATTTTAGAATTGAAGCATTGACTTGCGCGAGATAAATACGTTCGGCCAGTTTCATCGGATACAGGTTTTTTATTTTTCCACGGATGAATCACGTGGCGGGTATCCTGGATGCTTTCAGTGAGTATCATAATGTCGATAAAAATTGCTTGCGGTTGCTCAAAGAGCAGCCGAACCCAACCTTCAGCGCCGTCGGCGACCTATATCGCAGTACAATGAATTTCTCCCAGCAAGTTTTTCAGCAAATACCGAAAAACTATCTTCATCCTCCTCAATCAAAACTTTGGCTGCTGAATCCGCCGCTGGCGATCGCCCGCAACCCCGCAAGCTACGAGAATTTGCGTTTGCCAGCGGTATTTCATCTCCCTTAGCAGGGGACATTTCCAAAGGGTTTTCTTCCTCCCCAGGATACAGAATTGGCAGTGTGACAAAAAAAGTCGAACCCACTCCGGGTGAACTTGTGATTTCAATACTTCCCCCCAGAAATTCCGCCAGTTTTTTGCACAGAGACAATCCCAATCCCGTGCCTTTGACGCCATTCTGCAAGGGGTTTTCGAGTTGGACAAATTCTTCAAAAATCCGCCTTTGGTCGGCTGGAGGAATTCCTATGCCCGTATCTGCTACTGAAAAAGTAACTGTTCCCTCCTCTCCTATTTCCGCAGCAACTCTAACTTCACCTGCTGCGGTAAATTTGAGGGCATTAGAAATCAGATTTCGCAAAATCTGAGAAACTTTTCCCTCGTCGGTTGTGAGGATTGGAAGTTCGAGAGGATCTTCAAAAATTATAGAAACGGCAGAGTTTTGGGGAAGCAGGGGGCGCATCATTCCTCGCAGGGCGCTGAACAAATCTTCGACTTCAAAATCAGCCAAGCGAACAGTTAGTTTTCCGGCTTCCACTTTGGCTAAATCTAACGAGTCGTTGACAAGTTCTGCGAGAGACTCGGCGGATTTGTAAATGTAATTTACTTGCTTGTCCTGTTCGGCTGAAAGTTCTCCGTCGAGGCGATTTAACAATATTTCGGAAAGGCTCATAATTGCCGTTAGGGGAGTGCGAAACTCGTGGCTCATATTGGAGAGAAAGCTGGTTTTGAGTTCGCTGGCGCGCCGGAGAGATTCGGCTTTGTCGTTCAATTCAGCGTAAAGTGCTAGGACTCCGCGATTGGTATCTTCTAGCTGTTGATTTAATTGTACGAGTTCTTCTTGACGCTGGCGGAGTTCGTCTAAAGTGCGTAGTAATTCTTGATTTTGCTGCTGAATTTCGGCATAGGGATCTTCGGGAATTTGGCGCGCTAGTTTGTCAACTAATTGATTTAGTTCGATCGCACTCAGCGCAGGCATATTTTTGGAAAACTGTTTAATTAATTGTACAGCCGTTCCGCGATCGGGCCGAGAGTCGATTTTCACTTCGTCCATCAACCGTTTCGCTGCTGCTAAACCGAGTCCCGCGCCGGTTTGCGATCGAAAATTGGGGCTTAACACAGCCGCTAAATCAGCAATTCCCGGCCCCGTGTCAGAAATCCGAGTCCGAAAAACTTGGGGCGATTCCCCTTCCACAATGAATTCTACTTTGCCACCGCCTGCATATTTGAAAGCATTGCGGGCAATTTCGGAAACTGCTGTGGCGATGCGGGTTTGTACTTGGGAATCGAATCCCAGCCCTTTAGCAATTTGGCGAGCTCTTTGGCGTACTTGTACGATGTCTTGTTCAAAGCGGACTTCCGTCGTCAGGATTGGATAACTCACGCTGCTTCTCTTACCTTGGCTACTATAACTGTCATGTCATCGCGAGTGCGTTTGAAGTCCCGGTAGAGCACGGCTGCGATTAAAGCAGGATGTCTGGAGGCTAAACCCGGGTAGCGGTTTAAATTCCACTGCGCCGCCAAACCGTCGGAGTGCATGATGAGTAGGGACTGCTGCGACCAAGGATAAACAAATTCTGCTACTTTTCGCATCATATGTCCAACTGTGCCATTGTAGGAAACCATGGTGCGGCTTTGGTTATCTGTGACCACTACACCGCTGATGTTGCCAATTCCGGCAAAACAAACTGTTTGTTGGGTACGATCGATTTGGGCGATCGCCGCAGCCGCTCCTCTGGTATTTTTTAAAGCAGCGTGCGCCTTCTCTAAAATTGCTTTCGGCCCGAGTTTGGCGTTTTCCTCAAATACCCGCACTGCTTCGCCAGACGCTTCCTGGGCCAAATCCCCGTAGCCGAGCCCGTCTGCAACTAAAATCAGGTTTTTCTCACCGTGATTTTCTGCCGCCCACGAATCCCCGCAAATTTGCTCTCCTACTTTCGGCAAGTGGATTACCCCAAATTCCAAGTAATTGCTGTTTTGGGATGCTTCCCGGCTATTTTGGGTCGGTTCCAGCCGCATTAATAAGGCTGTCCCCAGTTTTGGTACAGAATGAATATCAAAAAAAGTAGAGAGGCGTTTAATTGCCCCCAGTCCAGTTCCAGGGCTTCCCGCTGTAGAAAAACCGTCCCGCAGACACAGCGCGACATTTGCCATTCCCTGCCCCCGGTCTAGCGCTACTATTTCAATGCTATATCCTGCGGCTGTTTTTAATGTTCGCAGCAAAATTTCTCCTTCGCGGGCGTGCTTGACCACGTTTTTTGCTGCTTCGGTGGTAACAATTGCCACTTTACCGCGATCGGTCTCGTTAAATCCGACTTCGGCCGCGAGGGCGACTGCGATTCGGCGCGCTTCTCCCACTTGACTTTCTTCTGTTACGGGCAGGGCTACGGCATCTATCATTATTTTGTAGTTCTCATCTTAAGCTGGCGCGCATTTAAAAAGTCATTAGTCATTAGTCATTAGTCATTAGTTCTTAGTTTAGTTAGCCATCGCGCGATCGACCTCAGAAACCGGGTTTCTACTGAGATTTCTCGTTACCCAACCCAAAACTCATAGAAACCCGGTTTCTCATTAGTCATTTGTAGCGCGCGATCGACCTCAGAAACCGGGTTTCTACTGAGAT
This sequence comes from Microcoleus sp. AT8-A3, assembly GCF_036705675.1. Classification (NCBI taxonomy): domain Bacteria; kingdom Bacillati; phylum Cyanobacteriota; class Cyanophyceae; order Oscillatoriales; family Microcoleaceae; genus Microcoleus; species Microcoleus sp. AT8-A3. The sequence goes on from NZ_JAUBVD010000092.1 coordinate 9,213, forward strand.
TTCTCGTTACCCAACCCAAAACTCATAGAAACCCGGTTTCTCATTAGTCATTTGTAGCGCGCGCGACTCCACTCTCTCCCAATCTCCCACTCTCCTTACTCCTCACCGCCAGCGGACGATCGCAATTTTAGTCCCCTTACCCACTATCGATTTTAGATTTTAGATTTTAGATTTTAGATTTTAGAATTGAAGCATTAACTTGCGCGAGATTCATCCGGGGGCTTGTATCCTGGATACTTTCGGTCATTCCCAATGGTTTAATCAAAAATCTCAACTCTCAAATCCTATTACTGGTTCACCGCCAGCGGACGATCGCAATTTTAGTCCCCTTACCCACTTTGGAAACAATCTCAAATTCGTGCATCAACCGCTTGGAACCACTGAGCCCCAAACCCAAACCGTGATTAGAAGTATAACCGTCAGTCATAGCCAATTCGATGTCTGGAATTCCCGGGCCCTTGTCTTCAAATATCAGCTTCAGCCCTTTGCGGGTTCCTAATTGGAGCGTTTCGAGAGTTACAGTTCCCCCTTTGCCGTACTCTACAGTATTGCGGGCAAGTTCGCTGGCTGCGGTAACGATTTTCGTTTGGTCTAGTAAACCGAATCCCATTGCTACAGCCCAAGTTCGCACTTGCTGTCGGACGTGGACTATATCGGATGACGATCGGATTTCTAGTGTCTCACGTTTTGACATAGCGGCTACTGTACCAAAATAGAACTTCTCCACAAAATATAGGACTTACGCTGGTCAACTTAGTTTCTCCTAATAGGACTTACGCACTTACTACGATTTTCTCTCAATAGAGAACCTAGTGAAGCAATCTCAAACCCTTGATTTAACCCCCTTGAGTGCGTAAGCCCTGTCCTCAGAAATCTTCTTCAGTTTGTCAACAAGGTATCTACAAACAAACTAGGTTCTTGACTGCCTGTGCCTCAGTTATGGGACAATTGATCAACTGCTCGCGCATTCTCGTGAGGATAAAAACCCAAGGATTTTCGCAACAAAATCATGCCCTTTTCAACGCTTAAAGCTGTGCGAACTCCTGTCAGGGAAAGCCCCAACTCAACGAGCGTAATAGCAACCGCTGGCTGCATTCCGACCACAACTGTTTCCGCATCTAAAATTCGAGACATACTAGCGATATTGTTGATAATACGACCGATAAAAGAATCAACTATTTCTAGAGAAGAAATTTCTATCAACACACCTTTAACACCTGTTTTGACGATGCGGTTCGTCAGGTCATCTTGCAGCGTCATTGCTAAGCGATCGTGCATATCTACTTGAATTGTTACTAGCAAAAATTCTCCCATTTGAAGAATCGGTATTCGTTCCACAAATTCACCTCTTTGTTAAGTTGTACTAGATTTCTTTTGTCAGAATGCAATATGTTTATCTGTCCTCGTTAAGATTTTTTATAGTTAAACCTTGGCGCTGCAACGCGACTTTAAAAGCATCGGCTAAAGTCGCTTTTGTGAGAATATCCTGCAAGTCAACTCCCAAGTGAACTATGGTTTGAGCTATTTGCGGGCGAATGCCACTGATGATGCACTCAGTACCCATTAAACGGGCGGCGGCTACAGTTTTTAATAAATGTTGAGCAACTAAAGTGTCAACAGTCGGCACGCCTGTAATGTCTAAAATCGCAAATTCTGAGCCAGTTTCCATGATTTCTTGCAACAGAGTTTCCATTACTATTTGAGTGCGGGCGCTGTCGAGAGTCCCGATCATGGGTAAAGCGAGAATTCCTTGCCAAAGTTTGACTACGGGTGTTGACAATTCGAGCATTTCTTGCTGCTGGCGTTCGATGACTTCTTCGCGAGCTTTGAGAAAAATTTCTGTCACCCACAGGCCTAGCTGGTCTAATAAACTGGTGGAAAGCCAAAGTTGTTCGACAAGTGCGTCGCGGTTTTGTGTGAGTTCATGACAAAGCCGATCGAACAATGGCTTTTTGAAGCATAAAATGAAACTCGCTATCTCTGAGGGAGTAAAGCCTCTCTGAACACGAGATCGCGAAACTTCTGCTAGCAACACCCGCATATTTTCCCATTCGGGTGTCTGGATGTCGCTAAAATTACCGTGCCCGACTGCAATGTGGAGTAATTGCAGGAACTCTTGACACTCCGAGCGCAATTCTTTGGCTCTCATCAAGTCGTCCCGCCGCAGCCCGGTATTTTGCAGTTCTTTGAGCCAGTCTGCTAGTAACTCTGCTTTGTGTCTTTGTAGGATTTCCGCGATCGTGTTATTGCTTGTGAGTTCCATTAAAATTATCTCCTGCTTAGCAATTGGAATGAAATTGTACGAGCGATTCCCTACGGGATAGCTTCGCACGCGCGTACTTTAGCATTTTTTGATGGGGCAACTTCTGAGTTTAGCTCACTGTTTGCTGTTTGCGATCGAGGGTTAAGTACCTAATTGTAAAATGCGTTTGACGATCGCACTGGTAGAACTCGGAACTTCTATTTCGATCAAGGAAATCTTGCCACCTCCGGCGATAACCGCCGGTGCTTCCGGCAGAGTTTCGACTTGATAGTCGCCTCCTTTAACGTATATATCAGGCTTCAGGATATTTATCAGTTTAGTTGCTGTAATCTCGGAAAAAATTACTACGGCGTCTACTGGTTTGAGAGCGGCTAACACTTCGGCTCGCTGATTTTCCGGTACGATCGGGCGGGGTGGCAATCCCGGCTGCTGCGGTTTGATAGCTTGCACGCTGGCGTCGCTATTCAATCCCACCACCAGCGATCGCCCCAAATTTTTTGCCGCCTGCAAATAGCGGACGTGACCGCAGTGCAGGATATCGAAGCACCCGTTAGTAAACACGAGCGGACGCCACTTGTCCGGATCGGATGCGATCGATCTTTCAAGTTCTCTCAACGTATAAACATCAGAAATCATTGCAGTCCTTACCACCCAATTTGAACAGCGATCAAAATTATCCTACCAAAAAATGTGATTCCTTGCACTTTCGTTATTTAAAAATATATCCTTCAATTTTTCCACTAATTAATAGTTGCCTTTGAGCAAACATTAATTAGCAACTGGTAACTTTTTAGCCAGAAAAGATAACTAAAGATCACCGAGGCTCAAGCAGATTTTCAAAATATAATTTCTAGGTAAAAAACAGCTAATATTTTATAGGTAACTGCCATATCCTGCTGTTGGTAATTGGAGGTAAAAAAGGTTGGTAAACAATTATTTATTCCCGCCCTCTCTTATATCAATTACTATAAGACAAGGGATGAGAGTTCCACCGCATCGGGCAGGCGATCGGGGAGTGAGAGCCCTAGGGGGTGAAACCCAACGAAACGCGCTCCTCCTGTGTCTATAATTTCTGACACCGCCGCGCGAGCGAAAGCTAGTTAAAAGCACCGAACCCAAGCGTGCAGAGCTCATCTTTACGCTGGATTCGTCAGACTATAGAAGAAGCCAGCAGTTGCTTGCTGCCGTTTCTGGGCGCAATCTTGACCAAGCTTTACAGCCAACCCAGAAGCGCACAGCCTCCTGTGTCCAACTGTATATAGCTGTGCAGAAACTCGACCTTTGGGTCGCAACCGCAGCCTGTGAAAACCCAGAGGAAAGTCGAGTTCGGTACCCGAAGCAGCTATTTTGGTGGAAAATAGCTAAACTCGTTCAACAAAATCCACTCAACTACCCCCTTGAATCTAACGGTGTAGAATTATCTAACACGAATTATGAAAGCAAGTAATAGCCGTCAATTTTCTTCAGTAGCTGCTCGAACTCTCAAAGTAGTCGGGATTATCTTAATTCTGTCTGCTTTGCTTGACTGCATTGTTCTGTCGCTGCCGGGAGAAACTTCAGACCTTCTCAATCGAGGCTGGCAGTTGACTGCTGCAACTCAGATAGTTGACAAGGGCATTATTCCTTTGATCGGTATCGCCCTCCTGATGACTGGCTTTTGGGTGGACAGCAGCAGTGGAGTCTCTATTGAGCGACGCAACGTTTGGCTGGACTTGCGATTCTGGGCGCTGTTGATTTCCAGCTTGTTAGGTCTAGTTTACCTATCTCTGGTTCCCGTTCACCTCAACAATACTCGTTTGGAACTCAAGGATGCTCTGGCTCAAGTCGATCAAGAAGCGGGACAAGCGGAAGGTCAACTTGAGGCACAACTTAAAAGCCCTCAATTTAAAGCTCAGGTAGAACAGCTCAAAAGCCAGCGTCGCAGCCAGATAGGAGCGCTGCTGGAAGACGACGGGAAGCTGCAAGAAGCACTCAAGAGTCCAGAGGTTCCCAAGGAATTGAAAGCTGTGCTTGAGCAGTCGAAAAATGACCCGAAAGCCCTCGACAAGTTCCTGGAACAGCAAGCTCAATCACTTCCCACTCAAGCTCGCAACGAGATTCGCACCCGCAAGCAACAAAAAGAGAAAGAGTTAAGAACTCGATCGAGAAATTCGAGTTTGCAGACGGGAATCAACAGTTTGTTGTTAGCGATCGGCTACATTACTGTTGGTTGGACGGGATTGAGAAGCATGGGAATTCTGCGGTTCGGCCGCCGCAAAAATTGACCAGCGCTGGCAGGGATCGCGCTGGTCGAGACATCCCTGAGAAATAGTTTGTTTACCCAATAGTTTGCCCTTACTGAAAGCTGGGAATGTTCTCAATTTATATTCTGACTTACAACGAAGAGATTGATATCGCCGCTTGCATTGAATCGGCACTGCTTTGTGACGATATCATTGTAGTTGATTCTTTCAGCACCGATCGCACCCTTGAGATTGTTCAGAACTATGCCGTGCAAACAGTACAGCACCGCTTTGAAACTCACGGACGCCAGCGGACTTGGATGCTCCAAGAAGTCCCGTGCAAATACGAATGGGTTTACATCCTCGAAGCTGACGAGCGGATGACGCCTGCACTGTTTGCTGAATGCTTAAAGGCGATCGAAACTCAAGAATATATCGGCTATTACGTAGCTGAAAAAGTAATATTTATGGAGCGCTGGATTCGCCGCAGCACTCAATATCCCCGTTATCAAATGCGTCTCTTTCGCAAAGACCGAGTGTGGTTTACGGATTACGGTCACACTGAACGGGAAGTCTGCAACGGGCCTACTCACTTTTTGAAGGAAACTTACCCTCACTATACTTGCAGCAAAGGTCTTTCCCGCTGGATTGAAAAGCACAACCGCTACTCGACTGACGAGGCGGCTGAAACTCTCCGCCAATTAGAAGCGGGTCAAGTAAATTGGTGGGGTTTATTGTTTGGCGCGTCGGAGGTGGAAAGGCGCCGCGCTTTGAAAGATTTTTCTTTGCGCTTGCCTTTGCGGCCTGTGGTGCGCTTTTTCTATATGTATATTTTACTCGGCGGATTTCTTGACGGCCAAGCGGGATTGGCTTGGTGCACGCTGCAAGCTTTTTATGAATATCTAATTTTGCTGAAAGTTTGGGAAATGAAGCATCTACCACTGCCAGCTTTAGAGGTAGCGACAGAACAATCTCTTTCAGAAGTAGTAACAGTTGAGCAGTCAAAAGTTTCTTATAATCTTGGCGCTTCCGATACTCGAAATTAAAAATTGGTAAGAGGTACGCTCGCCTAGCGGTAGTATTTGGAACTTATACCCTCGCCGTTCCCCGCCGATCGGACTCGATGGGTAGCCTAAGTATTTAGAAGAGTTATTATATCCTTTCCCTGTGCATCGAAATTATTCATCTCTCTCTTCTCTTCCTCTGCGATCTCTGCGTACTCTGCGGTTAAATCATTCCGATGCAGTTAGAGAGTCGATGGCAGAGTGTCCCCTACCATCTCTCCTACAAAACCGTGCTTGCGACTTTCACCGCACACGG
>NZ_JAUBVD010000003.1:0-234335 GCF_036705675.1 Microcoleus sp. AT8-A3
TGCTTAAGCTTCGGTGCGCCTACCTTAACGGATCAATATCCGTTTGATGATCAAAAGCGCAAAACCGGGATGCTCCCGATCGCAGCCGAGTGCTAATCGAACAAAAATTACCGCATCTGGTTAATCATGGATACTTTTTTTGCTCTGAAAAACCCCACCTAAAAAAACGTCTTTAATCGCCCAAAATTAACTCAGTAGATTTAACCACATTCATTCCCGCCACCGCAAATTTTTGATAAGCTGCATCGGCTTGTTCCGTGAAATCAACAACACCCGGAACAACCACAGGCGAAGTGCAATCTTCCAGCAAATAAACCTTCTTTGCCAAACTCGGATCTCGCGCCAAAATTTCCGTTAACAAATCATCAATTGTCCAAGCAACGCAGTGACTTTTCGCTTGTCCGGCAATAACTACTGCATCAAAATCGAGTAATTTATCAATAAACTTAGCATTCTTTTCCGCAATCGGATTGCCGTCGAATCCCTCTAAAACTTCCGGCCGCAAAACCGAATAGTTTTCAGTCAGTGGATTCCCGCCTTTGATCTCAAAAAGTGCTTGGCTGTTGCGGGCTATAGTATGAAAAAATACAGCTTCTTCCACCGCAGAAACCAGCGCGTGTCCGATGCCACCTAACATTGAGTGATAGGGCCAAATTGTCAGGGGATATTTCCCATCGGCGCTGAGTTTTTTGACGTAGTGGAAAGCCTGTTTTTTCAGTGCTGAAAAATTAGCCCCGCTGATGCTATCGGCTACGGCGGGATTGACTTTCCAAATGCCTTTTTGGACATCTTCGAGTGTAATAGAAGTTGCGGCTGGTAGGGGGTGTTCGCCAGCTTCGTTTATCCAAAAGATTGGATGAAAAATTTGCATGGCGGTGTGGGTGTCCATTGTCGGCGCAATGGTTGTAATTGCGTTTAAATTGCGATAAATAAATTCGCACAGTCGCAGGTTATCATCAACGGCACCACTACCGGATCGCCCGCCCACAAATAATTCAAACTCGGGCAAGCAAAATGTATTTTGGGCGTCTATTATCAGCAAACAAATCTGATTTTTGTCGCTGGCGGCGGGCGGGATGTTGTGCTGTGTAGCCCAATCTTTCGCTTGGGCGGCGCGTTCTAGGTAGGGTACTCGCCAGACTTCGCCTACTTTTTTGGGGTCGAAATATTCGGGGATTGGAAGTTGGGCTGGTGGTGTCATGACGATCGCTTTTAGGGTTGTTTACAGTAATAATTTAAGTTTGGAGTATAATGCTGATAAATATTTGCGGGTGAATCATGGCAAAAGCACGAATCCAAGATTATGCTAGGGTAAAATTTAAACGCATAGTGTTGTTTTTTTCGATCGCACTTTTGCTCGCTCTCTTAATTGTAGCAACTCGCTCTGCCTACGTTCAAGATGTTTTGAGAACTCTGTTAATGCGGATCGAGGATTTAGGGTGGTGGGGGCCAGTGGCTTTTGTAGCTACTTATAACTTGGCTACTGTGCTGTTTGTACCGGGTTCGGTACTGACGCTGGGAGGGGGAGCGATTTTTGGTCTGTGGTGGGGTTCAGTTTACGTATTTGCGGCGTCCATTTTAGGTGCGGTATTTGCTTTTGCGATCGGGCGCTATTTATGCCGCGATCGCGTGGTAAAATATATGGAATCTCACCCCAAGTTTAAAGCTCTCGATCGCGCAGTTTCCCAACAAGGATTAAAAATAGTTTTTTTGACTCGTCTTTGTCCTTTATTTCCTTTCAATTTATTGAATTACGCTCTAGGAATTACTCAAGTTTCTTTGAAAGATTACGTGCTGGGTTCCTTTGGCATGATACCGGGTACAATTATGTACGTTTACTCCGGTTCTTTGGTGGGAGAGGTTGCTGCGATAGGCACGCAAACTGTGTATGCAAATCCTCAAGATTCCGCCGTAAAATGGTTGATTAATATTATCAGTTTTCTCGCTACTGTCGCTGTTACTGTCTTTATCACTCGGATAGCCAGCAAAGCTTTAGAAAAAAGTATTTAATTAGGAGAATTTGCCAATGTCACAATCAAAAGTCGATCGCGTAACTGTCCCCCCGATGGACGAACACAACCAGAAATTAGTCTCCTATTTGCATCCGCCCGATTGGGTAAATCCGCAGCCTGCTAGTTCTTATAATTTAGTAGTAATTGGCGCGGGGCCCGCTGGATTAATTGTGGCTGCCGGTGCCGCAGGTTTGGGCGCGAAAGTTGCTTTGATTGAAAAACATTTGATGGGCGGCGACTGTTTGAATGTCGGTTGCGTGCCGTCAAAAGCTTTAATTCGAGCGTCTCGCACTGTCGGCGATATCTGGGAAGCAAGTAAATTTGGTGTTAATGTTTCTGACAGTGTAGAAGTGGATTTTGCCGCTGTGATGGAACGGCTGCGCCGCATCAGGGCGGGAATCAGCGATGTTGATTCTGTTCAACGCTACCAAGATAAATTAGGAGTCGATGTTTTTTTAGGTTCTGGTCGTTTTACTAGCAATAATACAGTAGAAGTTGGGGGGCAAACTCTTCGCTTTAAAAAAGCAGTAATTGCCACAGGTGCAAGGGCGCTACAACCACAAATTCCAGGTTTACAAGAAGCTGGATATCTGACAAATGAAACTGTCTTTAACCTGACAGAAAGACCTCAGCGTTTGGCCGTAATTGGCGCAGGGCCGATCGGCTGCGAATTGGCTCAAGCCTTTCGGCGGCTGGGTTCGGAAGTCGTATTGCTGCACAAAAATGCTCAAATTTTAGACAAAGAAGATGCGGAGGCTGCTAAAATCGTGCAGCAGGCTTTTGTACGCGAAGAAATTCAACTAATACTAGAATCCACAATAGAGCGCGTTGAGAAAACCAATGCAGGCAAAGTAATTTATTATAAATGTCAAGGTAAGGAAGCATCGGTAACAGTAGATGAAATGATTGTGAGTACAGGGCGATCGCCCAACGTCGAAGGATTGAATCTGGAGGCGATCGGCGTCGAATACGATACACAAACAGGCGTATTTGTCAACGACAACTTGCAAACTACTAATCCCCGCATTTATGCCGCCGGCGATATTTGCATGAAACATAAATTTACTCACGCTGCTGATTTTGCCGCGAGAATAGTAATTCAAAACACTCTATTTTTCGGGCGCAAAAAGCTCAGCGCTTTGACGATACCTTGGTGTACTTACACAAACCCGGAAATTGCGCGCGTCGGAATTGGGGAACACGAGGCTAAGGAAAAAGGCATTGATCTCGATACATTTTTAATTCCTTTCAGTCAAGTCGATCGGGCAATTATTGACGGCGAAGAGGAAGGATTTGTGAAAATTCACGTCAAGAAAGGCAGCGATAAAATATTAGGTGCAACTATTGTAGCGCGACACGCTGGGGATATGATAAGCGAAATTACTTTAGCAATGGTTAACAATATTGGTTTGGGAAAGATTGCTAGCACAATTCACCCGTATCCAACACAAGCTGATGCAATTCGGAAAGCGGGAGATGCTTACAATCGCACTCGTTTGACTCCGTTTGTGAAAAATTTGTTTAACCGCTGGCTGGCTTGGACGCGATAGTTTGAACTGTATTGAATCAACACCAGGTACAATTGAACCGTAGGGGCGGGTTCACCAACCATCTATGGAAAAAATTAATAATCTCCTAAACCCGCCCCCACCCGATCGCAAATACAAATTTACCATTAATTTATTGAATCAAATGTTGATGTAAAATTGGGCCGTGGCGGGGCGGGTTTATCAGATTGTTTGATTTCTGTTCGAGATTTCGGTGAACCCGCCCCTACAGAGATTGCGGTTTCAATCTTCCCATTTACGTTTCTGTTTCTGTTTCCAATCCAACACCTTCATACAAAAGTGCGATCGGCAAATCAAACCCAATACTTGATAAAGTGATAATCTCCCCAGCAGTGTAAGAATAGTACAGCCACATTCTCCCCTCTCCCCGACAGTAACGCTCAACAAAAATCTTTTGTGAATCAATCAAGATATACTCTTGCAAAGTCGGAATTTTCAGGTAACAAGTGAATTTTTCATCCCGATCTTTAGCACTTGTACTGGGAGAAAGAACTTCCACAATGATTTTAGGATTCTGAATGAAATTGCGTGAATTAATGTCTTCTGGATCGCAACTGACTATCACATCAGGGTAGTAGTAACGGCTTTGAAAACTGACTTGCAATTTCACGTCTGATACGTTCATCCGACAGCCTGTGGAACGTAGATGCGGGCGCAATGCAGTGTAAAAGTTAAGTGCAATATCGTTATGGGGAATTGTACTACCCGTCATGGCAAAAACTTCGCCGTTGACATATTCGTGGCGAATCTCTTGTTGAGCTTCCCATTCGAGATATTCCTCAACGGTCATTTTTTGGGGTGCTTGGGGAATGGCTACCATAACAATTTTTTTGTCACTGTTACTTTGATTATAGCATTAGGCATGGGACAATTTTCAGAAAAACCATAGGTCAAAAATCCCCTTCATCTACTTGGAATACCGTCAATCCCAAGCCTCTCCACATATCAACAACTTGCTGGCGATCGTCCAAAACAAACTTTATGTTATACTTTCCATCAATATGCTGCCGATAGAATTCATCTTTAATAATCGCATCCTTCCTCATATCTCCCGTTTTCCGCATATAAAGAGCAGCATAATTGACATCGTACTGCTGCAACCATTTTTCAGTTTGAGGTTGACAGTCATCTGTGCGGCCCGACACTACAATAATATGGGCGCTGGTTTGCCACTTGCGAACGGTATCTAAGACGGGCTGATTTGGTAAATCGCGATCGCACGTCGAAGCATCAAAAGGATTTCTACCGTTGAGAAGTGCCAGCGTGCCGTCCATATCAACAATAATTGCATCCGGCAAATCCGGGTTATATTCCGGCGGCACAACGGGAACCCGCACGTACTTATTGTACATCTTCATTATCACATCTTTGCCCACCGAATTAAGCCTTTTCAAATCCCGTTTAATACATTCCTCAACCGGAACTTGTAGGAAAAAATCATTAACTTCGACAACAGCTTTACCTTTAACCAACTCCTTGATATGCTCGATGTGAGGCCCAAAATTAGTATCATCAACAATGACGTGCTTGCCACTTTCCAAAGCCATCAAAATAATCGTATCTCTCAACTGCAAAATAAACTTTTCATTCGCCGGCGACCAATGAGAAGCGTGAGCCATTTCTCTGAGCAAATCTTTATTGCTACGCACCCACTTTGCAGGTTCCGACAGCAGCAATTCCCTAGCAAATTGAGATTTTCCAGAAGCAGGTAAGCCGACAAGTATAATAACTCTTTTCATGGCAATTGGCAATTGGTAATTGGTAATTGGGCATTGGGCATTGGGCATTGGGCATTGTTTAAATACTTAAGCTGTTCTCCATTTAAATTGTGTGTCAAAAATCACTCAAATTATTGTGGGATGGGCACGCGAGCCCGTCCAGAATATGCAATTTAAACGCGCAACAGCTTACCTCTTCATTCCATCCGTTACATCCGTTACATAATCCGTTGCCGAACTTCCCTCTTCCTTCAACATCTGCCTCACGCTCGATCATTAATCCGTGTATCCGTGTCAAAATCCGTGTCGTGCCTTCCTTCTTCTACAAACCTAGATGGAGGTAATCTAAACCCAATAACTCTTCTATCTTATGAATAGTAACATCGCGGAGAGCTTCTTTCACTCCCGCAACTCTTCGGGCCCGCAAAGAAAACAAAATCCCGGAATACGGCAAATGTTTCACAGCTAAGGCAAAATCTTTCTGAACTTCGATATGTTCGTGCTGTCGGTAAACCTCCTCGATTTCTTCAACCAAAGATTGATATTTGTCCTTAACTTGTTGATACAACTCACTCCACTCAGGAAAATAAGCTAAAAACTCTTCTCCTTCATTAGTTATAACAATCTCGATCATCCTGCGGGTAGAAAACCCTTCGCGGAGATGGGAAATCGCGACATATTGCGGAGACTTTACTTTAACTCGGTTGAAATCAGCATCGCAGATAATATACCCTTCCGAATTCATCGGATCTAAATGTTGAGCAGCTTCGATAACTTCTTTCCAGCTAGTTAAAGGATAGGATGCTACCAATTCCCAGCCGTATTTATTAGCCCAAATACTCGGATCTGTTTCTAGCAGCGTTTGAGTGTTGCGAACCCCGTGCAGCACGATTTGATTGTTTTGTTGCTGGACAACTATTCTATTGTAAGGCGTCATCAACTCAAAGATAAAACACTGGTCGGTTTCTTGTGGCAATTGATATCCCAATTCTTGCCAAACTTTCCAAAAAAGTTCGGCAAAGCTGAATCCAAAACCGTTAACTTCGCCGGCGGCGTCGGGAGTGCCACTAGATTGCACTCTCCATTCTCCCTTGTAAAAATACAGTACAGTCAAAGAACCGTCTAGTTTTTGGTAAACTTTGGCATTTGTCCAATCAATTGCAGCGGCGTGAATTTCTCCGTAATTAAAAAATTTGTCGTAGGGATAAGAAACTATCTGCCAATCTTGAGATGAATCTAAAATAATGCCTCGGCACTGCTGGACTATTTTTTCGCCCAGGGGAGATTCTATCTGCGAGTATTTCAGACAGACTAAATCGGGATATTGGCGGTGGCGGGTAACTTTGATATGATAAGTTTCGGACAAAGTTTCCAATCCGTGCTGACGTAAATACTCTTGTAGTTCCACCTTCGATTCCTAAAATTGTCGCCTTTTCTATTTTATCTGTAACTGCATATTTTAGGGCATTTGTAAAAAAAAAGTTAAAGTTGCTTTTTTGCGGAATGCCTATTGGGAGTTTGGTATTTTCGAGTATCGTTGTAAATAGGTGAATGTGCTTCACCGAAAAACAGGACTGTTTCGACATCAGGGAAAAACACAGTGAACAATAAATTATTACTTTTGGCGACTTCGGCGTGTGTATTGACTGCTTTAGTACCTGTATCGCGAGTTTTTGGTGCGTGCGAATTGTCGCAGCTACCGCCGGAAACAAAATCTGTTGCTGTAGCGGGTACGGCTGTTCCGGTAAGTCAAATTTTGCAAAAGTTAAAAGGCAAAACACAAGTACCAATTTTCCTCCCCAGTCGGCTTCCTATTTCGCAGAAGCTTTACTATCAAAGTCAAGCGAAAACAGACAGCTATACTATTTCTATGGAGTATACAGCAGATTGCCGAGGTGCGGGAGCTTGCAGTTTTGGGGAAATTAGAGGTCAGAAAGGCGGTGAGTTTTCTACCAAAGTAGAAGGGGTAACTAAGACTTTAAAAAATGTTCAACTGGCTGACCGAGTGAAAGGAGTTTATCATAACGGTTGCGGGGCTTACTGCACAGCAACTATCGAGTGGAAAAGTCGGGGTTTTATGTATACCGTAGCCCTTAAGAACGGACGAGAATCTGATTTAATTTTAATAGCAAATTCTGCTATTCTAGCTCGGAAGCGTTAAGTTTTGTAGTGGGGAGGCACAACTTTTATCTGTAGGGTGCTCGGTGCGTACCTGACCGTTATTGTATGATATATCTTAACTCGCACTCGCCTCTTACAAGATGCTATGGTTTTTTTGCGCTGACCTACTTAGGGGGAAATCAGGATGAGGAGAAGATGGCTATTTGCGGCGATTTTTGCTTGTGTGGTGACTGCTTTTACTATCGCACCTTTGACACCAAACTCAGCGTTAGCAAGGACTGAACTCCCCATTACAGAAATCCGCTGGTTTAATTATTCCCCTGAAGATAGCTGGCAACCGATACAATTTATTGTACCCGATCGCAACACTGCAAAATCTGCCAACGGCGGTAAGTTGCGATTGTACGATGTTCATATTGCCAAGATGTTTGAGATTTCTCATTTTCTGTGCGATCGCGATCGTGCTTCTGAGGGTTACAATTGGTCTTATCAAGCGGAAAATGGCAATATTGAGATGGGACGCTTCAAAATTAGCTGCAATCTCGCCCGTTCCATAGCCACAGCTTACGGCTTAGGGAAACCCGAAATTACAGTGATTCGCCGCAACTTCAACCTCACAAACGGTCGCCCTTCTTTTGCGCTAGAAAAATACTCGATTCCCACTTTTAACATTGCTAAAAATAGAGTTGTGCAGTGGAGGAATTTTGTCCAAAAAATTCCCCCAATCCCCGATAACTCAGGTGCAAAACAGGCTAACAGTCGTTTTCCTGCTAGTAACATCTTTAGACAAATCAAAGGCAAAACGCGAGTGCCTGTTTTTCTTCCGAGTAGACTTCCTTTATCAGACATTCAGCAACTTGATTTTGATGTGCAAGCGGGGGCCGACGGTTACATTGTGGGAATGTATTTAGGCAAAGGATGCCGTGCGGGAGCCTGTTATTTCGGCACAATCGAAGCTAAAAGAAATGAACCGTTTTCGCCTCCTTCGCAATTGCCACAGGATACTTACAGAAGCGTTGAATTGGCGGGCGGATTCAGGGGGATTTATTTCAATAATTGCGGTGCTTACTGCACTGCTTTTGTTGAGTGGCAAAGGCTGGGGGTGCTGTACCGAGTCACAAGGAAAAACGCACGGCAGCAAGAAGTTGTTCAGATAGCGAATTCGGCACTTCAAGCAGGGCAACGTTAAATTTGGGTGGGAAATGGAAAAGGTACGCGCGAGCGAAGCTATCTTCCCGCAGGGGTTCCCGAAGGGTAGGGAATCGACCTTTTTCACTCCTCATAAACTTTATTCTGGACAAACAGAATGGTCGCGGTCAAACCAAATGATGTAGTAAACAGACTGAACGCGAAACCCAAATATCCGTTTTTTCTCATCAATTCGCATTTCGGATAACCTCTCATCTTCAGGAATATTGTCAGGCAAAGTCGGATGAATGTTAATCAACTTATAACCAGTTCCCACTGATTCACCTCGTTTTTTTGATCCGTGACCTTTGATTTGGCCCCAAGTATATTTCTCAATTTTCTTTAGCCCTTCAATTAGGTCAGTGATTTCTGATGATGTCCAGTCAGACAAAAGCCAACGATTTTTATCTGCATAGGTAAATCTGAAGCTAGGATGCTGATCATCTGTACTGCTTGGTCGATTTAACTGAGTTGCTTGCTCTGGAATTCTACTTTGTTGCTTTTTTTGAGATGGCTTGGGTATTTGACTTTTTTTCCCCACTTACGCCTCCACCAAAGGTGCATAGCAGGATTTCATATCCTCGTGGGAGATGATTTGAGTTGAGGTTTCGGCGGGTTCTAATCCCTTGCGGGCGTTGAGCCAAGGTGTCTCCGATTGCGTCAATTCTGCAAGATGTTTAGCACTTAATTCTCCATAAGCATTCCAAACTTCTTCGAGAACCTCGATCTCATCTTCATCAAATTCTGATTCCAAATTATCGGGAGCAGGAATATCGCTATATTTGTAAGCTTTGTACTCATCCCAAACATCGCGGACAATGGGGCCGGAAACCCAAGCTTCAATATCTTGATCAAATAGCGGCTGGCTTCTAAAGACTAAACTCCAAGCTTGTGCATAATAGACGAGCTTTTGCAGTTTCAGAGGAGAAATGGTATCGCCTGCTTCTCGATCGACACGACATAAAAAGTAACGAGCTACTTCAAGAGCACTTTTCATAGTTTTAGGATTTTAGTAATTTGACAAATTCACTTTTGATGGTAAGCTATTTGGTGGCTTTAGAAGTACGATCGCAACTTCGATCGCCCTTTTCCCCTCGCAACTACATTTCTATCCCCAAATCTCGCAACCTTTGAGCTAATTCTTTCTCGCAGCAGCTAAGCTAACTCCTCATGTCAAGCAGGTTCATCCGGCTCGACCCTAGGTAAATCTTACATCGCCCGCAGGCTTTGCTTCAGAATGTCGATCGCCCCCATGCCAGCGACTCCCAATGCTGGATGAGAAACATCATCAAGACTCACTGCTACTGGCGGTCATACCATTTTAGATTTTAGATTTTAGATTTTAGATTGGCAATGGCTTATTATGTAAAGGTTTGGAGCTTGCCTACCGTTACATCCTTTTTTCAAACAGGCGGTCAAAATCTGGTATTTCTATTTTATCGCCCGAATTGTCCCAACCAGCAATTAAAGTCCCCACCTGCGGTACGCTAGATCAGGTGAATATATTGGCTGATTTCAAGCTATCCTCCGATCGATCTTATGTCCCCAACCACATCTGCCCCTTCCCGAACCGTTCGCATCGGTTCCCGCAAAAGCCAACTCGCTCTCGTGCAAACCCACTGGGTGCAAGAACAGCTACAGAAACACTTCCCGCAACATACTTTTGAAGTCCACACCATGTCCACCCAAGGGGACATAATTCTTGATGTCGCCCTCGCTAAAATTGGCGATAAAGGACTTTTCACCAAAGAATTAGAAACGGGGATGATTAACAATGAAACGGACTTTGCCGTTCATTCCCTCAAAGATTTGCCTACCAATTTGCCCGAAGGTTTAATTTTAGGATGCGTCACCGAACGGGAAAATCCCGCTGACGCCCTGGTAGTTCACTCCAAGCACAAAGACAAGCAACTCGACACCCTCCCAGAAGGTTCAGTAATCGGGACTTCTTCTCTGCGGCGACTGGCTCAACTGCGGCATCATTTCCCTCATTTTGAATTTAAAGATATTCGCGGCAATCTCAATACTCGACTCGCTAAATTAGATGAGGGCGGTTACGACGCGATTATTTTAGCAGTTGCCGGCCTCGAAAGATTGGGAATGGGCGATCGCATCCACCAAATTATCCCTGCTGAAATCTCCCTTCACGCCGTCGGACAAGGTGCTTTGGGCATCGAATGCCGCGCCGGAGACACAGAAATCATGGCACTGATTAAAGCTCTCGAACACTCGGAAACCGCCCAAAGATGTTATGCTGAACGCGCATTTCTGCGGGAATTAGAAGGCGGCTGTCAAGTGCCGATCGGCGTCAATACCAAAATAGAAAACGGTCAATTAACCTTAACCGGAATGGTATCGAGTCTCGACGGCCAGCGATTCGTCAAAGATAGTGTTTCCGGCGCCGCCGAGACTGCTGAAATGATCGGAATTGACCTCGCTCACCGCCTGCGCCAACAGGGTGCTAGTGCAATTTTGGAGGAAATATTTGTCGAAGTTCAACGTGGTTCCTAAAGGCGATCGGCATCTCTTTGTCAATGCTTTTAGACGCGATATATCGCCTTTTGTAGAATAAAAATAACAGGCGGTTTGCTTTGGCAAAACAGGTAGAGTAGCAGTCTGATTGTAGATTTTTGATGGGATTTTAGGTAGGACTTGCGCGATAGATTTCAAAAATATCTGACTAATTTAGGACGCTCCGCACGGGTGTTAAGCAACCCGGTTTCTGATGTAAGTCTCGCTGTATAGCCCAAGATTTATGGTAAAAACCGGTTTTTTTTCGTAAGTCCTAGAGTTCTTAACCTCTCCATCCAAAATCTACAATCAAACATCCAAAATTAATCAGCAATTTATTTCAGGTAAAAGCCCACTATGAGCGCTAGAGAAACTCAATTAAAGCTGGAAGTGAAAAAGGTTCAGCAACTCTATAGCAAAATGCAAGCAGACCAACAAGCTTTGCAGAAGCAATTGAAAGAGTTCAAAACTCAAGCCGGAAGTTTTTCGGATGTAGTCGAGCAAGTCTTGCCGTCCGTAGTTTCAATTTACGTCATGGATTGGGATACAGAAGAAGAGATTTCTTCAGGAAGCGGGTTCTTTGTATCGCCGGACATAATTGTCACGAACTATCACGTTGTAGAAGATATTGCCGATGAAGATTACTTCTATGAAGAAGATGAAATCGAACAGGTTTTAGTCGAAACTCACGACGGAAAATTGAGATTAGCAGAGGTGGTGTTTACTGGTAATGCTGAAGAAGATTTAGCATTACTCTTAATTAGCGATTTTACCTTCGACCCGAACACAGGGGAACAAGTCGAGTCTCCCCAAGAATATCCTCCCCTAGAGTTGTCTTTGGATGTGAAAGTGGGAGATAGAGTAATTGCTGTGGGCAATCCTTTGGGGCAGTTTGCTTCAACTGTAACTCAAGGTATTATTAGTGCAATTCGCGAACCAGAGGAATATGAAGAAGGCGACGATGAAGAAGATGTTGCTGAGGTGAAGGTGTTGCAAACTGATGCGGCGATTAATCCGGGAAATTCGGGCGGCCCGTTGATTAATATGGCTGGTCAAGTGGTTGGTGTGAATACCTGGGGATTGGAAGATGCCGACAGTATTAATTTGGC
Source organism: Microcoleus sp. AT8-A3 (assembly GCF_036705675.1). Lineage (NCBI taxonomy): Bacteria > Bacillati > Cyanobacteriota > Cyanophyceae > Oscillatoriales > Microcoleaceae > Microcoleus > Microcoleus sp. AT8-A3. Next base: position 12,228 of record NZ_JAUBVD010000003.1, read on the forward strand.
GATCGCCTCTGAAGCTTTGGATGATTTTCTAGCGGGATTTGAGGAGACTATTGAGGACAATTCTCAGAATTAGTCGGGAGTTTCTGTAATATGTCATTCGGGCGATCGCCCTCGATCGAAATAAGGGCGATCGTTCTTTTTTTACCGGAAATAAACGCAGATGGGATAAGAAAGATTGCCTGTTTTTTGCGAAAGAGTTCTCGCTATTTTCGATCGCAGATATATAGTAAATTTCACCACGTTTCATCTGTCAGTCCATCTGCAACTGTCGCGTCCCACTCCGGGTCATTTTCTAGAGATGCTTCTCGGTAGGCCGACTCTAGTTCCAGACTCCGCAATAACTTCAGTGCTACTTCTATTACTTGGGAGTCAGAGCCAAAAAACCGGGTTTTTTTACCAAAATACTTCGTTGGAACATCGCAGATTTGGTAACAAACCCGGTTTCTGACCGCCCGTGCGTCCAGGAATGTTCATGCAGCCTCGGTCAAAGTCCTGACACGCAAAACTTCATTAGACATCAACGGTTCAATTTCCGACTCAGCTAAGGTAATTACGGCTATAGTTTCACCTAAAGCATTAAAAACTTCGAGACTGTAGCCATCCTCATCGGGGTGGGGATGATGCTCAACAATAGTGGCAATATCTCCTCGACAGAGTTTGTACTTGGGTACATCGGTTCGTAATGCTACTCTTTTAAACAAGGGAAATTTCATTTTCATACCTCCTTATTGGGAGCATTAGGTAGTTTCATTTACTGGGTTTTGTAATATTAGTATGGTCAATTTAAAATTATATATTATTTAAAGAGCGATCGCCCTTGCCATTTAGAAAGGCGATCGCTCTTTTTTTGAAAGGGTATGAAAAGAGCGATCGCGAATTAGAAGGGTAAAGGAATCGGAACAGGAACGCGATTACGAATTTCTTGTTCAACTCGTTGCTTAACTTCGTTTTTAAGGATGTTAGCAGCCACATTAGCAAGGCTGACATCGCCACTGGCCGCCACATCAAATAAACATCCTTCTAGGCGTTCGTTTGGTACTTCAGCTTTACGACAAGTTTCTTCCGCAAGTTGTACGGCTTGGGGGGCAAGCATCCGCAAGATTACGAAACCATTAGGAAAGGATTTCTTCGTGAAGTTATCCGTATTTTTGCCAGCGGGATAATCAAACAGCGATTCTGTTTGGGAAACACGCCAACTATCGCCAAATTGACGATGAATGGATTCTAAAAAGGCTTCCGTCAATGGATCAATAGGTATAGGAATCCAGCGGCTAACATCAAAGTTGCTTAATACCGATCGCGCAATGTTCATCGCTTCTTTATTTTCTGCAATGACGCGACCATCACGAGTCATAAAGTCGTCTGAGGGGTTGCCGTTGAAGTTGCCGAGTAAGCCTTCGAGTTGACCGCGATCGCCTTCGGTTACGCCCGGTGTCACTTCAACAAGCTTGTTAAAAATCTTCACAGTTACTTGCTCACCACTTGGCCACTGCACGAGGTAGCTGCCACTGCCCGTGCGAGCAACAAAGCCACCACCGGATAGGTTTTGTTTTTCCCCTGAGATGGTTTTGCCGTTAACGCGCAAGGGATCTTGGGTGTTGTTATCAGGGAAATCTTGGGAATAGATGGCGACGCGATCGTTGCCGACTCGCATAGCGGCGGCGATATTTATTCCCAGCGATGAGCTCGATCCATAGGGGGCTTCACGAACTTGTACCTCGAATCGTTTGTCTTTCGATCGAGTTAGGACAAATTCACCGATTGCGTGGTGATCGTATTTTTGACCGTCAAAGGTTGTGAGATGTGGATCGCCCCAAGAAGATCCCTGAACTAGGTTCTTTGTAGCTGATCCAATTATATCAGTTGCAATCTCACCCACCCCCTGAAAAGCCTGTGAAAAAACATCCCTATAACCTTCCATTACACTAAAAATACCACACCAGTTTGGATGTTCCCTGCACCAGTTTCTATAACCAAGCTCATCTTTAGGGATGCTATTATACAATTGAATAGCCTCATAAACTGTGTAGGCGAGAGAAGCAAGTGTAACAACTTGACCAACAACAGGTATTAATCTCAGACCAACCGATCCTACACCCCTTAAGAAGGGTATAATAACCTTACCATTTCTACTAATTCCACTGACAAAATTTCCAAGATCGCGAGCTGTTTGAGGCGAACTAATAAGTTTTCCTAGCTTGGGAATATTCTTTTCAACAAATCTATATCCTTGAGAAGATTTTTCTTTGAGTGTTTTTAATGCTGTGTCCAAAGCAGCCTTATATTGTCCTGGAGATTTATTTTTGGCGATGTTCTTGAGTTCGTTTGGTGTCGGAGTTTGTTTTCCACTCCACTCAAACCTATCCACGTCAGTAAGTTTTGTTAATTCTTCTCCTGTAAAACTAACATTACTGGCTCTTATTGAAGCATAATCAATAGGCATCTCCAAAGACAAAGACTTTTGTGGGGTAGGCATCCTGCCTGCCATTGACGGGCTTTTCTGAAGATTTTTAATTGAAATAGCGCTCTGAAAATTTGTATCATAATTTAGGTTTACAATCGAAAAAAATATTTTTTCACTTGCTGTAGAGGACTCAAGCTCACCCCAGTAAAGTTTGTGATTTTTGCCTGAAACTGTTGTGGTTTTTAAATCTGCTCCTTGTGCTATCCACGCTGTATCTTCCACTTGAAAGTCTTCATCCTGCAAGTTTAGATTGCCTATAGCATTGAGGCAACTATCCTTGCAGACATTAACTTGACTTTCTCCCGCTTCACTCTGCTGAATATCAAAGACGGTGGCGAAAAGCAGATCGTCTTCGTTCGCATTTGATGAAATATATGCCCTATAGAACCAGAGGTTAGAGCCTGATTGCTTAATATTGTCAGGATTTCGCTGATCGGATGGCTGACGATCATTATCAAAATCAGGACGCACTGGCTGATTCGGCCCCGGATCTTGAGGAAACGGCGGCGCCTGCGGATTACTCCCAGGTCGCACACTCGGTGCATCATCAAACTCCCCCGGAGCTCGCTGCACCAACCAATCCGAAATATTCCTTTCCACAGCAGGCGGAGTCGCCGCCACCACGCGATCCGAAGACTTAGCTAAATTCACCGTACAAATCGTAGAATTAAAACTAAAAACCGTACAAAGTGCAGCCGATAAAGCCCGATTGACAATCGTACCAGGAGCCAGCAAAGCACTCATTAAAACTGCAAAAAAGCTGACAATACCCAGAGCAAAAAGACGAATACGACGCATAATTTACCTCAACTCAATGATTAAATAATGTTCCCATTAACCCTGTAGGGGCGGGTTCGCCTAGATATTCGACACCCATCCCAAAATTATGTAAACCCGCCCCCACCCCACCCATAGAGCGAGAATTAATTGAATTTAACGGTGAGGCGGGAATAGTTATTCGGGGGTTATTGATTGGGTGGGGGCGGGTTTATTAAGATTATCGGTGGGTGGCAAAATTGATCCGTGAACCCGCCCCTACAACTCTAAAACGGCAAAAGTCTCCGAATTCCCCTCTGAATCACATCCTTAAATACCTCTTGAGCAAAATCTCCAAACCAACCCTGCGCTTCCCCAGGTTTTACCTCTTCCGCATCCGCATTTTCCGCAGGTTTCTCATCCACCTTCAAAGCAGATTTCTCCATCCCCACCTGCGACATCATCCCCACAAAAGTATTAATCGGAATCGCTGAATTAAACCCCGTTTTTACTTCTTCTTGCCTTCCCCCAGCCTCATTTTGCACTCGACCAACTGTATCTCCCTGTCCGTGAATTCCAATCACTCGGCCGCTAACATCAAATACTGGCCCGCCGCTCATTCCCCGCCGCGTCACTGCGTCGTAACGCATCGTATATCCTTGATCGTTACTCGATCGCACATTAGTAACTTGCCCATTCGTAAACTGATATTCCCGTTCTTGACTACCCACACCTGCAGGCAAAGGATACCCCGAAATATAAACCCCTGAACCGATCTCCGCTTCATCGGAATTACTAATCGGTGCAACAGAATATTCCTCGTCACTCTCAAACATCACAACTGCTAAATCCGGCCCGATGTCATTATTCTGAAAACCCTTCACTTCCGTCACCTTATGCTCTTTCTTCTTAGAAGTAACAATCACATACTCGGAATTAGGATTTATCACCACATGATTCGCCGTCAACACCGTGTAAATCTTGCCTTTCTTAGCAATGATTACCCCTGAACCGCCTTTATCGCTAGCTAGAGTATTATTAATTTGTACTGTAGTAGGAACGGCAATTCGAGCTACTTCTCTAGCCGTTTTTGCCATTGCGGGCTGACTGATTAAAACTGTTGCTACCACTGCCGTTCCGGCTAGAATGCCGGGAATGTAATTAGACCGATTAAAACCTAAATTCATAAACTAACTCCGTTGATAAGGTGAAACTAAATATCTTGCACTTTCTCGCCGATCCGACAGGGATTGAAATCCCTGTCTCAAAGCATAAGTCCACTTAAGTGGACTAAATATCCCATTTATTTCTTAGTCCGCGTAGGCGGACTTCGTTTTTGTAGAAGCGATTTCAATCGCCGAGTGACTGAAAAATTCAGTCCTCTTTAGAGGACTTTAGCTAAAAGCCCCGTGGATTTTAATCCCTGGCGGATAGTGGGTAATTCGCCGATCGACTGTAAGACGAAATAAATCGCAAATAGGTACTAATTGGAATTCCCCAACTAGAATTAACCATTTGCTCTAACATTGTCCCTGACGGTTCTGTTCCATCTTCAAACGCATACACTCCAAAATCTGGATCGCGATTTTTTACCCGCCCATTAATGCCAATTAATAACCCCTGACTGTTAAAAATTGGCCCGCCACTCATCCCGACAGCAATATCGTTTGTGTAACCCAAACGATAGCCTTGAGCGAGTGATTTTGGCGGCAGCACTGATACAACACCTTGAGTAAACCGAAATGCCCGAATTCCTTGGTCGAATGTAGTAGTTGAACTACCTCCCCGATACATCGGAAATCCTGCGGCAAATACAGGTGCTCCTACTGTTAATAAATCAGTGCTAATTCTGGTTACTTGATACTGAATGGAACTGCGAAATTGGACGATCGCCAGATCCGCATTTCCCAACTGCAACGGCGCTCTCAAAAGCCGATACCTCTGGCCGTCGGGCGCAATAATGGTATGCTGCTGGCTGAAAGCCACAACGTGCCAACTCGTCAGCACCGTATAAACTTGCCCCTGTCGCCGGACGATCGCCCCCGAACCAGAAGCATTCGGTGTTAAAATTCGCACCGTCATCAACCTCGCCAAGCGCTCAATATTGGCACTTTGACTATCAGCAACCCCATAATTCGTCATCACCGGTTGAGCGGCGATTCTTATTGGAAAAAGACTCGCCGCGATCGCACAAATTGCCACCATGCGTAGCAAATTGCTCACCTTAAAGCTCCCGCATTCCACCACCAGTGGGCTGTTGAGGTGCCGGCTGATTGTTAGCCGGTGCTGGCTGATTGTTAGCCGGCGCAGGAGGCGCTACAGAGTTGCCGCCTTCCTCCTGTAACCGCGGGCGCGCGTCAATGTAAGGCATCGCATCGCTTTCAGACAGGGCCGGCGCACCCGCTTGCCCCTCGCGCAACCCCATGAATTGATACAATGTGCGAACCGCGTCTTGACCTGGTTTGAGTGTATAAATTAAGCCGTCGCAGCGTGAGTTGACTTGACTAGCGGTGCAAATCACTCGCTGTCCGTTCATGTAGCCAACTGTCACAAACTTTAGCTGTTTGTTCTGGCGGAAGGTTTCCAAGCGCCCGCTAACTTCGCGGCAGCGCGTCATGGGATCGTAGCCAGAGTCGCGGAAGTAGTCGGAAACCCAGTTAATCCAAACCTCCCGTGCCCCTTGGCGGTTTTGGTACACCGTCGATGGTGAACCGGAGGATGTGTCACACATAAAGCCTGACGCTGATTGGCTTTGGCTGGGTTTAGCGCTCAAAGCTAGGCTGCCGATCGCGATCGCCCCTGCTAAGACAGTTAGAAATTGTCGTTTAATCTCACTTTTCATCAACTTTACCTCACATTACAATTTGTTTCCTAAAACAACAGGCTGGGGGAAGTGGCAAAAAGATACAAAGTTCTTTGCCACTTCCCCCAGCCCCGCGAAACTCACATTCGTCACAGACTAGGCGCAGTGACTTGATATTCAGTAGTTTTTAAGGTCAAATGCTGTCGATACTCACAACCTTACAGCTACAATAGATACACTAATAGATACACTTGAGTTTTTCTCTCTATTGTTAATCATTATTGTAAATCCTTTTCAACAGCCTGTCAACGCCTCAATCAGAAATAAGTTTTTGGCTAGTAAAAGGTGGGGCGATCGCTATTTTTTTCACCGCACAGCGACGCGGATGGAAAAAGGGAGATCGCATTCTTGAGTAAAGTGCGATCGCTACAGCAACTCAGATTTATACTTGTTTTTGGAAGGCGCGTTAATATTGTGCCACTCGCCATTTAAACTTAATCTAGAGTAACAATCTCAAGGAACACAAAAAAATAATGCGTATTTTATTTGTATCCGCCGAAGCATCACCCCTCGCCAAAGTGGGCGGTATGGGCGATGTCGTCGGCGCTTTGCCGAAATTTCTGCGGCGCATGGGCCACGATGTCCGCATCTTCATGCCCTACTACGGTTTCGTCCCCGACAAAATGGACGTTCCCAAAAAACCTGTTTGGGATGGGTCTGCCATGTTCCAAAGCTTCTCGGTGTTTGAAACTGTTTTGCCGGGAACCGATGTACCTTTATACTTATTGCAACATCCATCTTTCTTACCGCGTCGCGTTTACGGCGGTGTAGATGAAGATTGGAGGTTCACTTTCTTTGCCAATGCTGCGGCTGAATTTGCCTGGAATCACTGGAAGCCCCAAATTATTCACTGTCACGACTGGCATACGGGGATGATACCTGTTTGGATGAGCCAAGACCCCGATATCAGCACGGTTTTTACTATTCACAATTTAGCTTATCAAGGGCCGTGGCGCTGGCGTTTGGAACAGATGACTTGGTGTCCTTGGTATATGCAAGGTCACAATACAATGGCTGCTGCAGTACAGTTTGCCGATCGAGTAAATACAGTTTCGCCGACTTACGCCGAGCAAATCAAAACCCCAGCTTATGGGGAAACTTTGGAAGGTTTGCTGTCTTACATCGGCGGTAAAGTATCGGGCATTTTGAACGGAATTGATACAGAATCTTACAACCCAGCAACTGACAAGTACCTCCATCAACAATTTAGTGTTGATACTATTGAAAAGCGCCCCGCTAATAAAATTGCGCTGCAAGAAGAAGTCGGTTTGGAAGTGAATAAAAATGCCTTTTTGATCGGGATGGTGACAAGGCTGGTAGAACAGAAGGGATTGGATTTGATAATTCAAATGCTCGATCTGTTCATGGCCTATACCGACGCTCAATTTATTGTACTCGGAACGGGCGATCGCTACTACGAAACCCAACTCTGGCAAATGACAGCCCGCTATCCCGGTAGGATGTCCACCCAACTACTTTACAACGAGGCCCTTTCCCGGCGCGTTTACGCAGGCTGCGACAGCTTCCTGATGCCCAGCCGTTTCGAGCCCTGCGGCATCAGCCAAATGCTCGCCCTCCGCTACGGGTGCGTGCCAATGGTTCGTCGCACCGGCGGTTTAGTCGATACCGTTTCCCACAACAACCCGATCGACAATACCGGTACCGGTTACTGTTTCGATCGCTACGAACCCCTCGACTTGTTCACCTGCATGATCAGAACTTGGGAAGGTTTCCGCTACAAAGATAAGTGGAGAGAACTGCAACAGCGCGGCATGAGAGAAGATTTTAGCTGGGATATTTCGGCACGGAAATACGTCCACTTGTACAGCGATATTTTGGGATTGCCGCCGGAAGAAACCGCACCGGAACCAGAGCCAGAATTGATCCTTGGTAAGGGTTAATCTTAGTAAGGTGCGTCAGTCGCTGTTTGATTCGACTGAATCGAGGGGCGATCGGCTGACGCACCCTACAGCTTAGTAAGGTGCATCAGTCAATCGATTTTAGATTTTAGATTTTAAATTTTAGATTGAAGCATTGACCCCACGGATGAATCCGGGGGCTTGTATCCTGGATGCTTTCAGTCGGTTTTTGATTCAATTTAATCGATCGACTGACTACTGACTACTGACTACTGACTAATGACTACTGACTACTGACTACTGACTAATGACTACTGACTAATGACTAATGACTAATGACTACTGACTACGGACTACTGACTACTGACAAATTAATCAACAAATAAATCGAGAGGTAAATGACCGTAAGTTCCACTAACTCCATCTTCTGAGGAAGATTGACACGAAATCAAAACGCCCCGGTAAGTTCCGGGATAGCCGTCAACATAATACGACCCCTTCAAAGTATTGAACTTAATATAAACCGAACCCGCAAAGGTCGAGACAGCATTGGGATCTAAAACAGCTTGATATCCCAAAGCTTTTAAATAAGCTTCTAAAGCTAAAAACCCCTCATCCGTCGAAGAAGCGCACACTCCCAACATTTGATAATCCGACAAACTTGCTACCAGCAAAATCGCTTGACGGAGTGCCTTTTTTTCCAGCGGCAAGGCTACAGATTGCATATCCAGACAAGTGAAATCTTTGAGGATTTGCTGTGCTTCTTCAACAGTTAGGGTAGTCGGGTTTTGAGTAGACATGAATTGCTCTGATATTTCCCAAAATTACGATCGACAATCGGGCACTCGTCAACGAATTTCTGCCATTGCAACCCTCGATCGACGGAGGTAACACTTGCACAAGTCCTGATTATAGCCCATTGTGTGCTCTGGCCATCAATTCGGGCGATCGTCTTCGAGAGCTTCGCCAACGCCCGAATCGCACAAAAAAGCTAGTAGTTTTTACCGATGTTTTCAAGTTTAGATCAGTCCGCGTTTTTTCAGCTTTGCTAGCGCATCTTCAGCCGCATTTTTCTCAGCATCTTTTTTGCTTTTGCCTTTACCTTCTCCATAGAGTTTCTCTGCAACATAAACTTTAGCGAGAAATTCCGGCTTGTGGGGTGTGCCTCCTGCTTGGACTGTCACGTATTTGGGGGGAGTCGTGTCACCATTGGCTTGTACCCATTCCTGAAAGCGATTTTTCGAGTCTACAGTCGATCGAGTTTCGACCACATTTTCGGGAACCGAATCAAACATTTGCCACACAAACTGGCTAACTTTGTCCATATCTTGCGTATCGAGATAGTAAGCGCCAATAAATGCTTCAAAAGTGCTGCTGAGCAAATTGGGATTAGTAATCCCACCTTCTCGATAAGCTCCTTTTCCCAGCCGCATTTTTAAATCTAAATTGATTTCAGTAGCAAATCTGGCTAATTGTTTTTCATCTACTAATGCAGAACGTCGGCGAGTCAGTTGGTCTTCTCCCATTTCAGGATGACGCTGATAGAGATATTCGCCGCTGAGAAAAGTGAGCAAAGCATCGCCAAGAAATTCTAAGCGTTCGTTGTCTTCTTCGCGGAATGTGGGGTTTTCGTTGACGTAGGAACGATGGGTTAGTGCTTGGCGCAGCAGTTTTTCATTTTTGAATTCGGGAAGGGTCATTTGTATTTCTTTTGTTGGATTAGTTAATTGCATGGGAGGTGGGAATGTTTATTCTTTTTTTGGAGTTGGGTGTTATTAGGTGGACATGAAAGAGCCGCAGATAGCGGTAGGTTTGGAGAATCTAGTTTATCAAATAAACTGGATTTTTGCTATCTGCGGCGGGGTAATTTTTAACAGATATTTGGCCGTTATACTATTAGTCCGTTAGTCCGTTAGTCCGCCAGTCCGCCAGGGGTTAAAACCCCTGGCTCATAGCTAAAGTCCTCTGAAGAGGACTGAAGATTGTGTCTTTTTTAACTGTATGTCAGTCGGTTTTAACCGACTTTAGCTATTAGACAGGGAATTCATTCCCTGGCGGACTGTGTAACTTTATGCAGATAATTTATCTGCTTTATTCTGAGTATTCCCTGCGAACAAACTAGGCAGCTCGTCTATATAATGAAAGTTATCATCACCAACTAGCTTAATCAGTTTTTTGTTTGCTCTACAGCGCTGTGCAAAAACTATGACTTTTTTTCCAAGCTCAAGCATCACACTGATTAAACCTGCAAAATCCCGATCTCCTGACACTAGGATAATTATCTCAGGAGAAGGTTTGATGGCAACTCGTTTAATGCAGTCAAAGATCAATTGTTTATCTGCACTGTTCTTGTGGGAGGGAACATCAACGCCCTGAAAACCCAGATACTCTAATTGATTCTTGGCTAGCAATTGATTTTCATACTGCGAGTTATAGTAAGCTTTGAGACAATCTAAACGCCCTTTTGATTTGGCAAAAGCGACCAATAATTCAGCTTGTTTTTGCGTTAAGTCGAGGACGTTCTGCAGATCGCAGAAAATAGAGACTAAAGCCTGAGACTGCTTTGTTTCTTTGCCAATTGCTGAATGATTTTTCTTCATTTTTATGTGTCCTAAAACTATGTTTGCAGGACAGCATCAATAAATTAAGCATCTAACCAAAGAAGTATTGTTTTTGAGTTTGCTCAAGAGGGACATTTCCCATTTAACAAAACTCTTGACTTACATACTATTAATTTAGTGTGTACTTGCTTGGTTAGCGTCTCAGCGATAGGATATGCAGATTTCGGACAGGCGTCCTAAAAACCCGTTGATATAGAAATTCAAACAAATGTCGTGCCAACTGACCTATTTATTCCAGTTGAAACGACATTAACTTGAATGTCTATATCAACGGGGCTTTAGGACGCTTACCCGAAATCTGCACATCCTACCGCTGAGACGACTTAACCAACACTCTTTGCTTTTGAATGCGGGTGTCTATCTGAGCTGTATCATTGGAACATAACAGTTTAAGTATCGGATGTCAAGGGCTAGTGGTACATTTACCTGATTTTTTTCAGACAGTCCTGGACGCATCACAACCAAAGAAACCGGGTTTTTTACGAGAAAACGCGTTACAGCCCGCAGATTGGGTAAAAAACCCGGTTTCTGGGCCCCCATGCCTAAGTCGTAAAAACCCAATGTAAAAATATGTTGCAAACTTTATACTGCTGTGTTAAGTTTAGTTACATAAGGTTGAAATTAAACGAGGTTTATGGTCATGGAAAACAAAGACGCAAAAGTTGGCTTCACTGAGTTTGCTGAAACCTGGAACGGCCGTTTGGCAATGTTGGGCTTCGTTATCGGCCTAGCTACCGAATACATCACCGGTCAAGGCATTCTCTCTCAAATCGGTTTGATGTAATCAGCTTAACTGCATACAATAGCTGAAATTCTGTAGGGCGATCGACCCCATCACAAGTGCACTCATCCCCCCCGCTAATAAGTCCCCTTCACTTCACACGGAAGGGGATGAGTGCATTTTTTATCCAAAAATCCCACTGAGGGCACAAACAAAAATCTTTTCAGTCTCAATATTTATCGCGAGACTAACTCCAGGAAACTAAGCAATTTCTACAGAATCAAAAATCCTCAATTTAGGAGTCAAACTCGCAACCTTCACCAAACCATCGCGTTTGTGATTCCGCACGCTGTTACGTAAAATCATCTCCGACAGATCCGGCATTTCCTGCCAGCAGTGCGAGCAGAACCAATAAACGCGATTGTGGCGAGCGTGGCGGAGCAATTTAGAGGAGCAACAAGGGCAACTATTCATGATATTTTAAACCTTTTTTGAAGATATGGAGCGATAACCCAATCATTAGAGAGATTCACGAAAGCCTGCACATCTCAATTCCAGGCACAAAAATAAAAATTTTTTTTCACTCATAGCTTTGGGCGTCGCGCAAGTAGCACTTTTGGAGGCCCAAGAGTAACACCACAATCAAAAGCTGAACGCTCCAAGGAGCCCAAGAGAAACCCCAAATAAAACAACCCAGCCCGGCCCAAGCCACAAGAACAAAAATATCTTGAGAGGTTTGCCAGTAAATCCAGACTGCTGCCAGAGAAACTATTAGTAGCAAAATGTAAGCTGAGGGCATAATCGTCTTCTCCCAATGTGTCTGCCAACAGTCAGGAGCGATCCCTGACGTTCTGCTTAAACATAAAACTAAAACCTGAAGAACTTATGAAGACGAGTGAGTTGTTACAAAAAGTAAAATAATCCTGCCAGCTTATATTTCGCGGATAAATCAGTAGGAATACTGAGTTCATGGCTGAGGCCGAATTCGGTTAAATGGACGCACTACCAATAGGGACTTAGGCATCCCTATTGGTATCAATTTCACCCCAATACCGATAGGGTGGAAACTGATACCGGACTGAGGTTTTGAGTCTTAAGCTGACCGGACCAAAGGTGCGGGGTCTAAATTGCTACATATATCCTGTCCGATCGCCCTAATTCGATCTAAGGAACCATATCCAAGAAACCAAGTTTTTTTAACTCTCTTTGCCTGCAAAACTACTGCTTGAAAAGCTGCACAATTCAATGCGCGCGATCGATCTATTCTTGCTTCCAGCCCAAAGCCTCAGCGACCTGATCCGCCAAAAACATCGGTTCAAAAGGCTTAGCAATCACGCTCACCACCCCCAAATCAGCGAACATCCGCCTGTCCCCAGCCAGAGCCTTAGCTGTCAATAAAATTACCGGAATGTGCTGCGTAGCCTTATTAGCTTGTAACTGTTGAAAAGTAGTAGGCCCGTCTTGGTCGGGCATCATCACGTCCAATAGAATAGCATCAGGCTGTTCGGCAAGAGCCTTAGCAACACCCTCGCGGCCAGAACTCGCTGTCAGGACTTCCCAGCCCCCCACCAGCTCAAGACTGACTTGAGCTACTTCCCGAATATCTTCCGCATCGTCAATAACCAAGATGCGCTTGGCAGTCAAAATTAACATTTTTTTAGAAAAGAGAACTGATCGCAGATTAGAGGCGAAATGTGAATATTTTGTAAAGCAAATTATCTTACCCGATCGGACTTTACAGTAAATTTTCAAAACTGTATAGCAGATGTTGAAGGCCTTTCGGCTCCCGGAGACTTCGCGACCGGGTAAAAAGAAGGAAAAAAGAACACCTCCGTTGCAATCGACCGCCTGAGTTTCAACAATTAAGAATATCCTAACCTTCGGGCGCGGTTGCTGTAAAATCTCCCCCCCAAAAAAAGCCGCTTTTCCACCTCTAATCGAGATTTTTGCTCGCAGTCCCCGATTAATCCAAAAGGCTGAGATTGTTTGTCGGTGACAATCAAGCATCCAGGATACAAGCCCCCGGATTCATCCGTCCAGAAATAAAAAACCTGTATCCGATGCAACTTGCCTAACGTATTTATCCGTGGCGTCAATACTTCAATACTTCAATTCTTTAATCTAAAATCTAAAATCTAAAATCTAAAATCGATTGACTCGATCGAACAATCTGCACAAAATCAGTAACTTTGGGTACACCAGAGTAGAAATTAACTTTCAGTTGCCAGCCCCTCCCGCAAGAAGTGGCAGACTTAAGAAAAAAGTGCTGCCCTCCCCCACAACGCTCTCCACCCACATCCGCCCGCCGTGCTGCTCCACGATACTGCGACAAATAGCCAGCCCCAAACCAGTACCTCCTTTCTGGCGAGAATCAGAAGCATCAACTTGTTGAAAGCGTTCAAAGACCATCTCCAGTTTGTCTGGCGGAATACCCCGCCCTTGGTCTTTCACAGCAATCACGATGTACCACGAGGTCGGAACTGGCATATGCGGAGGCGCGGCGGCCGGCTCAGGAGACAACAAAGACGGAGACGACACCGACTTGTGGGCTGCTTTTTCTGCCAAATCCAGATTGTGGCTCAACTCCCCGCTCAGCCAAACCGTAGCGCCGGAGGGAGAAAATTTTATAGCATTACTTAGTAAATTTGTCAAGGCTTGAATTAGCCGATCGGGAACAGCTTGCAATTGCGCCCCCACAGGCTTCACCGACAGAGTAACTCCCGCCGGCTTCGCCATTCCCTGCATCTCGTCAGCCGCCTGCAACATCAGCTCAGCCACATTGCAAGTTTGTTTGACGGCAGTGCTGTAACTCGACTCCATCCGCTCTAAATCTAGGATGTCGTTGACCAAGCGCACCAAGCGGTCAGTATTAGTGACAGCAATCTCCAGCATCCGCTTAGCTTTCTGGGGGTAAGCGTCGAGCAGGCCGCTGTTGAGGAGGCCGAGGGCGCCGTGAATCGAGGTCATCGGCGTCCGCAGTTCGTGGCTGACAACAGAGATGAATTCATCTTTCATGCGCTCGACGGCAAGCTGCTCCGTGATATCTTTAAAAGTCACTACAGCTCCAATAATTTCGCCTTGTTCTCGCATCGGAGCGACAACGTACTCAACCGGAAAACTGCTGCCGTCTCGCCGCCAAAAAATCTCATCGGTGACGCGCCGCGCCTCTCCGTCTTCCAAGGTGGCTAAAATTTGAGAACTTACCCGGTTCGGCAGCAGTTTGCCCGCCTGCTGTGCGGCGCAGTGTGGGACAAGTTCCGACCCTGAATTGATGTCTGTTGCAGGTGACAGTTGCTCGATCGCCCTTGAGCATTCTTGCTGTGCACGGTGTAAGCTTTCATAAAGCGGTCGATCGATCAATTGCTTCGATTCGCACCCAGCCATTCTCACCGCCGCAGGATTGACAAAAGTTACTTTTCCCTGTTTGTTCAACCCGCAAATTCCTTCTCCTGCGGAGAACAAAATCATTTCTGTTTGGTGGCGGAGTTGTTCAAAGGCTTTTTCGACTCGCTTGCTGTCACTGATGTCGCGAGAGATTGTCGAAACGCCCGTTACCGCTCCAGTCGCGTCTTTAATCGGAGAAATCGTGAGGGAGACATCTATCTGTTGGCCATCTTTCCGCAAGTGTACGGTTTCATAATGGTCGATGGTGGCTCCAGCTCTAATATTTTCCAATATTTGAGGCATTTCCTTGGGGCGTTCGGGTATGGCTAGAATCTCTATAGACTTCCCCTTGATTTCCGCCGCACAGTAGCCATAAATCTTCTCTGCTCCTGTGTTCCAGCTCTGAATTGTCCCGGTGAGGGTTTTGCTGACGATGCCGTCATCGGAAGACTCGACAATCGACGCCAAGCGCACGAGTTCGTCTCTAGCTTGCTTGTATTCGGTGATGTCGCGGCCCAAAATCACGATACTTTTGCGTCTGCCGTCGGGGTGAAATACGGGTACTTTAATCACGTCGTAGATATTCACAGTACCGTCCGATCGGGGAATCATTTCTTCCCCCCTAGAAAGCTTACCTTTTTCCCACGCTTCTCGATCGCTCACCTCGCAAGCCTGTAACGCCTCGCGGTAAAAACTGCTGAGTTCTCCTAGCTGAGAATCTTTAAGGCCACGGTAGTCTATTTTTTCTAGCTCGAACACTTCCAATATCGCTTGATTTGCCTCCTGCCACCTGCCCTCGCCATCTTTGAAGCAGACAATATCTGGCATGGCATTCATCAGCAAGTTGAGATAGGAGTTTTCTCGCAGTGCAGTTTCTACCTCGGCCCGCTTGGCGATTTCCCGTTGCAGGTTTTCGTTTGCCGTTTGCAGCGAGTCCTTTAACAAACTTTCTGTAAAAGTCCGTTCTTTAATTATTTCCTGAAGTCTGTGGAGTTCTAGCGACTGCCGCCTGCGGGCCAACAAATTCTCTACCCGCCAATGCAGTTGGGCGAGTTCGACGGGACTTACTATCAAATCGTCTATTCTGCGTTCGAGTTGTTTGGGCTGCTGCGAAAATGGCTGCTCAGAAAGAGCAGGCGTTTGGGATTGACTAACCAGCAAGAACGGTAAAAATATCGGTTCGGCGGCAGTTTTTAATGATTCTACCAGCGGCCCGATGCGATCGAAAGAGGCCTCGTCGAGAATGCACAAGTCAAAAGCGATTTGGGGAATGGGAAATTCGGAGTTGGGATTTAAAGCGCGATCGAGTACAATCACCTCATGCTCGGTGTTGAGGTGGGCGATCGGCAAATTAAGTTGTTGGTGGCGATCGACCAATAGTAAAATGCGGCTCATTAGTTTGTTAATTTCCCCATGACTAATGATATGATTTCCGGTAAAATAACTATTACAATAAGGTTTGTAGTGATGACTTTATTCCTCTTTTTCATGAGTGATGAAGCCCTCATTACAGACATATTTTATAGTTTTCGCTCGACCGGATGCGACCGAAATTATCAAGGCATTAGGCAGCCAGAGTAGAATCCCCAATTGGATATAATTTGATAATTATTTAATTGTTTGTTGGTTCAAAAAATCACTAATGACTAATGACTAATTCAGGGGGCGGGTTTATATTTATTTGGGTTAGCAGTTCTATGAAAGCTGGTGAAACCCGCCCCTACAGCCTAATGACTAATGACTTTTTACGGCATTCCGATCGGAATCAAAGAATCGAACGGCATACAGGTAGAGTAACTACTCCCATCCGATAAAACCGCAATCAGCCTCACCTGCCAGTCGGGCATAATCTGCAAATCCGCCCAGGGCACTGCTACCTCCAAACATTTATCCACTCCCACTTGGGCGCGGCTAATGCGGGGCAGCCACCGATCGCCATCTTCTGCTTCCTGAAACCAAATCGATTTCGTCAGCAAATTAATCTCTAACTGATGGTGGTATCTATAGTTTAGCGGTGCTTCGTCAGGCAAACCCGACAGCGGAATCAGACTGTTGTGCATGGTGCGATCGGGATAAAACCAGAACAAATTTAACTGCTGCGGGCAATCAATTCCCGGCCGCACCCCTACCTTGAAGTCGGCACGAATGTAAAAATTCAAGTGGTCAACGCCGTACCAAAGGCGCTGAATTGCCGAACTCCGGTGCATCGTACCCCTTGCTCCCCCAACTTCAATCCGACCGGCTTTGTCCCAATCCTGTTCGTTGCCGATACCGTCAATCACCGGGTGAATAAAGCTCAGCGGCAGGTGGTCGCCTTGAACAGAGTGCACCTCTACTTGCCGCCGCACTTCCGGGGGTACAGGCTCGCCGAGAGCTTCGTAAATCGCCGCTACGTGTTCGCGAAATAGCTGGTCGAACATGGCATCTTGGTTCGACGTGTGGCCTTCGCCAAACCACCAGAACCAGTCGGAACCTTCGGCCGCATACAGCGCTTCCCAAGCTTCTGGGTTGCTTTCTTCTGTGGCCTCTGGATGGTTTGCCAGCATTTGTCTCGCAGGCTCTAACAAGTCCCAAGCGCGATTTTTCGCGGGATCGCCGATCCAAGTTGTGAGAGAACCGTCCACCCAGGAACCAGTGTGCAGTTGGGCTGCGGGAATTGTTTCGGTTGCTGGGAATTTGTCGAGAAATTCCGAGACTGTGACTAATTTGATATCTGGATTGTCGCTGAGAGTTTGATAGAGGGATTCTAAGAACGGTTTGCCGTCTTGGGGATAGAATTCCCAGCAATTTTCGCCGTCGAGGGCGATCGTCACTAACCAGGGATTTTCTAAAGCTGTTTGGCCGCCTGACTGTCGGTTTTTGAGAGTTCTGCCGATCGCCTCTAAGTGTCCCACTAAATCTGATGCTGCTTTTTCCGGTTCCATCGAACCGTAGGTAAACCCGATCAAGTCCGACAATCTGTGGTCTCTAAATACTATGGCTAAATCCCCGTCAGGAGTTTCTAAACGGTAAGGGCGATATAAGAATTCTGGTTCGTAGACATTCCCTGTCGCGTCGCGGTGGAAAAAGTGTTTAATTGTCCACCCCAAAACTGCTTCGTCCGAGACTATCCATTTAAAGCCTTGTTTGGCAATGTAGGGCAAAATTTCCGGGCTGACTGCTTGTTCCGACGGCCACAAACCGCGCGGTTGGCAATCAAACCGGTCTTCATACATTTCCCAGGCTTTTCTCAGGTGTCGGGGAATATCTTCTTCCCACTGAAACCGGTGTTGTGGCAGCGTCATGTTTGGAATAGCTATGCGGCCGCCATTAGTGTCAGCAAGCAGCGGTAAAATCGGGTGCGTGTAGGGGGTTGTGGAGACTTCCAACTGTCCCTCAGCTTGCATTTTACGGTGCTGGGGGATGATGCGAGCGAGGATTTCTTTTTGTTTTGAGTAGATGTTTTTTCTGTCTACCAAACTAAAATTTTGTCCTTGTTTCAGCCACCCTGCAATCTCCGGGTCGTCCCAAAACAGCGGGTCAATCCAAGCTAAATTGTGCCAGGCCAGCAAGTCGCTAAAATCCTGCAATTTCCAGTTTTCCAAACACCACTGAATGCCTTTTTCCTGCCGCTGAGTGTAGAGTTGAGCGTAGCGGGGGTGTGGCTGAATCAGAGTGTGGTAATTGGCGTCAAAAAAGTGTTCTAAAATGAACTCTTGTTCTGGGAGGGTTAAAATTTCTGCTGACTTTAATGTCACCGTCAAGTAAGGGTCTAATGCTTTATCTGCGATGCAGTCTTCTATCTGCAAAATCAAGGAGGGAACCAAGTTTACGGTTTGATGAAGCTTGGGATATTTTGCCAGGAGGAGCACTAAATCCAAGTAGTCTTTGACTCCGTGCAAGCGCACCCAAGGCAGTCGGTACTGAGCTGCTCCTGCGCTAGCGGATACTCTGGATTTGTAGAGCGGTTGGTGTTGGTGCCAAATGAAGGCTACATAAAGGGGGTGAGACATTGAATTTAGTAATTGGTAATTGAATTTGGTAATTGGTAATTGGTAATTGGTAATTAAATTGGGTAATTGGTAATTGGCAATTAAATTGGGTAATTGGTAACAGTCAACAGTCAACTGGTAATTGGTAACAGCCAACTGTTAACAGCCAACTGCCAACAGTCAACCGTCAACTGGTAATTGGTAACAGTCAACCGTCAACCGTCAACCGTCAACTGCCAACTACCAATTGCCAACTACCAATTGCCAACTGACTAATTACATTACCTGTTCGACTTCGGCAATTTCTGGGATAGCCTCGCGCAGGCGACGTTCAATCCCCATTCTCAGAGTCATTGTGGAACTCGGGCAAGAGCCACAAGCTCCTTGCAGTCTCAGGTGTACCACTGGGCCGTCAATTTCTACGAGTTCGACGTTGCCACCGTCGGATATCAGGTAGGGGCGCATTTCATCGAGAACTGTTTCGACGTTATCTCTGGTTAGTGCTAGTGTCATATTTCGCCTCTGTGATGATTTTTTGCAGGTGATGAAAGTTCGATTTGACTCAAGGGCAGCATTCTCAACCGCGCGAGATTTAAGAAACCGGGCTTGTTGAAAAAAGACTTGCGTACTCAAATGAGCTGGCTGCAGCAAACCCGGTTTCTGTCACCGAAAAACGAGCGAGAAGCCCCTGACTTTAGGCATGGGGAGGACAGCGGCAGCGACGACCGTCGCATTAAAATCCCCTTTCGGGGTTGGAGAGGTATGGTTGCCTCTCCAGTGAGGTATGGTTGCCTCAAACTCCCTTGCGGGGTAATGTTAGCTTCGCCAATGTTTTAAGAGCTTGTTAGGCTAGCAGCACGTCCTTAACCCTTGTACAGATGTTTAACCACTAGCGACAGAGCGGAAAACTAGCTTCGCATTCTCCGGTGTCGTGACTCAAAAAACGTAGTCAGTAAAGACTTAGGCTGGTAAGGTAAGCTCTCGATTCAATCCCGCTCAAAGAGCCGGACAGTCTTAAAAGCCTCCGCCTTTAGGCGTGGGGTTCCTTACGCTGATGCTCGATCCCAATTCGCTCTCTCGTTCGATCGTAGCGTTACTTGCCGCCAAATCAAGTTGATTCTGATACGTTAACCAAAAAAACCCTTTTATTTAAGAAATTGGGTTTTTGAGGGCGCTACACTACTGCTGGTTCTAGCAGTTTGACGTTAGAGTAGTTGAACTCGGTTGTTGTCAGTTGACCTTTTTCTTTGGCTCGAACTACTTGCTTGGTCATGACATAATAGTCGCCTATCTTCTCAAAGGTATCTTCAAATTCGAGTTCTTTGATGATTTCGTCGGTTTGAGGGTTGCGGAAAACGGCATCGTAGTGGCTGGCCAAAGAACCTTCGGGTGTCTCTAAGCTTTTGTGCGTGTCAATTACGAAAGCCATGCGGCCCATCACCCGGCTGACTTGACAAATTGAGAGACCTCGGATTTTATAATTCGATCCCATTGAGTCGCCTTGTACCAAGATGTCCACAGCGTCGGTGCTGTCCTTCTCGCCCAGGGTGAAGCTATTTTTGCCGTGAGATTTTTCAAATGTCGATCGTTTGCGGTGGGTGACAATATCACGCATTTGGGTGTAGACGCTTTGCTGCACTTCCTCATCTTCAATGCCGCTGACTTCCACGCTCATGTCGGGTTTGATGGAAACATGACCCGTATATACTTCGTCGCCCTGTTTGAGTTCAATATCGGCACTGTAACCGGGAAAATTGGCATCCCAGGTATAGCGGTGTTCGTAAGCAGCGCGAAACAAATCGCGAGCGTTGGCTTGCTCTGTCATAAATCCCTCTTTCTCTTGACACCCATCTAGTTTAGCTTAACCGCGAGAAGCCCTACATTCACTGGGTAGGAGAGTTACCCGCACTCCTGGCGATCACTTCTTGGGGGTGCGGCTGGGCTGGCAATTAGGGCGCAACAAGAATTTACTTTCTCTATCGGTTGCTATGATTTGAAGAGAAAGTCCCAAAATGCCTGGTTATTGAGAGCGCGATGGGTCGATCGCCACACACCAGTCTTAGTTATGGGTTATGTTGAAAAAACTTGTGTCCGCTTTTTAGGGGTTGCACCCGCCGGCAACTATTAGATTCCCCCCTTAATAAAATGCTAGAAACTGTCTACAAACACTTAGAAACATTGCAGGAACAAGCTAGGGAATTGCCACACCCGCAACAGGCAATTTTCACAAAAACTTTGGAAGATTTATCAAATTCTCTACAGGAAATTGCAGGCAGCCGCTTGTTTGAAAGCGCCACAAATAACGCGGCAAAGCTGGTTAAAATTGAAAAAAACAATCGCCTATTGGAGCGCACTGTAGCCCAGCAAGTAGGGCAAATCAGACAGCTACGGGAGCAGTTGGAAAAACAAATCAGCCAGCATCGCAGGGACACTCAAGCCTTAACTAAAAGTGAAGCCAAACTGCAAGCTATGCTGCGTAATTCTCCCGATCTAATTAGCATTGTCGGCTCCGATGGGCGAGTTAGATACCACAGCGGCTCTCTACAGCGGCTTTTGGGCTACAACCCAGAAGATAGAATTGGCAAATTTCACGGCGAGTTAATCCATCCAGACGATTTGCTAGCTTGGCAGACGTATTTTGGTAAGTTGTTAGAAGCTCCCGGAATTGGGGGGGCAATCGAATATCGGAAACGCCACGCTGACGGTTCTTGGATCTACATGGAGTCAATAGGTAACAGTTTGCTTTACGATTCTAGCGTGCAGGGAATTATAATTAATTCGCGGGAAATAGGGGAACGAAAGCAAGCGGAAGTCGCTGTCCGAGATTCGGAACTGCACTACAGAGTTATGTCGCAAATTACTTCGGATTTTGCCTATTCTTTTAAGGGACTTCCCGATGGCAAGTTCGCCTGCGAGTGGGCGACAGAAGCTTTTGAGCGCTGCACCGGTTGCGTTCCTGAAGAATTAGAATCGTTTGGTTGGTGGAACTCCGAACTCGTTCATCCCGACGACAGGGAAATGTTAATTAAACAGTTAGAAGGCTGTACTTTCAGCCGCACTGGAGCTAATGAGTATCGCATTATTAATCAAAAAGGCGAGGTGCGCTGGGTGCGGGACTACTGGCAAGTGGTGTGGGACAAAACTGCTGAACGGGTTGTCCGGTTGTGGGGCGCTTGTCAGGAAATTACCGATCGCAAGCAAGTAGAATTGAAACTGCAACTCGTTAACCAAGTTTTGCAAGCCCAGATAGCATCGGCGCCGCTGGCGATTAACTGTACCAGCAATGACGGCAATACCGTTGTTTGGAACCGCGCCGCCGAACAACTTTTTGGCTGGGCTGCGGCTGAGGTTTTAGGGAAACCTTTACCGAATATTCCTGAAGGCCAAAAGCAAGATTTTTACGCGCTGCTAAAGTCTGCGTCTAATGGCAAACCGCAAAACGGTTTGGAAATATCTTTGTTGAAAAAAGACGGTAGTTCGATCGATGTTTGGCTTTGGGCCGCACCTGTGCGAGATGCGGGCGGCCAAACTGTCGGCAGTATCAACATATTTTCTAATCTTTCAGAACGCAAGCGCATAGAGGAAGAGCGCCAAAAACTAGCAGCGATGAAAGATATGGAAGAACCTTTTTGGGCGCGCTATGTCAGCCCTCCAAAAATACCGAAAAAAAAGGGTGGCGGGTAATTATCTCAAGTTACAATCATTAAAAGTGCGAAAGTGCAATCTTATGATTGCAGGGTAAGAGGCTCTCAATCATGCTTGACAAAAGCACTTGAGAATTGGTTGGGTGGAGGGGAGATATTATTCCCTGCCCCTCCCATTTAGATATGTACGTGCGAATTTCTCCGCATACAGAGCCCGATGTTCTCAGCTTTCGCTTTTGCTCATGTGAATATAATCGTGATAGATGAGAGTGAACCGCTAGAAGGCTGTTTATTTTCGAGTTACTATGGTTGCCGTCTACATGATGTAGATTAACCCTTTCATCGCCTAGCATTTTTAAGCCATATTCCCCACATTTATGGTTTTGCCGTTTTAAGGATTTAGAGGTTTCGCTGTCATAAAGTTTGCTGTTACGCTTACTCCAGTAAGGAATGAGAATTAAATAACTTCCACTCTTGAAAGTGGGATGGGCTCTTATAGCCCGTCATGAGTGGACGGGCTATAAGAGCCCATCCCACAATAACAATTAAAATTGTAAGTTATTTAATTCGCGATCCTTAAAAACTGTCCGGAGTATTGCTATCTGGGAAATTAAATTTATATTTCGCAACATTTACTGGATGTTGTCTCGATACAGCTAATGCTATCATTTGCAACTCAAAATCGACGCTTTTACTGAATCTTTAAGATAGAGCGACAACAGCGAGTCTTTTTTAAATTTTTGATAAAGAACGGGGTACTAGGCGTCAAAAGGGTAAAATTTTTAGGTAGGAAATAAAAAACTTAGTTGGGATTAATTTGAGGATTGTCAGAAAAAATCTTTGTATATTATATGATCAAAAGTAAGGATTGATAGTCAATCGTTCACCTACAAATTAAGAATTTCATGGATATTCAATTAATTAATATCGGTTTTGGTAACATTGTGTCTGCTAATCGAGTGATTGCCATTGTCAGTCCTGAGTCAGCGCCAATTAAGCGGATTATTACTGATGCACGGGAGCGGGGACAACTGGTTGACGCTACTTACGGCCGCCGCACGAGGGCGGTAATTATTACAGATTCGAGTCACGTCATCCTCTCGGCGATTCAGCCGGAAACTGTTGCTAATCGTTTTGCGATCGGCAAAGACGGTCAAGGTAGGGATGATTGAGGTTTGTCAGTTGCAATTTGAGCGCTTACGGTCTAAAGTAAGCAGAAACTTAAATTGTTACACGTTTCTTTTCTAAAAATGAAATCTGGTAAATTAATTGTTCTGACGGGGCCTAGCGGTGTGGGGAAAGGCACCTTAGTACGATCGCTCCTCAATCGCCATTCCGAATTGTATCTTTCGGTATCGGTGACAACTCGTGAGCCCCGCGAGGGAGAAATTGAGGGACAACACTATTATTTTGTCAGCCGCAGCCGTTTTGAAAAAATGGTTGAGGCTGGAGAGTTGGCGGAATGGGCCCAGTTTGCCGGTAATTTTTACGGTACTCCTTATTTTGGTCTTAAACAAGGAATCGGTGAGGGAAAATCGGTAATCCTGGAAATTGAGCTGGAAGGGGCAAGGCAAATTAGGAATAATTTTCCAGAGGCGCTGCGAATTTTTATTTTACCTCCTTCTTGGGAAGAGTTGGAGCGCCGGCTGCGGAGTCGGGGTCAAGATTCTGAAACTGCGATCGCCCGTCGGTTGGTGCGGGCTAAAGAGGAAATTGAAGCGGCGGGGGAATTCGATTTCCAAGTTGTTAATGACGATTTGGAAGTTGCTTTGAAAAAGCTAGAATCAATACTTAATTTGGAGTAATTTTTAGGTGGGTATGAGTGAATTTTGAAGTTTTATTGATATTAAGGCCCAACAGCACGACACAAAAGTCACGGATACACTGATAGTTGTTTTTTCTTCTAACTTCTGAATCACCATTAAGAATTAATCCGTGTATCCGTGTCAAAATCAGTGTCGTGCATTCCTTGTTCCTTCAATCTTACCCATTTCTCCGTCCTGGCTAAAACTTCGCTACTTTGTTTGATAGCAACACAAACTTTTAAATTCAATTCCAGAATATTAAGTGAAGGAGAAATTTTTCTCAACGGTTCAATTTCGCGAGCAGAACAGCCCAACATTTCCATATAAGCTAGCGTCCAGCCAATAGCTGCAATGTCCCCTACATTGCCTTCTCCGGCGCAAAGGTAACAACCCAGTTCGCCCTCCGACCCACACTCAGGACACACCCAATTGCCCAGTTGTGAATGGAGTAGATTTGTGCGGGAGGCGGATGCGATTGTTAATGCTTTAATATGATTTTGAACTACTTGTTTAAAACCTCGGTTGTGGTCGCTGCGGTGGTCGGAATTACCGGGCGATCGCCCGATTGCTACTGCTTGCTGTTGTGGCGAAGCAACAGAGGCTGTTTGGTTCTCCCTGGTTACTCTAGATTCGCCTAGGTTCGCAGTTAGCTGAATACCATAGTCTTTCGACTCTTCAGTCTGAGAGTGGTTGAGTGCGCTGGAGGAATCGGGTTCGGAAGTTGTGAAGGATTGTTCTATGCGATCCTCTTCGAGGGCTTCGCCAACGGCAAAATCTTGCATTGAGAGGTGATGTTCGATCGCCAAAGACCAAGTTCTTTTATGTCGGAGGTCGCCATATTTTCTGGCTTCTTCCTCAGTAATGCCGATCGCCGCAGCCTCTTGGCGCAGCACATTAATCGAAGTCATTGTATCTGATATCATTAGTTTGTTTGCAGTTAAATTTACGATCGCCCGCTCAGCCTACAAATAAATTACCTTAGATATAGTACAATAGTCCGGAGTATTTTTAGATTGTCTTCTGAAATCAGTGATTTTCCGTTATGAAGGAGATTGCACAATCGCCCTGAAACCCTTATTTTACGCTTGGCAATCACACACTGTCCGAAGCATTGATAGTAGCCTAAATCTAAAATCTAATATCTAAAATCTAAAATCTAAAATTGGATGACTTCAATTCTTCCCGATACAGCTTTATCTGTTGCTGGACTAACATCTTACCTGCAAGACTTGTTGGAGGGCGATCGCAACCTGCAATCAATTTGGCTGACAGGCGAGGTGTCGAACGTTTCGCACCACCCCAGCGGCTGCTTTTTCACTCTCTGCGACACCGACAAAAGCGCTGCGATTCGCTGCGTGGTGTGGAATTCTCAGCGGCCAAAATTGGTGCAAATTCCCGCAAAAGGGGAACAGTTGCTGGTTTTGGGAAGCATCCGGGTTTACAAAAATCGCGGCGAGTACCAGTTGACGGTTGTGCAATCGCTGCCGGCTGGGGAAGGATTGCAGGCTTTGCGGTTGCAGCAATTGCGATCGCGCTTGGATGCTGAGGGTTTCTTCGATCCCGCCCGAAAGCGCCCGATTCCCGCACACCCGCAAATTGTGGCCGTGGTGACATCCGATACTGGCGCTGCTTGGGGAGACATTCAGCGCACTCTAGCCCAAAGATATCCGGGTTTGCGGGTGTTGCTGTCGCCGACAGGAGTGCAGGGGGAATTCGCTGCTGCTGCGATTGCTAGGGCGATCGCCCGTGTAGAATTGGACGGTAGGGCGGAGGTGATCGTGTTAGGGCGGGGCGGCGGGGCGGCGGAAGATTTGGCTTGTTTTAATGATGAGAGAGTTGTCAGGGCGATCGCCAATTGTGCGATTCCAATTATCACTGGTATCGGGCACGAAAGAGACGAATCTCTCGCCGATTTAGTAGCAGATAAACGAGCCCACACTCCTACTGCGGCGGCGGCTCAAGCTGTACCAATTTTAGCAGATATTTACTTTGAACACAAGCAGCGAATGGTCAATTTAGCAAGTGCTGTGCGGGCCAGATTTCAGGCAGAAGAAGAGCATTTGCAACAGTTACAAAATCGATTAAAACGTTTGCCTGCGACATCCCGAACTTTGCGGCAGGCAACTGGTAAACTGGAAGTATTGCAAGAAAAGTTATCCGCACTGAATCCGGCGGCGGTTTTGCAAAGGGGTTATGCGGCGGTAATCCAAAGTGACGGTACGATCGTCCGCACAACTGACGGTTTGGAATTGGGAGAGGAATTGACTGTGAGGTTGAGTCGGGGCCGGCTGAAAGTTAAGATTGTAGAAGTATTGGATGCGGAAGACAAGTTATGATTGATTCGCAGTTGCGCCAGTCTGACTGGAATTATGAGGAAACGGTCGATCGAATTGAAGCAATTATCGATCGGGTGGAATCGGGAGAGTTGCCCCTAGAGGAGGTTTTCGAGCAGTTTGGGGTGGCTGTAGAGTGTTGGCAGCAGTGCGAAAGCTTTTTGGCGCGGGGGAAGGAACAGATGGATTTGTCGATCGAGCTTTTGGCTGCAGAACCCGATTTTTAACCGGAGATAAACTCTGATTAATGTGGATAAAATAGCGCGTTTTGCCGAAATCCAGACAGGGAATTAATTCCCTGTCTCCTCGCAAAAATCTTCGCTATGAGGAGTGTTAAACTGATAATACTCAATCCGGGTTCGCTACCCCCTTTCTTATTACCCAACGCCGAATCAAAATCGACATTCTTTACCTTAAAACCAGGTTACTTTGCATCACTCCTTTATTTGATTTTTTTAGTCAAATTCATCTTCCGATATTGCTTGATACTCCCAAAGCTTCTTCCCTCGGATCGTACACCAATTTCCCGTAAATTTTCAGCATCCAATCCGCGAATTAATACATGGTAAAAGCATCTCAATCACCCTTGACAAAAGGACTCAAAAGAATCTAATATATTGTCAGCAAAACAAGAACGAATAATTTGAATCAGATCATCACTATCCATAGCTGCCCTTTTCATTTTTTGTCTAAAACTACGTTTGTAAGTCAGTTCACGATTGAAGGCATTGAGCGCGAGCCGTCGCAGGACAGCTAAATTCTGGGGACTGTGGAAAAAGCGAATCCGGCAGGCATCTTCAGCAAAGGTAGAATCTAAAGCCCAATGAGCCTCATTTTCAATCCCCCAATGTTTTCGGAGAGCTCGACCTAAAAGTTGAGCATCACTATCTAAGGAAGTTAGAAATGAAAAATAAATAAGTTGATGAGTTATCGGTTATAATGAAATAAAGTGTGAGATGACAATTTTTACTCCTACAGAGAACAACTCACAACTGATTTTTATAGTTAACTCTTCTAATTTACTTTTAACTCCCGGTCTGAGTCTAATTGAATTGAGTCAAAAATTAAAAAACTTTATACATCATTATTATCAGAAAAAAACAAAAGAAGATATGCAGCTTTCTTAAGCTCAAAAATTAGGATGGGGTGGAATTAGGTATGTAATGCAAATTTTGGGATGCAGTCGAAATACTATCATCAAGGTAATAGAAGATTTAGAAAAAATGGACTCAGAGACACTGAATAGTTCCAGGATCAGAAAGAGAGGAGGGGAAAGAAAAAGTATTCTGTCTACTAAAATCGCCATTGATGCAGAATTTTTATACATTTTAAAAAATCACACAGCCTGAAACCCAATGAATGAGTTAATCAAATAAACTAATTTGACCCATAAAGAAATAGCTTCTGCAATACAAGCGGCAGGTTTTACCATTAGTCTCCCCTTACGATCGCGAATTAAATAATTTACACTCTTGAAAGTGGGGAGTAGGGGTTGGGCTTATAGCCCGCCCTTTCTGGACGAGCAGGACGCCCATCCCACAAGAACCATCACGGATTGTAAGTTATTTAATTCTCATTCCTTAGTGGCAAAACTATTAAAAAATCATTGGTATTTGAAACGAAAACAAAAAACAAATAATAGTAATTAATGAAAATCGTGACGCTCAATTTTAAAATATTGCGAAAGTGGATACGGAGTATAGAGAAGCCAGCAATCCTATCCAACCGTTTTGATACCAAAAAGAAAAAAGTTTTAGGAAATTTGTATCCTCCGGGAACTCTCTATACAAAGGAACCTGTCACTACTTTCGATCGGGATTTTTGGAGTTTAGGTCACGGTAAAGTGAGCCCACATGGGGTTTATGATTCTCAACAAAACCGAGGATATATAACATTAAGAAATAGTAAAAATACCAGTGAATTCGCCTGTGAGTCTTTAAAAAAATGGCAGGGTAAGCTCATCTAATTTGGTATAATATGAACTTGACAAAGTTAACAAAATAAGCATAAGAGACTGTGTAGACAGCACACTTGACTCCTAACACAGATCAGTGAGATGACAGTAATACTGTAGTTGAAAATCTCAAAAAATACCCTATATGTTTCAAGGCTTTGACAACAAAACTGCCGATACTCAGAAAAATTTTCCTCCTGAGAGAAAGCTAACAGAAGTGGCAGATATCGCTTGTATTCAAAAAAGTTTAGTTCAGCACTTCCAAGATATTAAAGATCCCAGAGTGGAGAGAACGAAGAAACATCAACTCACAGATATCTTAGTAATTGCGATTTTAGCAGTAATTGCTGGAGCGCAAGGATGGGAAGACATGGAAAATTATGGCATTAGCAAAAAACAGTGGTTAGAAAAGTTTTTGGCATTACCTCACGGTATTCCCTCTGATGACACTTTTCGTCGGGTATTTGAGTTTATTAACCCAGAAGAATTGAATCGTTGTTTTCTTCAATGGGTAGAAACCCTTGTCACCAAGATGGGAGGAGAAATAATCCCCATAGATGGGAAGACCATTAGGGGTTCGTATGACCGAAATCAAGGTAAATCGGCACTCCATATTATTAGTGCCTGGTCGAGTGAACAACGTTTAGTTTTGGGACAGATGAAAGTAGAAGATAAATCTAATGAAATTACTGCTATTCCTGCATTATTAGAATTACTGGATATCACCGGTTCCATTATCACTATTGATGCAATGGGGACACAAACAGAAATTGCCAAAAAGATTATCGACAAGAAAGGAGATTACGTTTTGGCGCTCAAGGCAAATCATCCCACTCTCTACAATCAGGTTCAAGAATGGTTTGAAACAGCTTCTTCTCAGCAATTTCAAGGCATTGATGTCAGTTATGAAAAACGCATCGAAAAAGGACACCATCGCCGAGAAATTCGTCAAGTCTGGTCGGTTCCGGTTTCTGCAATTAATCATCTTTATCAACCCCGATTATGGGCAGGACTTCAAAGCGTTGTCATGGTTGTACGAGTCCGTCATCTCTGGAACAAAACTACCCGTGAGGTGCAATTTTATTTGACTTCTTTACACAGTAATGCTCAACTTATTGGTCTGGCTATCCGAAAACATTGGGGTATTGAAAACCAGGCTCATTGGACTCTTGACTGTACATTCGCGCTCGGATGCTTGTCGCATTCGCTCTTTCCACAGTCCTCGGAATTTTGCTCTTTTACGACGCATCGCTCTTAATGCCCTCAATCGAGAACTGACTTACAAACGCAGTCTCAGACAAAAAATGAAACGCACTGCTATGGATAACGATTATATGATTCAAGTTCTCTTTTCTTGTTTTCTTGACCCTACATTAGATTCTTCTGAGTCCTTGTGTCAAGCCTAATTGAGATGCTCTTACCCTGAAAAAAATGGTGGAATAATTATGGTAAAGCTACCTACCCTAACGCTAGTTCTATCTTGGCAAAATGTGATGGGTGAGGTAGTAATAATGCTAATCATTATATTTTTAAATCAGATTTGCATAAATTAGTTAATGAAATAGGAATAGAGATCGGAATTGCTCATTATCCTCCTTATATATCTAAATATAATCCGCTCAAACATATAGCCTTTCTCAGAAAGATGAGGTACTCATGGGCATAGGGCATACCTCACTTTTTTAAGAACCGCTATAGACTTTTTCCTCATATTACCAGGGCTTGTCAAGGAGTAATTTTTACAAGTTTAGAATTAGTCAAAGCTCTCGTCGAAAAAACTCACACTAAAACGGGACTATCTGTAGCTGTAAATATCCTTAATAAAGTTTATAAAACTGGTAGGAAGGTAGCTGATAACTTCAAAAATACTATGCAAATTCTTTTTGACGAATATTTGCCCAAATGGAATTATCGAGCCGTACCCCAACCTGAGTAATTCATTAAATTATTTATTTTTCATTCCTTAGCAGGTTGGATGCTCTGTTTAGGCTTTAAATTTGTTTAAATCTCGTTAACTTAACTCCAGCAGCCCAGAAGAGACAGGCAAACCATCCTGAAATACCAGCAATTCTCCTGGCTGAATTTGCGTCCAAACTTCGTTATCAGTCAGCGGAAAAGTGGCAATAACAGCCACGCGATCGCCCTCATTGGTCAATTCCCGAAAATCGACTGTTACATCTTCGTCGATCGAGTGAGCGCTAGCAAAAGGTGCTTGTCGCACAATATAATGCAGATTAGTAGAACAGTGGGTGAACAAGTGTTCTCCATCCGAAAGTAAATAATTAAAAATTCCGTACTCTGCCAAACTTTTAGTAATTTCCTCCAGTACCGGGTAAATTTCCGCTACAGCAGGCTTACTTTGAGGAAAAGTAGAGCGCAGCTTTTCTAATATCAAACAGAATGCTTTTTCGCTGTCAGTTTTGCCAACCGGTTTGTAAACTCCGGCACATTCTGGATAAAAATTTTCGAGATTTCCGTTGTGAGCAAACACCCAATAACGTCCCCATAGTTCCCGAATAAAAGGGTGGCAGTTTTCCAGAGCAATTTCGCCTTGCGTAGCTTTGCGGATGTGAGCAATGACGTTAGTTGAATGAATGGGATAGCGGCGCACTACTTCAGCAACCGGAGAAGCAATCGCAGGTTTAGAGTCTATAAAAAGGCGACATCCCAAACCTTCAAAGAAAGCAATTCCCCAACCGTCTTGATGAACGTCTGTTCTGCCACCTCTTGCAGAAAAACCCTCAAAAGAAAAGCAAATATCTGTTGGAACATTGCAGTTCATTCCCAGTAATTGGCACATAGCTTTTAAATTTCTGGAGTTTGGATAGATGTCGCAGCTATTGGCAGCTACAGATTGGCGATTATACTATTATAGTATGAATTGATTTAGCCTAATAAAAAAACACAATATTTTTTGATTTTAAACCGTCATGCTACTTAAAATTTAAAAAATGCGCGAAGCCAAGCTATCCCGTTCGTTAAGCGGGCCCGTTGCGGTAGGGAATCGCCCAAAATTCAATCGCGTTCCCCGGAGAACAGTCTTCATCGTTCCATTTGTCCTGCAATTTTGTTAATTAAATTTATGTAATATTCACTTTTGTGGGGGAAAGTCTGAAAGTTGTTTGATATCCTTCAAAACTATTTGAGGCTTCCCTTTGTAATGTTCTACCTTCCCACTGACATACACATATCCCCGTCCCAGACCCGCATAACGCTTCTCGATTAGCCGCTTCAAGGGAGCTCTTTCATCAGTTTCAGAATCCGGTATCCACAAATCTAATTTATGATACACCGAACCAGCATAAATTACAGCGCTGCCGCCGATCCTTTTAGTAATTCCCGCCTGCAAATCGCAGAAAATAGTAATAGATTTAGCTTTCTCAGAAGCCGCTAATATTTTCGGGTAGTCCAACCTCAAAGAAAGCGCTCCTGCGGTTGCTTCCGACAACCGAAATTCTTCAACAATCGAGCCTCGCATCGACCACCAAGGCAGTAAATTAGCATAGTTGCGAGAGGGGATTTTGGCATTGATAATCGGATTCCAAATCATCAGATTGTAAGCTTTTGCTGCCGATTCTGCCTCAGTCATTTGTCGGTGATACAATCTGGAGCGCCCGTATTTTACAAAGTAGGGACTCCAGCCTTCTTCAATCAGTTTAAGATTGTAATTTTCTCCGTCTTTATGTACGTAACAGAGGAGACGCCCGTAGTTGTCGCGGTGTTTTTGTAGAGCCACTTCAACCGAATCGTCTGTATCAAATTCTATGTCAATTTTAGCAAGTCCGCCATCTGCTGTCGCAAAGTATTTTTTAGCCATTTCCGTACCTGCTTTCCCCGCCGCAGTTACAGGTTTGGAGCCTCCCGGATGACTTTCTTCTGTATCGACGCAAATCAGCCGCAGAGACTCGGTTTTGCCGTTGAGAGAAATTTTGATGCTGTCGCCATCAACTACTTTAGTTATTTGCAGGTTCGGAATTCTGGTTGCCATATTTTGAACCCTGTTGCACTTGAGATTTCATGCAGGTATCGCTTGGAGTATACACGAGTTCGTTATCACTAGCAACTGTAATTTTTGTTGTTTGTATTAATATTTGTCAACTGTGGCGTATTTTATCAAGTCTGGGAAAAACTCTCGAAAATCTGATTCTAATCGCTGATAGTTAGCTGTCAAATCTTCTATGCCGCTTGCCAAGTTATTTGTCCGCTTGATTCGGGCAGACATTCTTGTAAGAGTGATGCCGATTTCGGCGATGTCCTGATAAGATGAAAGCAAGTCGCGGGCAATTATTGTGGGCAGCACCCGCTGGAGAGATTCAGGCAATATATCGCGGTTGTCTTGCAGGATTTTATAGACATGGCGAGAAAAATCGGGGAGCGGAATTTCTGAATATTCGAGCCAATTTTTAGCTAAGAAGTGGTCGTAAAACACGTCAATCAAAACTCCAGCAAACCTGCGTCTCTCGGCGCAAACAAGGCTTTTACTCGATCGCACTATTGCGTGAGAGTCGGTGTAGCTATCTACTTTGCGGTGCAAATCGATGCCTTTTCTAATTTCATCGGGATAAAGGTTGATTGCCGAACCTTTGACAAAATCTCCTAAGAGGTTGCCAATCAAGGATTCTGGCGTGCCTTTTGATAAGAATAGATGAGCCAAATAATTCATTAACTACACAACTGCATAACCTGTATGAGGTCTGACATCGGCGGGATGAAAACCTAAAACAATGGAATCCTTGGAAATTCCAGCAGCTACAAGTTCTTTTGTCACGCCGTATTCTGTCTCATCTCGCTGTACCCAAATCTTATCATCAATAATATCTATATGAACCAAACAGCCGTGAATTCGTTTGGCTTTATCCCAGCCTAAAGTAACTAGCAGGTAACAATCAGATTTTTCATCAAACACGGCTTTACAAATTATATCGCCATGAGAGTAAGGAATTTTTGTGTAAGGTTCGAGAACTGTTTTAATGGTGGTTCTAAAGTTAGCTAAAGTATCCATTTTACGATCGCCTCTTGATTTGGGTCGAATACAATCAGCTTGAGCTTTTCATCTTCAATCATTAATTGACCGATCGGTTCTTCAAATAGAGATTCATAGGTGATATCGCGAACAGCCAGATAAAGCGTATGTTCTGGATAAGTTCTCTGAAGCACAGATCGATAAATAGTAAATTGTCCGATCGCCTCTCTCAAGTCCTGCATTTCTGAATCGCTGACAAAGCTTTTGACTTCCACAGCAATTTTCTGTTCTCCTCGTTCTGCAGCCAGCACCTGTTTTGCTCCCAGATCCACATACATATCTTTTTTCCCCCATTTCAGATGGAGAGGATCGTGAGTAATTATCCACCCATCATTGAGGAGAGATTTTTTAACTGTATTGTGGTACAGGTCTAAAGCGGGCATAGAACAACACGAGCAATATAAGACTTCACGGTTATATAATAGCAAATTATTATGCAATTATCTTAAACCGCAACTACAAGGAGAAAGAATAATGGCTGTTCTGGAATGTGTAAAACCGGGTGCTAAACTAGGTCAAATTATTCTTGCCGTCGATCTTACTGTTGCCGGTGCTGTCGATCGCATTTTAGCAAAAATTCAAGACTTGGGATATGACCCAGAAATTCGTCATGTCAACTATCCGTCTGGAGTCCACGTCTTAGCAATTCTCAAAGACGAACAGCATTCTGAAGCAGTTGATGATGATTACTTGTTAGAGGATTGGCTACAGGTAAGGTCGCAAATTAACCCAGATGCGGTTCATCTGTGGCGCGGTAAATAAACCAATTAACAATTAAACCGCAGATAAACGCAGATGAGCTGATGGGAATTTCATCAGCGTTCATCCGCGTTCATCTGCCTACATCTGCGGTTACAAAATACCCCTACGCACCACCGCGCAACTTATCCAAAACCGTCCGATCTTCCAAAGTCGAAGTATCCCCAGAAACCTCTTGTCCCGCAGCCAAAGAACGCAGCAAACGCCGCATAATCTTCCCGCTTCGAGTCTTCGGTAAAGCATCAGTAAATCGAATTTCTCCCGGACGGGCGATCGCCCCAATTTCCTTAACAACGTGCTGCTTCAATTCCTTAGCCAATTCATCGCTAGGTTGCTGCGAGTTGTCCAGCGTGACAAAAGCCACAATTTCCTCACCTTTAATCTCATCCGGTTTACCAACAACCGCAGCTTCCGCCACCGCTGGATGCGATACCAAAGCTGACTCGACTTCCATTGTGCCGAGTCGGTGTCCGGCCACATTAATTACATCGTCAACGCGGCCCATTACCCAGAAATAACCGTCTTTGTCCTTGTGCGCGCCGTCCCCTGCAAAGTACACAAATTCGCCATCTTTCGGGTGCAAATATTCCCAATAAGTGCGGCGGAAGCGATCGGCATCGTTGTAAAGTGTCCGCATCATTCCCGGCCAAGGATGTTTCACCACTAAATAACCGCCGCTTTCGTTAGTTACTGGTTCGCCATCTTGGTCAACAACATCAGCCACAATTCCGGGGAACGGTAGGGTTGCAGAACCGGGTTTTGTAGGAATTGCACCGGGCAAAGCGGTAATCATAATTCCGCCGGTTTCTGTTTGCCACCAAGTATCGACGATCGGACAATTCGACTTGCCAATTACTCGTTGATACCACATCCAAGCTTCAGGATTGATCGGTTCGCCGACAGTTCCTAACAATCGTAAAGAGGACAAATTGCGCGCGTTGGGCAAGTGTTCGCCCATTTTCATGAATGTTCTGATCGCAGTAGGTGCAGTGTAGAAAACGGTGACGCCGTATTTTTCAATTACATCCCAAAAACAGCCAGGATTTGAAGGGCGAGGAGCACCTTCATACATTAAAGTTGTCGCACCGTTGGACAGCGGCCCGTAGACAATATAACTGTGTCCAGTAATCCAGCCGACATCAGCAGTACACCAGTAAACATCGGTATCTTGGAGGTCGAATATCCATTTGGTTGTCATGTGGGTATAAAGGTTATAACCACCGGTTGTATGGACGACACCTTTCGGTTTGCCGGTACTGCCACTGGTGTAGAGTACGAACAGCATATCTTCGCTGTCCATCGGTTCGGCGGGACAATTTGCCGATACACCTTTTTGCAAATCGTGCCACCAATGATCGCGCCCGGGTTCCATGTCAATTTTCTGTTTGGTGCGCTGAACTACGAGAACGTTGGTAACGCTGGGTGTGGCATTATTTGCTAATGCTTTGTCTACTTGTGTTTTGAGGCCGACGGCGGTATCTTTGCGGAAGCCACCGTCAGCGGTGATGACGAGTTTTGCTTGGCCGTCGTTGAGTCGATCGCGCAAAGCTTCTGCACTAAAACCGCCAAAAACAACGCTGTGTACTGCACCGATTCTGGCGCAGGCTAGCATGGCGATCGCAGCTTCGGGAATCATGGGCATATAAATGCCGACGCGATCGCCCTTTTGGACTCCCAATTGTTTGATGACGTTCGCCATTTGGCAGACTTCGCGGTGGAGTTGCGCGTAGGTGAGGGTGCGGGAGTCTCCGGGTTCGCCTTCCCAAATCAGGGCGGCTTTATTTTTGCGCCAAGTGGTTAAGTGGCGATCGAGACAATTGTAAGAAATATTAATTTTACCGTTGACAAACCATTTAGCAACAGGCGGCTGCCAGTCGAGCACGGTATCCCAGTTTTGGAACCAGTCTAATTCTTGGGCTGCAAGTTCTGCCCAGAATGCTTGGGGGTCAGCTTTGGCTTTGTCGTAGAGGGCTTGGTACTCTTCTAGGCTTTTGATGTGAGCTTTTTGGGAGAATTCAGCGGGCGGCTGAAATAGCCGTTTTTCATGCAGAATTGATTCGATGGTATCTTGCGACATTGCTTTTAACTTTAACTTCGGTTAGTCTTTTTAACTATTGTTTGCATAAGTTGGGGCAAAAGTATGTTTATTTTCCTTAAGACTTTGGGGAATTTTGTAAATGTTGGATCTGCATGAGAAATTAGAGCACTGGTAAATTGTAAATTCTATCTTCGTACTCATTCTCAAATGATGCTTCATAAATCAAAATCAGTTCGTCAATATTTTGACCAATACTCAGCTTGGAATTCAGGAGAAAGATTCCGGGAAGATGGCGATTTTGCTCTAAATGATCTGTTAAATGAACGGGCATAGAGCGGCGGTTGTTGGTAACAAGAATGAAATTGTGGATTTCGCACCAAATAAGAATTTCTGGATCGAGAGTCCCTTTAGAAGGTGCTGTTAGTTCTCCCACTGCTAGAACAACCAGATCGGGATTGCGTCTGCGAATTTGGCTAGGATAGGCAGGATCGACATTTTCATCAAAGAGATACTGGATTGCCATCAGCTTTTCTCCTTGCATCTCTTTCTGCTCTCAGTTTGCGAAGTTTTTCGGCCACAGGAGGAGGATTGCGGCGCTGTTCTTCTCGCATTTTTTCGCCCCATTCCAACCATTCGGTTATGTATTTACCGACTGCTTCTTTGTTGTGCAGGTAGTACAAAATGGTCGCATAAACTTGTTCGAGGGTGAGCGATGTATAAATGTTAGCTATTTCTTCGGGAGTTCGAGCGCGAAACAGGTATTCATAGAGAATGGTTTCGATGCCGATCCGGGAACCTTTGAGCCGAATATCGTCAGGTCTGAGGAAGTTGAAATAGTCTTCTAGTTGCGTGGTTTGGTGGTTGGCTTCATGAGATTGCTTCTCTTTATTAATGTCTGTTCCTTCTGGAACCAGCACAATTACTTCGGCTCGGCTGTTGCGATATAAATTGAGCGGTTCACCAACGCACAATTGTCCTCGATCGTCGATCGTTGCCATCACTTTAATTGCTTTCATACAATCTACCCGATTTACAGGAGCGATATCTGGTATGATTATATCATAACAAATCCGATGGTAATTCTTTTATAATTGACATAAACAGCCGATCGCACAAAAGCCATGACGCAAAATTTTGAAGCAAGCCAACTATCGCTAAATGACGTTCACCGCCTTCTCAAATTGGAAAGACAAACAGGAGGAGGATTTACTGATTTTTTCTCTCTGGAACCTCTGACGGATTTTGAACAGCAGGAATTATTGCAAATCAGCAATGACTTTTGGCGCTATCTAGAAGTGGGAAAGGTTTCTGAAGAATTGGTTAAGTTTTTGTCACTTTCACCGTTAATGAAATTAACGGGATTTTTTAAAGTTCCTGTGGTGCTGACAATGGAAGATAGCATCCCCATCGAGGTTGAGGATGCGGATACTTTAATTAAAGGCCGCTTGGATGTCTTAGCGGTAAATCAGCCGGATGCAGAGCTCGCGGCGGCACAGTTTTGGATTTTGGTAGTGGAGGCGAAAAATAGTGCGTTAGCGAAGCCCTCGAAGAGGATCGATCCTTGGGCCGGTTTGCCGCAATTGCTGACTTATGCTTATAAAAGTTTGCAGCAGCAATCGTCTGTTTGGGGATTGACCACGAATGGACGTAACTATCAGTTTGTGTATCTGACGCGGGGAAATCCTTGTACTTATCAGATTTTACCGGAATTGAATTTGATTGACCGAGAGCGATCGCTCTTGTTGGCGCAAGTGTTGAAAGCGATTTGCAAGTTGCAGAATGTGCAGTTGCAGTTGGCTTAATCTCTGCAGTTAAAATCTGTGCTTACCCGTACTGCCTAGACAGATATTCTGTACCAATTTAGTCGTAATCGCCCTCTATCGTCGATGCCAAATGTTGTTAATTTCTGTTGGAAAAATGCTGGAAAATTTATAAATCAATATCTGTTAAAGAAATGCAATAGCTAGTGACATAATACCAATTATTTTATAGAATTATCAACGTTTAAACCCTGCAACTGAAGGTAAAAAAATGTCTGAACTTAGACAAAATTTAATTACCAGAGATTGGGTAATCATCGCCACCGAACGGGCGACAAGACCGGATCAATTCGCTAACAAAAAAAAGTCGGCTGCAGTAGTGCCCCCGCACCGTGCCGATTGCCCGTTTTGCGTGGGAAATGAGGAAGACGGAACCTTAGAAACTTGCCGTTTGGGCGATTCCCTACGGGATAGCTTCGCTTCACGCACGGGCTGGAAAGTCCGGGCAATTCACAACAAATATCCCGCCCTCTCCCCGACAGCCAAATGGATGAGGATATCATCGGGAATTCACCGCACGATGGCGGGAATCGGCGTGCACGAAGTAATTGTCGAACATCCGCGACACGATTTGACGACAGCTTTGTTGAGTGTTGAAGAAGTTGAAAACATACTTTTAGTATACCGCCAGCGCTATGTAGAAATTAGAAAAAATCCCCACATTGAAACTATTATTATCTTCAAAAATCACGGGGAAACTGCCGGAACTTCTCTCGAACACCCCCACTCGCAGATAGCAGCGACGCCCGTTGTACCCAGCCAATTTCGCAGCCGCATCGACGAAGCTATTAGATATTTTGATGACACCGGAGAATGTCTGTTTTGCCGAACTTTGGAAGATGAATTAGCGGCGGAGGAAAGAGTGATTTGTGAGAGTGAACATTTTGTGGCTTTTATCCCTTACGCTGCACTTTCACCGTTTCACACTTGGATTTTTCCGCGCCGACATTCCTCTTCATTTGATGACCTTACTGATGGGGAAATTACGGATCTTGCTGATACTTTGAAAACTGTACTGGCTAAGCTTTATTACGGATTAAACAATCCCGATTACAACTATACTATTCGATCGGCACCGATCGCCGAAGGGGGAACAAAATACTTTCACTGGTATATCGCAATTATTCCCAGAGTCACCAAGCAAGCTGGATTTGAGTTGGGCAGCGGGATGTTTATCAATACTGCTTTGCCCGAAGAAAGTGCAGCGTTTTTGCGATCGATCGAAATTCCTAGCGACAGTAATTTCCCCCCCATCTAAAGTATCCTACATCACAATAGGTCAAGTTTACTTAAACTGGGGGTGGAAATGCACCCAGCTATTCTGAGTTGCGAGTCTGCGTTGAGGGAAGAAATTGATATTATTTGAGATTTGAGATTAAAGAATTGGGCATAACGCATGATCTAATGGTTTAGATCACCGGCATAAAGTTGGATTCTTTTTTAAACTGCTATAACTTACGCTCTCAAATTATGAACGTACAAATACTTATGGATTTTACCAAACTCACAATAAACTTTCGACATACTGCCAGCCGTCGTCGCTAAAAGTAGCTCTCAACATATCTCTAATTTTAGCATCGATCGATAATATTCCCTCACCCGATTCAACATTCTCGCCGATTTCGCAACTGTCTTCAGACATATGTTCTTGGATGTGGGCCAGAGTATCAGCGAAATTAGCCAGAAAATAATGTTCGTGCACCCACGCTGTTGGATCTGGTATTGCTGCACTCCCAAAAGCTCGATCGACTAAATCTTTTTTGGCAACATCGTCAGTCTGGTTTTTCATGTTGAGTTCGATTGAGGTAGAACTGGTAACTTATCCATTTTAAGCTTAATTGTCAACAGGAACGCGATCCCGATCGACCACAGCAGTGACAAATTTGTGTAGTTTGTGCGATCGCGATCCTAATTTTTTGGTCGCTCGCGTGTTATCATATTACCTCAAACTCGGTGGTCAATAATGTTCACATCGAGCAGAATACACTTGGGAATCATTCCGTGAACTCCTTTTTGAGGATTGTTAACAGCCTGCGTAATCCGAAAATTTACCGCAAGCGAACACAAAACATAAGCATCT
Source organism: Microcoleus sp. AT8-A3 (assembly GCF_036705675.1). NCBI lineage: Bacteria > Bacillati > Cyanobacteriota > Cyanophyceae > Oscillatoriales > Microcoleaceae > Microcoleus > Microcoleus sp. AT8-A3. The sequence continues at coordinate 52,323 of NZ_JAUBVD010000003.1, forward strand.
TCCTCTTGGAAACCTGCAAACTTTTGCAGCCAATAAACCGTCTGTTTTACTGCCAGCTCAAACGCTTCATCTAATGTTCTACCGAATCCCATAATCACAATATGAGTGGGCGTTTCCGCAAACGGAAATATCAGAAATAAATCCTTGCGTAAGATGATCTGAATAGTCCCGTTCATCGAAGTTTCAATCGCAGTACCGTCAACTTCACCATCTCCTTGTGCCGAATGTCCGTCGCCAATGGACAGTAAACCGCCGCGCAGAAAAACAGGTAAAAATAACCGCGTTCCTGCTTGGAGTTCCTGATTGTCCATATTGCCGCCGTAGCGCTCTGGAGGAATAGAAGAACGGTTGATTTGTGCATTAGCAACGCCGATAATTCCAAAAAAAGGATGCAGGGGAATCCGAATGCCGCTACCTGTGGGAAATTCAGCAGTTTTTTGCTCTAAATCTAGCGGAATAAACCGCAATTTAGGTTCGGGGAAATACTCAGGTAAAGAACCCCATCCGGCGCGAATTGCATTAAATCCTACGGGCAAACTTGGGTAAACATCCTCAATGTGAATTTCTAAAACGTCTCCCGGTTCGGCATGGTTAACATAAATCGGGCCTGTCAGCAAGTGGGGCCCCGGCCCAACTTTGCGGTTGGGAGGCAAATTCTGACAAATATCTAAAAATTCGGGGGTGAGAAATTCGGGCGGGGCCTTGTCAGCAACATAATATCCTGAATAGGTTTCGATATCGATGCGATCGCCCGAATCGACAGTTAAAGCAGGTTCGATATTCGGAGAAAAACCGCCCAAGTGTACGGTTTTGCAGTTAGCCTTGAGAAGGTGGCGGGTCATGGGATTTTAGATTTTAGATTTTAGATTTTAGATTGAAGTCAGGGTGTTAAGAATGTTATATCGCAAGTCTCAGTCATTTTTGATTTTTTTTTATGAACCGCAGAGGGCGCAGAGGGCACAGAGAAAGAGAATGGAGAACTCAGAAGATTTCCAAAAAGGGTGGAGGTTTCTTTTATCGGAAATATTTTACTAATTTCTTAACTTTTTGATAACGTGGGTAGTTTAAAATTTAAAGTGGGTGGCGCGGGTTTATATATTATTGGGGTGGGGAGTTCTGTTTGGCTGGTGCAACCCGCCCTTACAAACTAATGACTAATGAATTATGTTAACGCCTTTGCCCAATAAAGTAGAATTTTCTCAAGGTTATTCTCGCAATCCCTGGTTTTTTGGTGTTTTGATTTTGATTGTCCTATTGCTAGGTTTCATGATGCAATCTTACCTTAACAAACCTCAGCTTTTAACCGACCCGTTTCTGCAAGTCCCAACAGCAAACTCGGTGCGAGTTGTCTGGTTCACAGAGTTTGCCGGTACTCGCAACACAGTTGATTACGGCGAAAAATTGAATCAAGTCGTGACGGCAAATACTACCAAGCTAAGCCGCACTCGCGAAGACAAAGACTCGCGCATTTCCGATGAAATGAAACAAAGCATCATTGACAGCAATCCAATTGTCCGCGACATCTGGCGCCACGAAGCAGAAGTCCCCAATTTAATGCCCGGTGTTCGCATTCCTTATCGAGTCACCAGCGAAAGGAAAGACGGCGCATCTGTCAGTAGCAAAATTTTCACTCTTTCTCCCACGCCAGCAGCAGGAAGTGCGCTCAAAATTCTCCTCACTTCTGACCATCAATTGATGCCGATGACAGCAGCAAATCTCCAGAAAGTAGCCGAAACAATTGGGAGAGTTGACGCGGTTTTTATGGCAGGGGATTTAATTAATATACCCGATCGCGCTTCTGAATGGTTTGACGATTACCGAGGCCGCGCCTTCTTTCCGTCTCTGCAAGGTCGCGCATTTTCCGAACTCGACAAAAACGGCATCAAAACCGTTTACAGCGGCGGCGAACTGATTCAACACGCGCCTTTATTTCCGGCCATTGGCAATCACGAAATCATGGGTCGCTTTGCAACCAACAGCAAACTCGATGACCAATTTAACGATCCTTTTCCCCGCGCCGCTGCGGAGAAAATATACGCTCAACGTGCTGCCTCTTTGAATCTTAATAATGACTCTTCAGTGCGGGAAATCTGGCTAAAAAACAAGAGTTTTAATAGCGATACCTATGACGAAATTTTCAATTTACCTGGAGGCAAAAATTACTATGCTGTGACTTTTGGGGATGTACGCTTAGTGACTTTGTATGTTACGAATATCTGGCGGACTCCGAATTTAGATCCGCGTGCGAGAGGCAGGTATCGGGAACGGGACGAAGATTTTAATCATCCCGAAAAATGGGGATACGGACAGCATATTTTTGAGCCGATTGTCAAGGGCAGCGCTCAATATAATTGGCTGCAACAAGAGTTAAAAAGCTCGGAATTCCAGCAGGCAAAATATAAAATTGTGATGTTTCACCACCCGCCCCATTCTCTGGGTGACAATATTGTACCTGCTTATACTGACCCTGTGCAAATAGTCGATCGCGCTCTCGATGGCGAGATTAAAATGGTGCGTTACGAGTATCCGAAACAGCAAGATTATCTGATTCGGGATGTAGTGCCGCTACTAGAAACAGCGGGCGTGCAGTTGGTATTTTACGGACATTCGCACTTGTGGAATCGGTTTGTAAGTTCCAGCGGAATGCACTTTTTGGAGAGTTCTAATGTGGGCAACAGTTACGGTGCTTTTGCGGGGGAAAAGCGCCGATTTGTGCCGCCGGCATATCGGGAAGATTACAGCGCTATTGGAGACCCGAACGGATTGGAACCTGTGGTGCCGACTGTTGCGCCTTTGTTGGGAGAAGACGGGCGGCCGCTGCCTTATATTGATAGCAATGATATTACGGCTTTTACTATTTTTGATACGGGGGAGGGTACGGTTAGCAGCTACTATTTTGATACGCGGAAACCGGAGTCGGAAGTGGTGAAGTTTGATGAGTTTAAGTTGAAAAATTCGCCATCTAGCTTAAAAATCCGTAAAAATTAAAAGCGATCGTTTTCATAATCGATAAATTAGTTACTGCTATGATAACTTAAGGCTTCTGACTTCTGCTATACTTAGGTATAATGTATCCAAATTAAAATTACCCAGTAGAGCGCGGTCATGCCTGAACTAAACCTCTTAGAAAAACAAGAAGAAGTAAGCTTCGATGAGGAAGAGGAAGCTCTAGATTATGAGCTTGAATCTAATGGTAATCCCAAATCAGTCTTAGACGAAATTTCCGAAATAATTGTAGCTGGAAATGACTGGACGACAGCCACCATACTCGATCAACTTGTTCGTGACAATATTCAACTTAATCCAAGATTTCAAAGGCGAGATGCTTGGGATATAACTCGTAAAAGCAGGTTTATTGAATCTATTTTTCTAGGATTTCCCATTCCAGATATAGTTTTGGCTTCTCAAGATAAAAAACGCGGAAAATTTGTAGTTCTTGACGGCAAGCAACGCTTGCTTACGATTCTGCAATTTTATGGAAGGAGCGAAACTCCCAACGATAGTTTTGCTTTGAAAAACTTAGAATTTAGACCTGAACTCAATGGTTGTACGCATGAGGATCTAAAAAACGATCTTCTCCATAGTTCTGTACTTGATGCACTGGATAATCAAACTCTTCGTACTACATTGATTCGGAATTGGCATACAGAAAGTTTACTCTACAAAATTTTTCTCCGTCTGAATGTAGAAAATACTCCGCTATCTCCACAAGAACTCAGGCAAGCATTGCATCCAGGTGATTTCATCAATTTTTTAGATGACGAATCAATTAAAAATCAGGCTTTAAGAAAAATACTTAAATCCCAAAATCCCGATCCTCGGATGCGCGATGTCGAATTATTACTGCGATATGTAGGATTCCATCATTTTTTATCCGATTATCGCGGTAATCTTAAAGTGTTCCTGGATATGACTTGCAAAAAGCTCAACAAGGATTGGAAAGAGAAAGAAACTGAGGTCAGATATACAGTTAGCCAATTTGAAAAGGCAGTGCAAACAACCACTACAATATTTGGAGAAGAAAATATATTTCGTGTGTGGTTGAGTAGTTCTAATAGTTACCGAGGCAAGTTTAATCGAGCTATTTTAGATGTAATGGTTTTTTATTTTTCAGATCCAGTTATTAGTGAAGTTGCTGAGAAGAATCCGGCGGGTGTGCAAAAAGCTTTTAAAGAGTTATGTTCATCATCTAATAGCGAATTCAGAGAAGCTGTTGAGAAAAGCACAACTAGCATTCGCGAAACTCATACTCGTCTCTCACTGTGGGGCAAAGCTTTGTTAAAGGTTTTGGATGTAGAGTTTAATGTACCTGAACTCGTAGATAACCATATTATCTTTAACGGTTTGAGGTAAGTTATTAAGAGGTATGCCAAAATCCGTTAGATTTCGTACTCTAACCCAGCAGTTAAATAGGTTAAAAAAACAATTTTTTCCTAAGATTAATCCTCTAGGTTCATATTCCGAGCGGCAGCTAGCCTTAACTCTTGCCTACAGAGTTTTAGTTCATGCCGAAATTGAGGCTTATTTTGAGGACAGAGTTTGGGAAGTAGCCCTTAATGCTAAAAAGAATTGGGATAGTCAGGGTAAGAGTTGCCGTACTTTAATCTGCTTGCTTGGCTTTTCTGGTCAAATGATGGAAGCACCACCAGATACACTGACTCCAACTAAGGGAAGTAAAGCTTTGCCACCGGAAAAAATAAAAGTCAACAAAAAAATAGATTTAGCTATTAATAGTTTTAAGCGAAGTATTGACCAGAATCATGGCATCAAAGAATCTAATCTTCTGGCGTTGCTTTTGCCAATAGGAATAGATACCGATGATTTAGATTCTGTTTGGCTGGCTACCATGAATACGTTAGGGGAAGAAAGAGGTGTGGCGGCACATACTTCAGCTACATCCCCGAAAACTATTAGAAGCATAAATCCTATACATGAACTGCAGAGGGTAGAGCAAATTATTCAAGAACTTTTGAGGGTGGATGAGATGATTAATAATTTAATGAGATAAATGAATAAACCGACACCAATTGTCAAGAGTTTAATCTTTTTGGTAGGCTTCTAGCCGGAACGGGCTCTCCGGCCCGTTCCACAATACTTTATTTTTTTGTGGCACAGGCATCTTGCCTGTGCTCAAACGGGCTCTCCGGCCCGTTCCACAATACTTTATTTTTTTGTGGCACAGGCATCTTGCCTGTGCTCAAACAGCTTATTCAGAATGGTGCAAAATTTCCGATTAAACCTTGTCTTTCGCAGGCGGAACCAAACCTGTTTTATTCAAACCCGCATCAATCTGCCTGAGCAATTTAAAATCATCTTCGGGTAAAGAATTAACAGGCGAGTGTTTTTCCAGAAACGAGAATGCTTGGCGAAATTCACGCGGCCGGGAGTCGATCGCACCATCGAAGTGACAAGGTACAATTTTTTCAAAGTCCCAACTCGCCACTTGATCCACCCAATCGAGAGTTTCCCGCGGCGCGCGGTTGAGAATCAATGTCTGCAAAATCGGCGCGACCAACAACCGCCCTCCTCCCCGCAAAGCCTCAAAAGATCGCACCCAATCTGTTTTCCACTTGAACGGATACAACCCGAAATAAGCTTTCCTAGAGCGTTCTGGCGCTTTGCGTGCGCTGGCAAATACCTCCGACCACGGCGGCACTTCCAGCACGCTGGGGCTAAAATACATGGCAAATAAGGCGATTCTCTGCCACCCTTTACGCCGATTTTCGTGGGTGTCTGCCACCGTGTCCGAGGCGCTGTCTTTGGCGTGAAACAGCAGCGGGTACGAGTCGAGTTGGACGATCGCGGGAGGATTTTCGGGAATGGAAACTATGGAATCTGTTAACATCAGCGTGCGCGATCGTCTGTGAAATAAGGCAACTTCAGCAAATCTGCCCAAACCAAGGTCGAGGGGGCCGAGAATTGCCCAGTCAAATTGATCGGCTAAGGGGGTGTTGCTGCTGTCAAAGGGCAGTACAGAAGTGCGTTTCGTGGGCAAACCCAGCCAACTCAGCGGCAAATTCACGGGGAAACTCCACTGCTGCGGGGCGACAAACACCTGCGCTTCGGGAAAACACCTCGCAAAGGGGCCGACAAAAACTTTGTGCTCGATGCCGGAAACCGTTGTCAGCAGGATGTACTTCACCTCGCCGTGCTCTGCTACTAACTCTTTTACCAAGCGGATGCACTCAGGAGTCGGTGCAACGGGGGCGTAGACGAGAAGGCCTTCGGGTTCTAGTTTAATTACTGTCATCCGAATCGGGACGACAACGTAAAAAATGCCTTGTAGTTGGTCAAAAGTCCAGATTGTATCCTTGACTATTTCCTTGCGGATAGTGCGCCGCTTGCTGTAGGGATAGAGGGGGACGACTGGCCAAAATGCCCAAGAATAGTCCCTAGAATCAATCTGTGCTGATGTTGGTATGCCTTCGCCCTCTGCCACTGGTGCGACTCCTTGCCGATTTTTTTGTACGTGCGTGCGATCGAACTATTTTTATCTTATTTCACTCCTGTTGCGCGGATTCGAGGAGTTGAAACCGGGTTTCACCAGGCCTGGGTGCGAGAACTATTAAACCAACTTTTCAGGATCGATGCCTAGTTCCCGCAACCGCGCCGCTAGTCTTTCCTCTCGCTGTTGAGATTCTATGAGTTGCTGTTGAGATTCTAGAACTTGCTGTTGAGATTCTATCAGTTGCCGTTCCGCCGCCGTTGCTCTTTCACCCGGACTCAAAATCAACCCTCCTTGGGCCGTAAACCACCGCAACCACAACCGATTCATACTCTTATAACTGCCTTGCCACCAACCTAAACTCAACTGCAACTCAGGAATAAATAACCGCCCATCAATTAATTCTGCCTGTTCATAGTGGCCTCCTACAAGATGAAAAGCTCGCAATTCATCCGTGTAGCGACTGAAAATAAAATAGTAAGGAATCCGCAAAATTTGTTCATAAACTTGCCACTTAGTCGGCGGTTCCCCAGCTTGCTGAACAGTCCGCCCTAAATCTTCATCTTCAGTGCCCGGCGATAGCAATTCCACCACCACAAACGGATTTACCCGTTCTTGCCAAACTACATAACTCAAACGCATATCGCGCCCTTGATAAAGCCTTGGCACACCCACCGCAGCAAACCAATCCGGGCGTTTATGCCAGCGCGGTTGTGTTGCATCGTAATACAAATTTAGGTCACTGGCTGTAAAGACTTGTTCCGCATCCCATCCCGGCGGCAAAAAGGTGAATTCCAAGAGTTGCGGCTGATCTAAATGAAATGTATCGGGCAAACCGGGCTCCTTTGGGTCTTCGCTAGGTAAATCGTACATTGTTGGCAAACTCTGCCGGGGGTCTAAAGGCGGTTCAGCTTGAGCAGGCGGGTAAGTCGGGAATGTCATAATGAATTCTGAGGTTGCTTATCCTGATATGATTATAGCCTTGTGAGAATGTCTTGCATTTCCAAAGAATTCCCATTAACTCTCAATCTCAAATCTCAAATCAAAACTCCAAAATCGATATGACTCAAAACTACCGCATCACTCTTTTACCAGGAGACGGCATCGGCCCTGAAATTATCGCTGTGGCGGTAGATGTCCTGAAACTTGTCGGCAAACAATTGGACATCGGCTTTGAATTTCAAGAAGCTTTAATGGGCGGCGCTGCTATTGACGCAACAGGCAATCCGCTGCCAGAAGAAACACTAGAAAAATGCCGCAACTGCGATGCAGTATTGTTAGCAGCAATTGGCGGTTACAAATGGGATAATTTGCCCCGCGAACAGCGCCCGGAAACTGGATTATTAGGACTGCGCGCCGGATTGGGATTGTTTGCAAATTTGCGTCCGGCGACTATTTTACCGCAATTGGTTGATGCTTCTAGTTTGAAACGGGAAGTTGTCGAGGGCGTGGATATTATGGTAATCCGCGAACTCACAGGCGGCATTTATTTCGGCAAACCAAAAGGTATTTTTGAGACGGAAACAGGCGAAAAACGCGGCGTTAATACGATGGCTTACACTGAGTCAGAAATTGACAGAATCGGGCGAGTTGCTTTTGAGACGGCCAGGAAGCGGGGGAAAAGGCTGTGTTCCGTTGATAAAGCGAATGTTCTGGACGTTTCGCAACTGTGGCGCGATCGCATTATTGCCCTTTCTTCAGAATACCCTGATGTCGAACTTTCTCACCTCTATGTTGACAACGCAGCCATGCAGTTAATTCGCTGGCCCAAACAGTTCGATACGATTGTCACCGGCAATTTATTCGGCGACATTCTTTCCGATGCGGCGGCGATGCTAACTGGTAGTATTGGGATGCTGCCTTCTGCTAGTTTGGGAGCAAGCGGGCCGGGAGTTTTTGAACCCGTGCACGGTTCCGCACCAGATATCGCCGGACAAGATAAAGCCAATCCCATCGCGCAAGTTTTGAGTGCGGCAATGATGCTACGTTACGCCTTAAATCAGCCGGAAGCTGCTAATAAAATCGAGCAAGCCGTTGTCGAAGTTTTGGATCGAGGTTATCGCACTGGCGATATCATGTCGGAAGGCATGAAACTCGTCGGCTGTCGAGCGATGGGCAATGCTTTAATTGAAGTTCTGCAAGGTTGATTTATTTACCTTTACTCGTTCCCAGGCTCTGCCTGGTAACGCATTTGAGGAGGCTCTGCCTCCATTAAAACAAGCCAAATGAGACAGAATTTTGGAGGCAGAGCCTCCGGGTATTAATTACCAGGCATAGCCTGGTAACTAGATATTTTATAATTTAATGTTCCGCCGTCAAAAGCTGAAATTGCTCGGTATCGATGCGATTTGCTCGATACAAAACTTCAGCAATTTCCGAAAGCGCTAGCACAGAATGTGCGCGATAACCGTTGGCCTGCATCTTATCTTTGACTCCCTGTTCGTGGTCGATTAATACCACAATATCTTCCACATTCAAGCCAGCCGATTTTAACTTAGCCGCGCCTTCCATCACGCTTTTGCCACTAATCAAAATATCATCGACTACGACAATCGTTTCTCCTGCCTGAAAATGCCCCTCAATCAATTTGCCTGCACCGTAAGTTTTCACCTCCTTGCGCGGGAAAATCATCGGGCGTTCCATCCGCAATGCTAAACCAGTTGCTGTGGGTAAAGAACCGTAGGGAATTCCCGCAATGCGATCGAATTTTAAATCCTTGAGAATGTCTGCATAAGCGCTGACAATTTGATGGAAAATCTGCGGAATAGAAATTATTTTCCGCAAGTCGATGTAATATGGAAATACGGCTCCCGATGCTTGTACGTGGTCGCCAAAAACTACGCAGCCGATGTCATAAAGTTGCAAGATTAAATCGCGGTGAGGTTCCGGTTGCAAAAAGCAAACATCCGGCAGCCACAGTTCGCAAGTGGGACTACCTTCGATCGCCCGCAGCCTCTGTTTATTAATACTATCCCGCAATTTCTCAATTTCTCGGCGCGGCTCTTTCCCCGCTAATAAACTTGGGGGGACTGGCAGCAGCAAATCTTCACCATTCTTGCTTAAACCGGCCGCCAGCAGTTGTGCGAGGTCGTTTTCTTCTGTGAGGTCATTTTCTTCGCCGATGTCTCCTTCGACTAAAATTAGGCGTTCAGGAGCCTCTTTGCGGATGCGGGCTAACATATCCGGCAATACTCCTACTTCTAAACCGACTTTTTCGGGAGTTCCCCAAGTTTGAGAGAGTCGGACTAATTGCAAGTAAAAAGGGTTGTTTGGCGTCGGGTATTCTTGCACAGCCGCTGCTGACGGGTTGGCGGTGGCACAGAGGACAAAAACAGTTTTTCCCGCGTATAACAAAAAAGGCGCTACTTGGTCGAATCCGGGATAGGGACTTAAAGTAATAGCGTCAACTCGCCAGTCTTGAAATACAATTTTGGCAAACACTGTACTGGTATTTAAATCGCAGTGTTTGGCATCTAAAATTACTGGCAGGTGAGGGGGAATAATTGTTAAAATTTCTTGCAGCAAAGCCCAACCGGGAATACCGAGAGATTGGTAAAAACCGAGGGTGATTTTGCAGGCACAAATTAAATCGGCTGTTTGGTCGATCGCACTTTTTAGCTTTGACAACAACTCAGTTACAAAAGTTTGAGTTTCCTCCCCAGTCATGGAAACCAGCGCGGGCAAGGTTTCCGGGTCGGGGTCGAGGGCTAAATAAAGCAAACTTTGATTGCTTTCAACAGCAGCTAACAGTTTATCGAAAAAGTTGGTTTGATCCGTCATAGTGTGTTATGGAGGTAAGGGGAATTTAAAAAAATGCAGCTCAAAGTGGGATTGGTGTTGTGCCGGAAGAAACCGATCCCCGTTGAAATTGAAATTAAGAATCTTTTAAGATTGTAGAATGTAAAGAGCAGGAAATCTGTAACTTTGGGAGCAGTTTCAGGGGGAATGATTTTCGGGTTGGCTACACCAGTGATTGCACCTAACCCGCAGCAAATCAATTAGTTGCGGTAAACTAACCAGTGTCCGGGCGGCGATTTGATCGGCATTCGCCTGCGGTACGCGAGTTTAGCAAATGCCAATTTGCAAGGGACTGATTTGAGAGAAGCAAATTTTAGGGCAGCTAATTTATCGGGGGCAAATTTGAGCGGTGCTTCTTTGTGGCAAGCTAATTTACAAGGCGCTAATTTTACTCAAGCTAATTTAATCCAGAGCCCGTTTGAGGGGGTTAATCTAAAAAATGCTACCGTTGCAGGTGTTATTTGGGTTGAGGCTAGTATTAAATAGAGAAATCCTTGCAGGAGTCGTAAATTTTTAACCCCACCCCAACCCTCCCCTTGCTAAGGGGAGGGAGTAAGAAATTCACAAATGATTTAGGATTGCTATAGAAGCAGAAGCTAAAGCAATGCCCGCCTTAGATTAGGGATAGTAATAAATGATCGGTACGATCGACTTTACGATTTGGGACGAGTTGCTGCAACGCTACGTTGACGATTTCGGCCGCGTCAATTATCGGGGCTGGAAAGCTGAGGGGGCGGATGTTTTGAGAGGGTGGCTGGAAAGTTTGGCCGATGTGGATTTGGCGGATGGTACTGATGCGGATGCGCGGCTGGCGTTGTGGCTGAATGCGTATAATGCGATCGCAATTTCTCAAGTTCTGGAAGTATATCCGATCGCGTCCATCCGTCCCAAAATTTTGGGAATTCCCAACTGGCTGAGTTTTTTGGATTTTTTCACTCGTTCAAATGTGATTATTGGCGGCAAAAAGCACAGTCTCAATCAAATCGAACACGCAATTTTGCGGCCGGAATTTGCCGAACCGCGCATCCATTTTGCATTAGTTTGCGCTTCAGTCGGGTGCCCGCTGCTGCGCCGGGGGGCTTATTTCCCGGAGTCGGTACGGACTCAACTAGAAGCGGATGCCAGCCGTTTTATTCACAATCCTGATAAGGTGCGATATGATGCCGAGAAAAAGACGCTTTATTTGAGCAAGATTTTGAAGTGGTACGGCGAGGATTTTGTAAAAGCGGCGGGTTCGGTGGCTGAGTATGTGGGCGGTTATTTGGGGCCGGAGGCGGCTGTGGGTGATGGATGGGCGATCGTTTTTTTGCCTTACGACTGGAATTTGAATCGGGTTGATGGATAAAATTTGCGCCTATGGGTAGGTGTTTTTTTGAGGGGGTAATTTTTTTCGGCTGTCGTTACCCCTTCAAATTGCCAGATTCAACAGGGCGATCGGATGACTCCGAGGCGATCGACTGTGACCAGGTGAGAGGCGATCGGACGGCTGGCACTGGCACGGGTGAAAAATGCAGCATTTAGGGCGGTGTGTGGGGTTTTGGGGTGATTGGATGGCTGGCACGGCTGAAGGGGTGATAATTGCACCACAGGCACGGCTCGCACGGTTCGAGAGGCTGGCACGGTCTAGCGGTACGGTCGGAGCGATCGGATTGTTGGAGCGGTGGCAGGTCGGAGCGGTTGGAGATCCCGAATCAGATTCGCAAGGAGGAATCAGCATTTTGTAGTCAAGTTTTAAACCTCTAAACTTGTTTACAGGCAAATAAAGAAAACTTGTTTACAGGTTCTCTAGCTAACATCAAGGGCGGTCGGCGAAAAGATGGGCTGGGAGGAACAGACTGTTTAAAATCGACATTAAGGTACAGAATGTTATACGAGCGAGCAGCCGAATAGCATGAAACAATTGTGATGTCTATGAAATACTCTGCTGTACAACCTAATCTCAAAAAAGGAGCATAGACGATGGGTGAAGCGAAACGGCGCAAACAGGAAGATCCTAACTACGGGAAGGAACATAAGAAGCCAAAACCAGTGATTCAACTGGGAAAATTCATGAACTTATACGAAGAAGGAACCATTACTCCAAGTCAACGCGAAGAGGCCGGAATAAAAGACTGTGAACGGTGCGTAGCTTTTACGATTGAGGGCTTCAGAATTCGGGGTGTTGCATTTCTGTCCGTAGAGAGAAAGGGAAATAGAAAGGGAAAAATTCGTGTTGACATAATTCGTTCTTTTGAAGAAAGTGGCTTATCAAAAATTGAGGAAAAGATACTCCGTTCTGCTGAGCCTGAAATTCGCAGAATTGTGACCGAAGCCTATAAGACCAACTTCTATCGCTAAGTTAAGATTGATGGGAGGACAGACATTAGACGTTATAACTCGAATTCCCAACCTGGGGTCTGCAACTTTTAAAACTACGTCAGAATAGGTTAATCTTCTGATGAAGTTGTAAACGCAGTTTTCTAAGTAGCGAGAACTGCTTGCCCAGGCACTTGTCTAGTATGTTACTAGCATTTGTCTAGTAACATACTAGCGCTTGTCTAGTGTGGTGCCTATTACAACGCAGTTCCCATGGTTGCAAGTCATAGATGGGAAAATAGGAATAATCTGATGTAGCTGTAGCACTTTTCAGTCTGGACTCAGAAAATGCTCTTTGCCTTCCTTGAACATATTTATTGCCCGATTAATTTTTGGGGAAACCGCATTAGTGTGTTTTTTTGGGGTCGTATCCTGATTCCTGTCATTTTTCCCCATAAGCTAGATTTAATTGTCATCATAAAATGAATACTATGGGGAGATAAAGGGGATGATACGAGAAAAAGCAGTCCAAAGAATTGAGCAAGTTGCCGTTAAAAAATTGACTGAACTAGATTTGTCACGACTAGATCTGAAAGAATTGCCACGTGAAATTTTCAGTTGTAGACATTTGAAACACCTTTCACTACGTGAAAATCAAATTACCCAAATTCCAGATGCAATTGGTCAACTGTCGAGTCTCACAAAACTTGACCTCTGTCGTAATAAGATTACCGAAATCCCAGAGGTGCTTGGGCAATTGTCGAATCTGACATCGCTTGACCTCTGGAATAATAAGATTACTGGAATTCCAGATGCCTTCGGGCAACTGTCAAATCTAAGAGAGCTTTCTCTTAGCTGTAATCAGATTACCTCCCTCCCACAAACATTTGGGCAACTGTCGAATCTGAGAGAGATTAATCTCTGGGGCAACCAGATTACCTCCCTGCCAGAAACATTTGGGCAATTGTCCAATCTGACATCGCTGCGACTCGAGGAGAATCACATTAGTTTTCTTCCGGAAACGTTTGGTCTACTGTCTAACCTAGCAACGCTTTTCCTCCATTACAATCAAATTACCTCTATTCCAAATACGTTTGGTCTACTGTCTAACCTGACGAACCTTTCCCTTGGTCACAATCAGATTACCTCCATCCCAAATACGTTTGGTCTACTGTCTAGCCTGACGAACCTTTCCCTTAGTCACAATCAGATTACCTCTATCCCAGAAGCGCTCGGTCAACTGTCCAATCTGAGATGGCTTTACCTCCGTGACAATCAGATTGCTGAAATCCCGGAGGCGATTCGTGACATGGAAAAGCTGGAAATACTCGACTTACGGGGAAATCCGATCCCAATTCCTCCCGAAATTCTCCAAGGCGAAGAGTCTTACGAACCAGGCGATTTGTTTACCATTCTCGACTTCTACTTCCAAACCCGTGATTCCAACGATACAGAAGAACTCAGCTAAGTCAAACTTTTGATTGTAGGCGAAGGCGAATCGGGGAGTTGCAGTATTCTGACGTAGCTGCAATGGTTACAAGCCCTAGACTGGGAAAATAGAGTTTTCCCGCCTAGATTAATTTAGCAAAGTAAGGTTGATGATATTCTTACGTCACTATCTAAAAATTGTGTGACTGTTAGAGCGAAACTTACAGGTTGCAATCAACCTAAATCCCTATCAGGGATTGAAACATGGCCTCAATCAGGTTGAGGGTGGAGATTTTCACTAATCGGTGGGTGGTTAGATGAATGCTAACCAATTAGCTATTGATCCGCCCTTAAACCTCTCCACTGAAAATCTGTTGAACCGTCAAACTTAGCTGTGGAAACATCGGAGATACGATCGCCTCTCCATCCCGAAATACCCCAACCTCAACATATTGCCCCTCATCAAGCCGCAAAACCGTCACAACTTGTTCAATTGGATCGATAACCCAATACTCTGCGATGCCCCGCGCTGCATACTGGGCTCGTTTGCGATCGTAATCCCGATCCCTGCCCACTCTACCCGGACTGACTACCTCCACAACAAACCGAGGAGGCAGCATATCGAAAGTGATAGTTAGCCTGGTTGCTGTCAGCGGAATATGTTCAGGTTCCAGAATTATCAAATCGGGGTAGCGGTTGGCGGCATCTCCCGATCGCAAAACCGCAACTTGAACCTCGCAATTATGCGTTTTAATCAGCCTGAGTGGCACTAGCCCGCTGCTAGCAAAATAGAATAATAGATAGTTAGCAACGAAATTATTAGGTTCCGATTCTGGTGGCAAAGCTATTAACTCCCCATCAATTAACTCATAGCGTTGACCCGTATCATTTGAGTAATTAAGGTACTCGTCAAAAGTTATTTTTTTAGAGTGAGCTTGTACCATAATATTACATTCCTTGATTTATTCGTTTCTTTCTGCTGGGAGTTTGTTTATCTAGAAACGGTTTCAACAGCCGAAGGATATCAATCAAAACTGCTGTGCTAGTTCAGCAGGTGTCCCAGCCTCCATCGACAATCGACGCACAAGTGACATATTAAAAACTATCACAGTTCAAATCCTCTGGAATATTAAAAATGATTTCAGATAAATTTCGGCGCGAGTTGCGAGAACAAGCCAAACTCTGGCAAGCAGAAGGACTCATCGACACTTCATTCTACCAACAACTTTCCGAACGCTACCAATTCAACACACTCGAAACCGCCTCCCGCAACCGATTCCTCAGCATTCTCATCAGTCTCGGCGGCATTCTCCTCGGTATAGGAGTCCTCACCTTTGTAGCCGCAAACTGGCAAGTTTGGTCGCGCGAAGTGAGAGTTGCACTGCTGCTAAGTCTTTTCGTAGCAGTCAATGCAGCAGGTTTCTATCTGTGGCGAATTCCCCCATCCCGAAGCAAAAACTCCAATCCCAATATGCCCGCAACAAAAGGGCGAAACAAACTCCTAGGTGAAGGATTGTTGCTGTTAGGAGCTCTGATTTTAGGAGCAAATATGGCATTGATGGCGCAAATGTTCCACATTGGCGGTTCTTCCTACGGACTTTTCCTTGCTTGGGGAATCGGCGTGCTCGGAATGGCTTACAGTTTGCGGTTGACTTCCTTGGGCGTTTTGTCCGCACTTTTAATCGGTTTGGGCTATTGGCTTGCCGTGTTAGATTGGTCTTCCAAAGTCGAGTTTTCTTGGCTGGAAGTTTTGGTGCGGCAAATGCCGATCGCAGCCAGTATAATGTTTGTGCCGCTGGCTTATTGGTGTCGATCGCGTGCTATTTTTGCCCTAGGTGCGATCGCGATAATTTTTTCCCTACAAGTTTCTATTGTCCAAGGGTTAAATCCAACCTGGGCTGCTGCAATTTTTTGCGCCCTACCGCCCGCTTTGCTGTGGGGATACGACGATGCAATCTGGCCGAAAGTACACAGCAGGCTGTTTCAACCTACCGCCCGCAGTTTAGCACTGCTGTTTCTCGCCGGTTTGTTTTATTTTCTTTCTTTCTACGGGTTTTGGCCGGATTCGCCGAATCCTGCGCCAACTGATCCGGATTGGGTTTTGCTGGCAAATGTGGCTGTTTTGGGCGGTTTCACGCTGTTTGAATGGCTGCGTTTGGGACGTTTGGAACTCCGGCGGCCAAAACAAAAAGCAGTGGATTTGACTACAAGTGCGATCGGCATTTTAATTCTCGCCAGCGCCTTAATACCGCTTATTCACCTCAATTTTACTCCCCTTCCTCAATTAGCAACTTTTCTGTTCAATGTTTTATCATTTTTGCTCGCTGTCGGCTTAATCCGAGAAGGTTTAGCATTAGGAAACCGCCGGAGTTTTTGGGGAGGAATGGTATTAATAACCCTGCAAATTATCAGCCGAGTCTTTGAATATAACACAGGATTGTTGCTCAAATCTTTTGTCTTTGTTTTGTGCGGAATTGGCGTAATTGCTGCGGGTTTGTGGTTCGAGCGCCACTTCGCAAAAATCCCCGATGAATAGAAATTATTCATCTCTCTCTTCTCTCACTCAGCGCCCTCTGCGTTCTCGGTGGTTTAATCATTCCGAAACAGCCGTAAACAATATAACCCATACATAACATGAACACAAACAACATTGACTTATTAGTTAACAATCCAGATACAACAAATCTGTTTCAGCTTCCCCCGGAAGCAAAACGCCTTCCCGCGTGGCGAATGTGGGTTCCTTTACTCTTGCAAATCGGACTAATTGCCGCCGTACCCGCCACCGCAGTTTACACTTTTATTACTGGCAAAACAGTTGTCCTGCAAACAGCACCAGTAGATCCTTACGACTTTTTGCGCGGATATTACCAAGTTTTGAGCTATGATATTTCCGATCGCACAAATCTCCAAAATCTCCCCGGCTGGAAAGATTTAGCGACGGAAAAAATATATTGTCCGCCCGGAGTTGCTTGTCCACAAAATACGCACAATGTCAAGGCAAAAACCAGTTTTTATGTAATCTTAGAAGCGCCAAAAGCAGCGACTAATCCCGGCCGCCCCCAAGCTTGGAAACCTGTCCGCGTCAGTCTGGAAAATCCCGCCAATTTGGCCGCCAATCAAATCGCAATTAAGGGCAAATATAACGGTTGGCAGATGGAATACGGCTTAGAAACTTATTATATGCCAGAGGATGAAAGGGAAAAAGTCAATCAGGAGATTAGCGAAGCTCAAAGGAACCAGCGACAATCTTTTTTGGTAGAAGTAAAGGTTGACAAAACAGGCCATGCTGTGCCTGTGAGTTTGTGGGTGCGCGATCGTAATTATCGATTTTAGCTGATATCTCGCACCATAGTCAGCAACAGGCAAGATGCCTGTTCCACAAAATATAAATTTTCTTGTGGAACAGGCATCTTGCCTGTTCCTAAACAAGTAATTGAGAATGGTGCAACATATGAGTTTTAGCCAATCAGGCCAAAAGGTCGATCGGCCTTTTGCCCTTGTTTTGAGTATTTTGGCTTAGGCATGGCGCCGAGGTTCGGCGATTCCCTACCGCAACGGGCCCGCAGGCACGTTGGGGATAGCTTCGCTCGCGCAGACATTTCAATTGCCGACAACCCAGGAGAATCTATTAAGATATATAAGACTTGTGCAAATCTTGCCAGTTCAAGGGCGCAAGTCATGACTCTACTGGAGCTTCTCATGTTAGCCGAGCTAATCTCAGCCAGACGAATACTCAAGACCAAACTCCTCGACTTCTTAGGACTTCCCGAAAATTGCCCAGACCAAACAGATCATCTCGTCAACCGAATTGTATCCCTGCTGGAAGCAAATCCCGCCGAACAAGAGAGATTTTGGGAGACATTCAAAAGTGAATTAGCCGTCGATCCGGTAGAATTAGAAACAATACTCAAGTGTTCGCCCGCAGAACGCCAGCAGTGGATTGAACAAGACAAACTCCCTATTTTAGAATACCGCTCTTTCCGCAAATCAGGAATCCATCTAGAATATCCCGTTCACGACAGAAGATTCATCTTAAGTCTAACGCCAACCGATATTAATAATTGGCGCCAAGAACCCAAAGGGCTGATTAAAAATAATCACCAAATACCCACCCCAATCAATACAGAAAAGCCTGAAGAAAACGAACAATCGCGATTAGCTTTTAGTTCAGCTTGGGAAAAAATCATTTCCGACTGGAAAGAACAAGGTTCGGCGGAAATTTCAGCAACCTTCCAGCTAGCTTACTGGACAGTTTGGGCGTCGCGCTGGGCCAAAGAAAATCAGCTCAACAGCTTTAAAGCAATTAAATATAAGGAAGTCTACGAAACTCACCAGCAGGAATGGTACCAGCGAAAAAATCAAGCAGTCAAGTTACTGATTGAAATGCCCTACGCCATGCTTTACTTCTACCGTCCGGCGGATTCTGACAAATTATATCTCGAACTGTGCGACGACCACGAGGAAATGATGAAAGATGCCTACTTTTGGGATAAGTGGGATTTTTTCTATCAGAACCGCAAACTTGTAAATAAGTGCCGCGAGTGTGTGTACTGCGAAACCAAAGATTATTACTCGCTTTACTATCTCGAAATCAAAAGCGACAAGTTTCCCGATTTTAGTTTTTCTTTCCACACGCCGTACCCAATAGGCAGAAAATTTTTGCCGCATCCAGAAACGCTGCCTTATGTCGAACACGTAGAACAGGACGGCATTTTTCGCTTTGGCCGCCCGCTGCTGGAACAAGAGAAAGTTATTCACACCGAAAAGGATGTATTGCTAAAGTTTGAGGCGGCTTTGGCAGAAGCGAAAAAGTTTGTTTAGTCATTAGCTATTAGTCATTAGTCATGAGTAGACTTATTGCAGATTTTTGGGATTGATAGGGAAACCGCAGATAAACGCAAATAGCGGAATTATTCAGATATCTATTCTCTTTATCTGCGTGAATCTGCGTCAATCCCTTGTCATCTGCGGTTAATTTCTCTTTTTTAAACCGCAGATACAGGCAGATAAACACAGATTAACGCAGATAAATTAGATCTATTCCGGTTGCAGTCTCGGTGATGGTTGGCGGTTGACTGGATTTGAAGCCCGACGATGTTACCGGATTTGATATGACTTCTGAACTTGGATTACTTGAATGCTGCCGCCAGCATAAAGTTTTGGTTGTGGAGTTACTTCGGAATTGTACGATCGCAATCCCACCTCTGCCAGCAAACTCCTCAAGTCAGTTTCGATCAACTTCCAAGCAGTTTCAGTCTCAAACAACCACAAAAATACAGGCAACCCTGGCCAAAATACCGGATTTGTGGGTCGATGAAAATCTACCAAAATGAATAGACTACCGGACTTAAGCACGCGGTATACTTCCTGAAAGATCTGTGGCAATTGCGCCGATCGCATTTTGTGCATCGCAACGCTGCTGTGTACTCCTGTCAAACTGACAGTGGGCAAAAGCTTCTAAACAATAATTGGCTGATGGTACATTTTTCCTTGCCCGTTGCAGAGATAATGGCGAAGCGTCAAGCCCTGTGACATCCTGGGAATATTGCACCAGAAATTGCCTAGTTTGACCGCTATAGCAGCAACGGTCTAAAACTTTAGTTTCCGCGCTGACGGTCAAATTTTGTAAGGCTAGTTGGCCCAAACGAGGATGGCAACCTACGCTCAAAGCAGCCAGAGGTGCGATCGCAATCCTAGAGACACTGAAACCGATAACTTAAATCTCTAAAAATTGTTGCTATAGTCAAAATTATGTATACCTTGCTATCGACTTAAGATATTATTAAATTATATGATAAAGATAAGTAACAGAACTGAGACGATGGGAGAGCTGTAACCGCTATGGGTCGTGTGGGAGTATTGCTATTAAACTTGGGCGGGCCAGATCAAATCGAGGATGTCCGTCCTTTCCTGTTCAACTTGTTTGCTGACCCGGAAATCATTCGCATTCCGTTTCCGTGGATGCAAAAACCGCTCGCCTGGTTGATTTCGACCCTGCGCTTTCAAAAATCCCAGGAAAACTACCGCCAAATCGGGGGCGGCTCTCCTTTGCGGCGAATTACCGAGGAACAAGCCCTAGCCCTGCAAGAACGATTGCAGTCCAAGGGACAAGATGCTCGAGTATACGTGGGGATGCGCTACTGGCATCCTTTTACCGAAGAGGCGATCGCCAAAATAAAGCGCGATCGTATCGAACATTTGACAATCTTGCCGCTGTATCCTCAATTTTCCATCAGCACCAGCGGTTCTAGCTTCCGGCAGCTAGAAGAAATGTGGGGCAAAGATCCTGACCTCAAGGATATACAATATACCGCGATTCCTTCTTGGTATCAGCGGCCTGGTTACATTCAGGCAATGTCGGAATTGATAGCCCAACAACTAGACCACAATCCGAATCCTGATCGAGTTCACATCTTTTTCAGCGCCCACGGCGTCCCCCTCAGCTACGTAGAAGAGGCTGGAGACCCCTATCAGCGCGAGATTGAAGATTGCACTCGTCTGATTATGGAACATTTGAATCGATCGAACGAACACACTCTAGCTTATCAAAGTCGGGTTGGCCCGGTGGAATGGCTCAAGCCTTACACCGAAGACGCCATTACCGAATTGGCAGAAAATGGAGTGCAAGATTTGTTGGTAGTTCCGATTAGTTTCGTTTCCGAACACATCGAGACTCTACAAGAAATTGACATGGAGTATCGAGAATTAGCAGAAGAATCGGGAATTGAAAATTTCTACCGAGTGCCCGCACTGAATACTCATCCGGTGTTTATTGAAGCCTTGGCTGATTTAGTCATCGAGTCGATCGAATCTCCCAACGTTAAATTCTCGGATGTTATACGTCCTTCCAAGACAGTGAAAATGTACCCTCAAGAGCAGTGGGAGTGGGGTTTGACCACGGGGGCGGAAGTCTGGAACGGTCGTGTGGCGATGATTGGTTTTGTGGCACTATTGCTGGAGTTAATTACGGGTCAGGGCCCGCTACACTCGATCGGATTGCTTTAAATTGACAGTTGACAGTTGACAGTTGACAGTTGACTGTTGACTGTTGACTGTTGTTACAAATGACTAATGATATAAAATCAGTTGGGATCGGAATTATTCATCTCTCTCTTCTCTTCCTCAGCGCCCTCAGCGGTCTCTGCGGTTAAATCATTCCGAAACAACCGTAAACGATATTACTAATCACCAATAACTCATCACTAACTAATCAGGATCGCGCTTGTGGCGGCGGGGATTTCCCCTATCGCCCGGTATTCCCTGACTTTTGTACCAGCAATACCACTCTTTAGAACTGCGAATTGCCAGCCACAGCAGCGTCATCGCAACTAACCCTCCCTGCCGTGGTGCGTCAAAGGCAAACAAAACCAAGGAAATGCACAGAACATCTTGGAGGAAAATCACCCAAATCGGCAAACCCCGCAGTCGATAAAACCATCCAGCTTGTACCAGTTGCAGCACTAAAGCCAACAAACCTCCGACAATACCAATTATCCACAGCATCCAAGGGTGAGCAATAATTTCCTCGATCGAACTTAGTTGAGCGATCGAAATTCCCATAATTGCTCCTACAATAGGACTGAAAATAATTTGCACAATTTGCAGCACCCGCTGTCCCACAAAGGTTTTAGAAGCAAATAACTCTAATAGCGACCAGCTCACCAAGATGGTGATAGCCACCTGGGGGGGAACCCCCGACAATAGAGGTATTTCCGACCAAAGTTTGTCAATCCGCAACAAACCAATTAACAGCAGGGGCAGGGCAATTCTCATACCCCCTGCCGCAGACGCAGAGAGTGCGGCTAGGAGTCCAACCATAATAATAATAATTCAGTTTCTAACGTCAGCTAAAGCATCGAGCTATTTCAGAATTTAATTCCCCTGATGGCTGGCTGTGATTTGAGCGATCGAACTCAAATTGTGGCTTGAGCTTAAATATCACCCTCTATTGTAAGTGTATCTGCTTAATCGCTGCTTGGCACTGCGATATTGTCGATCGACACAAAGTAGTTGACTGTTGTCAGAAGAAAGGAGGCAGCATTCAACCAGGATTGTGATTAAATTAGCTTAAGCACCCGAAGCCTTCTTCTGACAACAGTTAACAGTCAACAGTCAACAGTCAACTAACTTCTTATGTCTGATTCATTATTTGCCGATGCCAGCCGCCGATTAGAACGAGCCTTAAAATATGTGTCCCTTTCCGAGGATACGATTGAAAGGCTGAAACACCCCAAATCCAGTTTAATTGTATCGATTCCCGTGCGGATGGACGACGGTTCCCTGCGAATTTTTCAAGGTTATCGGGTGCGCTACGACAATACCAGAGGCCCGTCTAAAGGAGGAGTGCGCTATCATCCAGAAGTCTCCCTTGATGAAGTGCAATCCTTAGCATTTTGGATGACTTTTAAATGTGCAGTTTTGAACTTGCCTTTTGGAGGAGCCAAGGGCGGAATTACTCTCAATCCCAAGGAATTGTCCAAACTGGAATTGGAACGGTTGAGCCGGGGCTATGTCGATGCGATCGCAGATTTCATCGGGCCCGATGTCGATATTCCCGCGCCGGATGTCTACACCAATCCCATGATTATGGGTTGGATGATGGATCAGTACAATATTATTAAGCGGCAGCTTTCTCCAGCCGTGGTGACTGGAAAACCAGTGACAATTGGTGGCAGCTTGGGCAGAGATACGGCCACAGCAATGGGTGCTTTTTTTGTAGTACAAACTCTTCTACCCAAATTTGAGCTAAATCCTCAAGATACAACTGTCGCAGTACAAGGTTTTGGTAATGCGGGTGCAGAAATAGCAGAACTGCTCTGGAAAGCAGGTTACAAAGTTGTTGCTGTCAGTGATTCCCAAGGGGGAATTTATGCTAAACAAGGGCTGGATATCCCCAGTATTCGAGGCTTTAAAGACTCTAACAAAGGTATCAAAGCTGTTTACTGCGAAGGTTCTGTTTGCAATATTATCGAACACGAAATCTTGACCAATGAGCAACTTTTAGCATTAGATGTAGACGTGCTGGTTCCAGCAGCTTTGGAGAATCAAATAACAGAAGCCAATGTTAATGATATTAAGGCTAAGTTTATTTTTGAAGTAGCTAACGGGCCGATTGATTCTGCTGCTGATTTGATTTTAGAAGCGAGGGGAATTCAGGTAATCCCTGATATTTTAGTCAATGCCGGAGGCGTAACGGTTAGTTATTTTGAGTGGGTGCAAAACCGCAGCGGACTTTATTGGACACTAGAGGAAGTCAACCAGCGGTTGAAGCATAAAATGGTCGAAGAGACTGAGGCAATTTGGAAAAAATCTCAGGAATTGTCAGTTTCCATGAGAACTGCTGCTTACGTGTACGGGTTAAATCGACTCGGAGAAGCGATGAATGCGAAGGGAACGCGGGATTATTATGTGAAGGGTTGAGAAATAAAATCCCCGACTTCTTCTGGTTATTTTCGTGAAATATCGAAGTAATTTCAGAAGTCGGGGATTTGGCTATTGGCTATTACATAGCCTTAGTCTCTGGCATCAAACACTTATCGGAATCGCAGCCCGCCGGCCCTGAATCCATCATTTCACCCAAGTCATAGCGACTCAGTGCCGCATGAAAAACATCTATTTGGCGGCGCGCTAAACTCTCTTCCACCATCTTGGTGTAAGTTTCCTTGCTTATCGGTTCAAAGGGCAGACGCGGGAAAGTTTCAAGAGCATCAAACCGAGCTAAAAGCGCTGCGGAAATGTAGCCTTCATCATCGCGAATCGCTTCATAAATCCGAGTCCCCAAACTTTCCACTTCATTTTCGCGCAGTTCAATCGTGGCAGAAGTGTTATGTCTGACATAGAACTTTTGCACTTGCATATAAAAGTCCATTTGTGCCGCCGCTGAGAATTTGTTAATGTCAATTTCATCAGCACCGGGCAAGTCAGCCCAACTTACCGCAACAGGTATTTCTACCAGCCATTCTGTACAGCGTTCATCGAAGGGATTGTTCAGCAAATTGCCGTTTTCATCTTTGTCAGATTGAGACGGAATCACGTTGTATCCGTAGTCGATGCAGGCGAGGGCTACGGGGTCGTTTTTGCCGAAAGTGATTCGGCGAATGAAACGCTGGGCTTTCGGCGGATGCCAGCCGGGAGAAGCACCTGTCAGCAGAGATTTAGTACCCGATGGTTGAACCGTTGTGCAGCGATTTGGGCGTTTTAAGGAATGGCGATCGCAATAATCCCATACTACCCGATTCACAATCTCGCGCCAACCACTCAAATACTCTTCTTCCCGCTGTTTAAAAGCGATTCCTTGCGGAGTTTGCGGGCGACCTTCCACCCACCAGCGCAGCCACTCAACGCCAAAAGCGTGAACGAAGAAATCGAACAATCCCGTGAAAGAGACGCCGACAATCGGGTCGAGTTCGCGGCTGTATTGATAGCGGGGTTCAAGAAATTTGTGATTGAGAAGTACCGCCACAGATAGAGCCGCAGCCTTGAAAGCTTCCTCCTGTTCTTTGAAGTTGTAAGGGTCAATTTGATTGAGGTGAACCTCCGCCAAATTACAGTGAAAGTTAGAACCGATAATTTCCATTTTTGTTATCCTAAAGGCTTTTTATCCTCTAGTTCTACTGCTTTATTTTTCGCAGTAGCTCCGCGTACCTTTTGCGCGTATTCCCTCAAATAATAGAGGAGTTCCTTTCTGCTACATGGTTTACCTGTAACAATCTGACATATTGTTCGGATATCCAGAATGTTATTTTCTTTTTGTATTGAGTCCTGTAAAGCTTGAAAAAGCTCTTTTAGGTTATTCAACTTTACAGATAAGAGTGTCTCATAATTATCCAAGGCAAAAGCATGAGCTAATGTTTGAATATCAGAATTAGTTGTTGAAGTTTTTCCATGCTGTGCCTGAACAGAGCAATTTTTGGAGCAAAAACGACGCTTCGATACTTTGTGTTGTATAACTTCAAAACTGTTCTGACAAAATTCGCAAGTAAGAATAAATCTAGGTACTAATGCACCTGTTTTCTTGCCCTTGCGTGACTCATGGTATGCTTTTCGCTTGGCACTATTGACAAACTTTTCCTTGAAACTAGGATCTGCAAATCTTGCCTTCGCCTTAGCTTTGATTTTGGCTTTGGTGGTTTCAGATTGAGTAACGCCATACATAGGGTTTCTCTTTCCGAAATTATCCATGCCTCTTACCTTAGCATGAGATTTCCATTCCTGTTTCAAATGCTCAAATACAAAAGGAGTATCCTTAATGAGTTGTCTTAGATCTTTTTCTTGAAAAATAGTAACTTTTACATTGTACTCAGACTCAAATCGCTGAATTTTTGGCAAGTCGCTTTGATAATTAAAAACGCCTTTAATTTCGACATACTCACCATTTTCTAGAAGGAAGTCTGGTTTGTACCGAACTTCATTCGAGAGTAGATAGGTTTTATCTTCGTATGTCCAGCCAATTTCCATGTAGTCCAGGTATTTCGCGTAAATGTACTCAAGACTTGACCTTAAACAATGCTCACCGTAGAAACCTGAGTAGCCATAAAAGGTGCTTGTCATACGCGCCCCCACACTCTTGGAGAGATTATATTCTAGATTGCTTTTTTCATTGTAATCTAGCTTCACTCTCTACGCTGTACGGTGTCAAAAGCTTTTTAGTTCTTCTGATTACCACGGGATTAGCATTTCAGCTTTCCCCGTATTTGCGAGGTTTTTAACGTGAGGCAAAATTACTTACCACACGGGTTTAAGCCCAAACGAACTGACCGGTGTTCTAATTCTTCCGCAGTCATGTCAGGATAGCGTTCCTGGAACCACTGTTTAGCTTTTCCTTCGTCGTAAGCTTTCAAAAACTCAAGTTTAAGACTCGGTGTTGAAAGTAAATCAACGTTAGCTCTAGCTACAGCTTCACCAGCCCATTGAATTGCACCTTCACCAGAATAATACTGTTGGCGAACGGCATCAATACACTCTTCCCGCGTCGGTTTATGATGAAAAACGCGAGAGTGATTTGCCATTCTCAAAGCATCTCGATCGGGGTCGATTTTCCAGTTGCCATTTTCATCTTGCTGCCACAAATTATTTTTAGCATTTGCGCCCAGTTCATCACTCGAATCAAATTGACGAATCCCCGCGCTGCGCCTAATGTTGCCGGCGACGATCGTGACCGCCGCTTCATCAATCAACACGCAGCATTCAACTGAATTTAACTGCCGCCCTAAAGCTTTATTCAAAATTGCCGCGCAGCGCTGATAAAGGTCGGGCAATTTCACCGGATTTGCTACTCCGCCAAAACCTTTTAAAGGTTCTCCCACCGGGCGAACATCGCTCAAATCGATGAAAACTTGAACTTCTCCTGCAAATCTTTCATCTGTGGATAATTCCAGCAAACTTTGATAGGATTGTACCCAACCTTGGCGAGAATCTCCGACATAAATAGTTGCGGTTTTTTCTGCTATTTTTACTTCTGTTTCTTGACGGCGCGACTGGGCGGGTGTAGAGCCGATTTCGCCTTGCATGGTTAGGGTTAAACGGTTGCGAATCGGCGGCAGTTGGTTGATATATTGTGGTTCCAAGACTGCGCCGGTGCCGCAGCCCATCATTGCCAAATCCATTAACAAACCAAAGGAACGCCAGTCGAGAATATTTGTTGAGGAGCAATTATATGCGCCGGAAAAATTCTCTGGTTGCTCGATCCATTTGCTGCCACCTACCCACAGCCAGCGGCCTGAAGCGAGGGTTTTGAGCTGGTTTTGCATTCGGTGCAGCAGTTGTGTTTCTTCGGGGGTGAGGTTTCCCAGCTTTTGCAGCCCCTTGACTGTTCGATCGCACACTTCGGCCCAAGTCTCCCTTCCCGTCTCGGTACGGCGGCTGTAAGTCCTAAAAAATACGGGATTGGCGGCGGGTGCTGTTTCGGGGAAATCGGACAGGTTGCGTTTCTCGTTGGCACTCGATCGCTCTAATTCTCTAACCATAGGTTGTGTACTGACGTGTCGGAATAAATCAACAGACTACGAATATACAACAGGATTCAGATTTAGGGTAAAAGGTTAATATATTTGACAATTTGCACTAGATATGGGGCACAGAACTGTACAAACTCGATCGGGCGATCGGCTCAAAACTTGACAAAAAAACCCGATTTCTTCCAGAAACCGGGTGAAGCGCAAATCTTGTCAATTGTCAATTATTTGTCAATAAAAACTCAATATTCGGTAACAGCGGGTCTTGAACAACCCCCACGCCGTTAAAGCCCCAACGTTCGAGTAGCTTTTTTACCTGAGAACCGGAAATCGATTCTACTCCGAATCGATCGGCAACATCAGCAGCGTGGGCATTGAGATAGCTCAAAGCGTCATAGTCTTCGCGAAACATCAGCAGGTAACTCACTGCCGCATCTGGATTGGGATTCGCGGACAGATATTTGCCGTCACTGCGGGAACGTAGCAAGTAAAAAACTTGAGATAACATTTTATGTTGTGTCCGATCGATTAGTGTTGCTATGGGCGGGGGCGGGTTGATGAATTTGTTGGTTTTGAGGGAGAGAATACTGGTGAACCCGCCCCTACAAGATATGGCATTATATTATAATGGATCGACCCGACTTGATATTATTATCAAATTAACGATGAATTTATTTGATAGCGGATTGCGTGCGTGTGAGGTACATTCTCGATACCTTCCAACTTTCCTGAAGAAAAAAGGCTGTTCCATTCTCCCGAAACCCGCCAGGGAATGAATTCCCTGGCTAATAGCAAAAGTCGGTTAAAAACCGACTCAAATTCTAATTTTTAGTTGCTAATTTTTAGTCCTCTTTAGAGGACTTTCGCTATGAGACAGGGGTTTCAACCCCTGTCGGACTGTTGGACTGCGGGACTGTCGGACTGCACCATTTAAATCAAAGTTAGTGCTAAGCCTTTAATCCCTTGCCCGTCACCAATTTGACCGACAATCGAAGCTTGACCAGTCGTCAAATTGATATTGTATAGACTGGAAACTCCGCCAACATCGATCGCAGCCAAAGCCGTCTCGTTACCGTCAACACTCCTGATATCAAAGCCGAGAACAGTACCAGCATCAATTCCCAAAGATCCGATCGTATTCAACACCCCATTATTCGGCGGATCTTGCCGCACCAAAATGTCTAAATTGGTGTCAATTGCAAACAGTGTCGTCGAAGCTGCCCCTGCAAAGTTATTCACATACGCAGCCGCCGCCGCCGCGCCGGGATTGCCAAAATTGCGATCGCCCGCAGCATAAGCCAAATTCCCGTCGAGTTGAACTCCCCCCGTCAGCGTGTCAACATCGACAATTGCCCCCGTATCCGGGTTGAGGCGGGCGTTTTGACCGGCTTGATTGACAAAGCGAATTCGATCGACTGTCGGATTGAAATCAAAACCCGCAGCCCCCGGAGTTAGGGGAACAGCAAACTGCCCGCTACCGACGGCACTGGCTTGCCCAGTAACTGGATTAATCGCGTACAAGCGATTGCTAGAACCCACACCGTATAGCACACCGTTAGCGGGGCGAAAATCAATTCCCAGCAAACTTTCTCCGGGCTGCAACCCTGTAACTGACACGTCACTGAGAATCGCCCGCGGTGCCGCTTCGTTAAAACCGACAATTGTTTCAGCGCCATTTCTGACAGTTAAGGCGTAAGCTGTAGGCAAAGGCAAAGCCAAACCGTTAATCTGTCTTCCGTCGGCAATTTGACCGACAAAGGAAGCTTGACCGCTGCTTAAATTGATATTGTACAAGCCGGAAATGCCACCGACTTCCAGCGCCGCCACAGCCACCTCGCGGCCGCCAATACTCCTGATATCAAAGCCGAGAACGCTATTCGCATCAACTCCCAAAGATCCGATCGTATTCAACCCTCCATTATTCGGCGGATCTTGTCGCACCAAAACATCCAAATCGCTGTCAATTACAAACAGGGTTGTCGAAGTTCCCCCGGCAAAGTTATTCACATACGCAGCCCCTGCTGCCGCCGGATTTGACCCAAAATTGCGATCGCCCGCAACATAAGCCAAATTCCCGTCGAGTTGAATTCCCCCCGCCACCGTGTCAAAATCCACAAGTGCCCCGTTATCCGGGTTGAGGCGGGCGTTTTGATCGCCTTCATTGACAAAGCGAATTCGATCGACTGTCGGATTGAAATCAAAACCTGCAGCCCCCGGAGTTAAAGGAACAGCAAACTGCCCGTTACCGACTGGACTTGCTTCCCCAGTCATCGGATTGATAGTATACAAGCGATTGCTAGAACCCACACCGTAAAGCACACCATTAGCCGGCCGATAATCAATTCCCAGCAAACTTTCTCCCGCTGGCAATCCAGTTACGGGCAAATCTGTGAGGACACTTCCGGGATTGGAAAGACTAAAACCGACAATCCGATTAGCAGGAGTTAAAGCATAAGCCGTTGTCCGCGCTGGAGGCGGGGGATTGGGAACAACGCTGCTAATATTATTAGTGAAACTTGCCTGGTTAATCGCACTTTGTCTCACTCCTTGGAGAGTAGCGAGAAATTCTCCTGTTACCCGGTCTTGAATAACAGTATTGTTTCCAGCTTCCAAAATATTTAAGTCGCTAAAACTGAGACCTTCCCCCAAACCGATTAAATCTGTACCGGGTGTAAAATCGGCGATCGCGTCCGCATTTGCCAAACTAACACCGCCACTGGTACGGAAAGGGTCAGCCTCAGCGTAGCGCCTCAAAACAAATAGGTCTGCCCCGTCTCCGCCTATCAGGATATCAGTATCTCGATCGCCCGACAAAACATCATTGCCGGAGTTGCCCGATATGGAATCGCTGCCTTTTCCGCCCACTAAAAAATCGTTACCTTCGCCGCCGTTAATAATGTCGTTATCTAAATCTCCAAAAAGCGAATCTTGACCAGAATTGCCATCAATTAAATCGCTTTGCTTACCTCCAAAAATACTGTCATTACCAGAGTTTCCGGCAATGGTGTCAGTGCCCATCAAACCAAAAATCAGGTCATCTTCTGGAGTTCCTGCTAGCAAGTCTGCTTGGGCGGTGCCTCTAATTTCTGCCATGCTCTAATCACCCTCTAAATTTGATACTTTTGTTGCCTAACGGCGGTGGTATTCTCAGTCAAAATATCACAAATTCGCACTTTTAGGATAGTTTTTCTTATTTTCGGCTGTAGGGGGGGGCTTGCCATACAAGTATTACAGGCAGCTAAAATGATATATAAACCCGCCCCCGGATTCAAATAAACCCAGTCCTAAAGACAGATCGCTTAGCCGTATTTTATAGTTGGGTGTGTAGCTGGCGGGGGAGCGCGGCTCAACTCCAAACAGGCAAGCTGAAATTTTTAGCGGTGCGAACCTATGAAATTTTGTACTGCGTTCATTAGTAATATACGCTGACTCTATAATTTTGGATCTGTAAGCTGTGGAGCATTTAAACGACTAACGAACCAGGTAAGGTGCGCCATTCGCGAACACTTACGCTTACAAGGGAAACGCTTATGTACGCTGGGCACCCTACAATCGTCCTTTAAATGTCGAACAGCTTACAGTCAGATTTTTTTTTCAACTTTAATCTTAAAGCCTGCGAAGGTGAGCTTTGTATGTAGCGGCGACCGCTATCGCTTAATATAAAGTCGAGTATAAATGCGGAATTGGCATAATAAGGAATGAGAATTAAATAACTTCCACTCTTGAAAGTGGGATGGGCGTCCCGCCCGTCATGAGTGGACGGGCGGGACGCCCATCCCACAATAACAATTAAAATTGTAAGTTATTTAATTCGCGCTCCTAAGTTAGTTGAACAGTCGTCTGAAGACGACTTAAGGTTTCAGGCAGGGGTTTAAATCCCGGCCTGAATCGGAGTTTCAAGTTTCCCCTGCTTTTTCAAGCTTTCAGCAGTGCTTTAGAAGCTGATTCCCCTGCGAGTCTCAGTTGCGATCGCAATTTGAGATTCAACAACAGCAACACAGTCCACTGACTGAGTATCGAAATCAAAATCGTAGTTCCAGATCCTATGTCAGGCGAAAAAGACCAAAAAATCGGAAAGGTTGAAGATAGCCAGAAGACAGGATTTTTTTCTGGAGTGAGCAAGAGCATAGATAAAATCACAGGTGGTAACAAGATAGCACCGCTGATAGTACCTACGGCCCAAATTTCCTGATTGCGGGTTTTGAGAAATAGGAATAGTTGGGTGATGGTTGCGTAGATGAGGATCAGATTGATACCGAGAATTACATTCCAAAATATGCTTGTGTGAGACTTTTCAAACTCGCCCCGATCTATTAAAATTAGTCCGCTGAGTAAAATGAAGGATGAGCTGAGAAGATTAATCGCGATCGCAACTACAGCCGGACTTTTTTCGCTCCAAACCAAATCGAGTAGTGGGTAACGTCGCCACAACTTGTGACCGCTGGGAACAATTTGTTGCCGATACCTTGCCCAATCATACAAAGATTGTCTCTCAGATGTTAAAGATGCTATTACAATTAAGAACATCACCAAATTCAATGTTAGCAAAGGAAAAGTTTTACCGTAGGCTAGGGGGTCAGATTGGAGTGCAAAGCCTAAGATAATGGGCTGACAGCAGATAACAGCAAAATAACTTTGTCGCTTGCTCAAAACTGTAGTAGTGGGATTGGGAAAACGGCGCTGCCATCCCTGCCACATCCAATAGGTTCCGATACTACAAATTGACAGAGACAAAATAATGCCACTTACAATATTTTTACCGATGGGCAAGTAAAACCATTGTAACTGGTGTATGTCTGCACCTAATGAATTAAATTCATAGTTATCCATTCTTCCAACAATTAGATATCTTAGGATGCCAATGGCAGATACAAATGTTCCTAAATCCCCAGCAGTTACTGTTAACTTCATGGTAGAGATTACAAACACAAACAAAGCGATACCGCTAGCCAACCAAGGTTGAAATCCTCCCAACCAACTGGTTGTCAATCCAAATAGCATCGCAGTGCTGTAGAATAAACTACAACTGGCTGCAATCGCCATGTAGAAGCATAAAATTTCATTCAAAGGTATTTGAGCAGCTAATCCACTGTATAGATGTAGTGGTATCGCCAGAATTGCTGCTAGATACACTAAAATAGGGACACCGAGAATTTTGCCAATAAAAATGGTGTTGGCAGATTGGGGACTGAGGCGAATAAAGTTGAGCGTACCCAGGCGTTCCTCCTTGTCTAAGTCACTGACGAGCATATAAGTCCCTGCTACTAATAGGACTAACACGCTAAATATACTCAGCCAAATAAATATTTCTACCCACCACTTGGGCCAATCAATTACTATATTACCCAAGGCATCTGTGAGACATTGTGTTCCTTGTTTTGTGTTAGTAGTCGTCTTTAAAACACAAAATCTGTTATAAATCGGTTCAGTACGATCGACATTACGAAGGGCAACGGGTAACTGGGCGCTGTAATACATGAACAGCAGCAGTTGAGGCCCTAACGAGAAAGCAGATGCGATCGCCATATTGCCAATATTCAAGCGGCCTTTGATTTCTCGAAATAACTGGGGATTCCAGTTGCCGACTTTGTCCAGTAAGTTGAGTGTCATGGTTGATTAGTTATTGGTAATTGGTAATTCTCTCTCTTCTCTTCCTCTGTGTCCTCTGCGCTCTCTGCGGTTAAATAATTCCGGTCCAACCGTAAAGAATATAACTCAGTTATAACTCACTGTTGAATTATTTTCAATAACGGGAAAGATGCCCGTTCCACAAAGAATTAATTTGATTATGGAAACGACTAAATTAAGATGCTTGCTGGTGTCCCATCTTGAGGAAGATGGTTTCTAAGTCTTCTTGAGTGCAGTGGAATTCGGTTAGGGGAATGTTGGCGGCGACGAGTTCGCGTAATAAATTGGCTGCATCTTCCGGGCTTCCTGAAAAATCAACGCACACCTGTTGAGTTTCCGGGATTATTGCCCAATTTTCTATCCAAGGAAAGTTTTTTAACTCGGATATTAGCGCTTCTAATTTATTTCCTAAAACCGACATCAAAATTTGCTGGCGGCTGAGGCGTTTGTAAAGTTCTTGTAAAGGTGCGCTTTCGACCAGATATCCGAGTTCCATGATACCAACCCAGGTACAAAGTTCGGCTAAGTCGCTGAGGACGTGAGATGATATGACTACAGTCATGCCCACTTGTTGCAAAAGTTTGATAATTTCGCGGAACTGCATTCGGGCGATCGGATCTAAGCCAGAAACCGGTTCGTCTAACAACAACAATAGCGGTTCGTGGATAATAGTTCTCCCCAAACTCAGGCGCTGTTTCATTCCCCGCGAAAGGGTGGAAATTAAGCTGTTGCGCTTGTTGGTTAGTTGCACGAGTTCTAACACGGAGTTGATTCGCTCTCGGCGGCGCGGTTGCTGGAGGTTGTAGAGTCGGGCAAAATAGTCTAAATAATCCCAAACAGTCAAGTCGTCGTAGAGGGGAAAGTCATCGGGAAGAAAGCCGATGCGCTGTTTGAGAATCGGGTGCGATCGATCGCGCAATAACCTATCTCCGTTGATGTAAATTTCCCCTGTAGTCGGTTCCTGGGCCGCCGCCAACATCCGCAGCAAAGTAGTTTTCCCGGCACCGTTGGGGCCGATCAGTCCGCATACTTCGCCTGCTGCTACTTGCAAATCGATGTCATTGACGGCTATATGGCGATCGAATTGTTTCGTCAGCCCGCGAGTTTCTATTGCTAGTGGTTTTGCCATGTTTGGAGGGTGAATGAAATTTTATCTGTGCATTCCTGGGAATAATAGGAGTTATATCGAGTCCGATTGACTTGAGGGGATTATTCGTGGGGGAGGGCGGGTTTATTTAACCTGTCTGCAAACGTTTAAGCCTACTGGCGAACCCGCCCCTACAGCTAATGGAGAATGCTGCAATATCTCAGATAGATCCGATCCGTTATTACAAACGCCATGTCTTGTAGGGGCAGGTTCACCGACAATAATTGCCGAAAACCGACAATCTCATAAACCTGCCCCCCTCGACGACAAATCGCTAATCTACCGCACAGGATATTACGCATCAACACCAAAGAAACCGGGTTTTTGTCGCTTTTGGGTGCTATAATACCAATTTAATGTGAAGTTGCACATATCTCGATCCCCCTAAATCCCCCTTAAGAAGGGGGACTTTGATCGGAATCTTGTCCCCCCCTTATTAAGGGGGGCTAGGGGGGATCGGATTCTATGCAACCTGATAAAAAATTGGTATAACACGTCTTCTCAGAAAAAACCCGGTTTCTGGCCACCCGTGCGTAAATCCCGATCGAAATAGATGTCTACAGCTAGCCTAGCTCGTTCTTCCAGGAATTGTCATCTCGTTTCTGAAATTAAAACAAGGACATTCTCGATCGCTGAAATCCTTGCTAATATCAAGTTTGCACGGAAAATTCCTCTGGATCGATATCCCAATTTACCCAGCGAATTGCCTCCCTCGCTGATGTCAGGTTAGGTGGAACTCTCAAAGCGTGAATGAATCCCGTACTCGGACAAGTCATTTTTAACAAACAAATCGGCTCGACATCGGCGTTATCTATTTGTAATAGTGCATATTCCTGCCAACTATCTATTTGTTTTGCTTGCAACTCTTGACAAATGCGATCGTAACCAATTCCTTGAATTAACACTCGCCGAAGTTCGGCATTCTCTTCTGCTAAAAGCCATTGCGATTGCCATTTATTTGGGTGGACTTTGCCGTATTCTTAAGGCAATCTGACGCCGTGATAATAGTAAAAATTCCATCCATCCGCAAACTCGATCGCAGGTTCTGCTTCCGCGTGCAAGCGGTTTTGACTGTCAAAGCGAAGGTGGCGGGGGCGATCGCACACCGCGCAAATCTTTTCAAAGGGAAATATCCAACCGCAATGCTCGAAAAGCAGCTTTTGGCAGCGAAGTATTTCTTGTGCCTTTTGGGAAAGATTGACGCCTAATGAAGATATATACAATTGGGTCAAATAGATTTCTTTAAACAAAGTCGTGGGGGTTTCACGGAATGACAGGTGGAACCAAAGACCGGGAAAAACATTCCCGCTCCTTTGTTCCGATCGCGCATAGCTGTGAACCAATTCGTTCATTAGCGAACTCAGTGTACTGTCTGCTTCGGACTCCATCGTCATGCTATCGAGCTCATACTTCCACACCGCCGGACTTGCAAATTCTCCCCCAGGGGACATCCATTTCCGGTCTAGATTTTTCCCCAATCTATTTCTGTATTCGTCTGAGCAGTTTTGTGAATGGTCGCGTTTGAGCAAGTTGAAGATTTGGGGATAAGCGTCGCGGGGACTGCTGCAAATAATAACTTCGGGTTCTTCTAGGCCAATAGCGGCATAGGCAACTTTGATGGCTTCTGTGGCTTTTTGACCATCAATTGGTCTAGTCGAGAGAGTAAGACGTTTCTGTGCGAGTTCGCCTAACACGCACAGAGCGGTAATTTGATTGTTGTAGAGATTCAGTTCTGTCAGATTGGTGAGCGAGCGCAAGGCGCTGATATCGGTAATTGGATTGTAGTCCAGATGCAGTGTTGTCAGATTGGTGAGCGAGCCGAGGAAGCTGATGTCGGTAATTTGATTGGTGCCCAGATACAGTGTTGTCAGATTGGTGAGCGAGCCGAGGAAGCTGATGTCGGTAATTTGATTGCCGCACAGATTCAGTGTTGTCAGATTGGTGAGCGAGCCGAGGAAGCTGAAGTCGGTAATTTTATTGTTGTAGAGATCCAGTGTTGTCAGATTGGTGAGCGAGCCGAGGAAGCTGATGTCGGTAATTCGATTCAAGCTGAGATTCAGTGTTGTCAGATTGGTGAGCGAGCCGAGGAAGCTGATGTCGGTAATTCGATTGTTGAAGAGATCCAGTGTTGTCAGATTGGTGAGCGAGCGCAAGGCGCTGATATCGGTAATTGGATTGGTGCCCAGATTCAGTGTTGTCAGATTGGTGAGCGAGCGCAAGGCGCTGATATCGGTAATTCGATTGCAGTTGAGATACAGTGTTGTCAGATTGGTGAGCGAGCCGAGGAAGCTGATGTCGGTAATTTGATTGTAGTCCAGATACAGTGTTGTCAGATTGGTGAGCGAGCCGAGAAAGCTGAAGTCGGTAATTTGATTGTTGTAGAGATTCAGTTCTGTCAGATTGGTGAGCGAGCCGAGGAAGCTGATGAAGCTGATATCGGTAATTTGATTGCTGCCCAGATCCAGTTCTGTCATGCTTGAAAGTATCTGCTCCGCTCCTTGTGGGTCATCAGTGCCAGCCTTTTTTAACAACACTTTAACTGTGTGCCTTGCCGATTCTGAAAGACTGTCAATATGCCTGCACCAGTCGGCAAAGCTGCTAAAACTAATTGGCTCCTTTGGTTGTTTTTCTGACATAAAACACTCCGAGATGGGTAATGGGGGATGGGGCATGGGGCATGGATAATCGGAATACTGTTGACTGTTGACTGTTGACTGTTGACTATTACAAATCGCCCTTGCGTACCTTCTGTTACTCAATTAAGTCTTCTATTTCAAATCTTCCAGCTTAATCCGAGGATCGACAGCTTTGAGCAGCAAATCTGCCAACAAATTCCCCACAATCAACATGGTTGCACCCATCATCAAACTTGCCATTACTAAATACAAATCTTGATTGTTCACCGCCTCCAAAGTCAGCTTTCCCAAACCAGGCCAATTAAAGAAAAATTCCGCAATAAACGCACCGCTCAACAAACTAGCAAACTCAAAACCCAATAGCGTAATCAACGGATTAACAGCATTCCGCAAAGCGTGAACGTAAATTACTCGATCGTCCGGCAAACCTTTAGCCCGTGCTGTTCGGATGTAATCTTGACGCAGCACGTCCAACAATTGCCCGCGCATCAATCTTTGCAAACCCGCAAAACCAGTAAGGCTGAGGGCGACTGTTGGCAAAATTAAGTGCCAGCCGTAATCGAGGATTTGACCCCACCAAGGTAAGTCTGCGTGGTCAATACTCGTCATTCCTCCGACGGGAAACAGAGGCGAAGTATTTTGTGCGAAAAATAGCAGCAACAAAGCTGTAATAAAGCTCGGAAATCCCTGTCCGGTGTAGCTGACTACTTGCAAAACTCGATCGACTGTGCGGTTTTGATTGACGGCGGCGACTATTCCCAAGGGAATCGCGATCGCCCAAGTTACAATCAAAGATGCGATCGCCATTAATAACGTCGCCGGTACCCGTTCCCACAGCAGCGAAGCTACGGATCGCTGATACACAAAACTCGTGCCAAAATTCCCCCGCGTCACAATTTGTTGCAGCCACAGCCAATACTGCACAATAGCTGGTTTATCTAAGCCGAACTGCTGTTCGAGTTGCTTGAGTGTCTCCGGCGAAATCTTGGGATTTTGGCTCAATGTATCCAAGTAATTTCCCGGTGCTAGCTCAATAATTGCAAAACAAAGCATCGATGCCAAAAATAGGGTTAAAAGTGCCTGCAACAGTCGCTTGAAAATATAAGTAAATGTCTCGCTGCTAAACAGAGAACTCAACCCTCGCCAATTTTGATTCAATTTAAGAGAAGTCATAGGATTTTAGATTTTAGATTTTAGATTTTAGATTTGAAGAATTGTGAATGATATTAATGCCGGTTGCATCGGAATGATTTAACCACAGAGAACGCAGAGAACGCAGAGAAAGAGAAGAGAGAAATAAATAATTGCGATGCAAAGGTCAAGGATATTATTTGTCAGGAGTTTTTATTCAACTGTCAGCAGTCAACTGTCAACTGTCAACTGTCAACTGCCAACAGTTAACTAACTAATATTCCACTAGCGTGACGATCGGCACATCGGGCAATTTCTGCCTGCCGCCCAAGGCCTGCAATTCAATGATAAAAGCAAAACCGACAAGCTCGCAGCCAGCTTGCTCTAACAATTTAGCCGTCGCTGCTGCTGTTCCGCCAGTGGCGATTAAATCGTCCACAATCAGCACCCGGCTGCCGGATGTCATGGCATCTCGGTGCATCTCCAGTCGATCGACACCGTACTCCAATTCGTACTCAGCAAAATGAACCGCACCTGGCAGTTTCCCCGGCTTGCGGACAGGAATAAAGCCTATTCCCATTTTATAAGCCAACGGCGCGCCAAAGATGAAGCCCCGCGATTCCATGCCCACCACATAGTCAACAGACATTGCAGAGCATTTTTCCGCTAAGCTGTCAATGGTGTAGCTCAGCCCTTGCGGGTCGCGCAGCAAAGTTGTAATGTCTCGAAACAGAATTCCCGGCTTGGGGAAATCAGGAATGTCGCGAATCAGAGATTTGAGATCCATAAGCTTGCAGATCGGCGTTGAGGGTAACGAGGCATCAAAAATGCTACAATAATAACGTCAAAATTGAAAAATTAAAAAATAAAAATTAAAACTAAGAGCTTTTTTAATTTTTATTCTTTAATTGCTTAATCCTTTACGTACTATGTAAACAAATGTCATAATTCCCTAACAACAGGGTTGAATATCACGATTTGTCGCCCTATGATCTAAAGTCAAAAATCTAATATCTAAAATCCAATGATTAAGTTGGCAGCACGAGTGGGTGAGGTTACTCCTTCTATAACCTTGGCGATCGCCGCTAAGGCTAAAGCCATGAAGGCCGAAGGGATTGATGTCTGTAGTTTGAGTACGGGAGAACCCGACTTTGATACCCCCGAACACATTAAAGCAGCGGCAAAACAAGCTTTAGACGCGGGGAAGACTAAGTACGGCCCTGTGGCTGGGGAACCGCAGTTAAAAGCTGCGATCGCGCGCAAACTCCAATCCGACAACAATCTCAACTATCAACCGGAAAATATCATTGTCACCAACGGCGGCAAGCATTCCCTCTACAATCTGATGATGGCTCTGATCGAGCCGGGAGAGGAAGTAATTATTCCGGCTCCCTACTGGCTAAGCTACCCAGAAATGGTCAAACTCGCTAGCGGCAAGCCAGTAATTGTACGGACTGATGCTTCTACAGGATATAAAATTACACCGGAACAACTGAGTCGAGCGATTACTCCCAAAACCAAGTTATTTGTACTGAATTCGCCTTCTAATCCGACGGGAATGGTGTATACTCCGGCGGAAATCAAAGCATTGGCCGAGGTGATAGTCGATCGAGATATTTTAGTCGTTGCTGACGAGATTTACGAAAAAATTATATATGACGACGCCCAGCACGTCAGCATCGGTTCCCTGGGCAAAGAAATCTTCGATCGCACCCTGATCAGCAGCGGTTTTGCTAAAGCTTACTCGATGACAGGCTGGCGAATCGGTTATTTGGCCGGGCCGATCGAATTAATCAAAGCCACCAACACCATTCAAGGTCACAGTACCTCAAATGTCTGTACCTTTGCACAGTACGGTGCGATCGCAGCTTTGGAAAGCAGTCAAGAGTCTGTCGAAACAATGCGTCTAGCTTTTGCCGAAAGGCGTCAGGTAATATTTGAATTACTCGATGCTGTCCCTGGAATTAGCTGTATTAAACCAGACGGTGCTTTCTATATGTTTGTCAACATCAGCAAGACTGGAATGAATTCTTTGGAATTTTGCGACGCTTTCTTAGAACAGCAGCAAGTAGCAGTTATTCCGGGGATTGCTTTTGGCGCAGATGACCACATTCGCTTGTCTTACGCTACCGATTTAGGCACCATTAAAAAAGCCGTAGAAAGGCTCGATAAATTTGTCCGCAGCATCTAAAAATTAGTCTGTTGACTGTTAACGGTTAACTGTTAACTGTTAACGGTTGACTGTTAACTGTTAACTGTTCACAACTGACAACCAACAACTGACAACTGACAACCAACAACTGACTAATAATAACTAAAGCTGTTTAGTCATAATCTCTTTGAGCAAATCCAGCCCCTTCTTAACTCGCCGAGAAACTGTCACCGCACTGATACCCAAGCGTTCAGCCGTTTCCTTCTGAGTCAAATCGTAGAGAAAAACAAACTCCAATATCTCGCGAGTCCGTTGTTCCAACATAGCCAAAGCTTGCTGTACGCGAATTTGATCCTCTTGCGCCAACTGAAAACTCCGATACTTGCTATCGGGTACCAATTCTCCCAGACAAGTCGCCCCCTCGTCTTCATCTTGCATCGGCGCGTCCAAACTCAGAGGCGATCTGTTGAGATGGGCCAACTTAATTTCTTGCCATTCTTGTACAGAAACCTCAAGGGCTGCTGCTACTTCAGCATCCGTAGGTTTCCGGTTTAACTGCACCTGCAACTCCTTGATCGCTGCTACTGATTTGCGTTCCAGGGACTGCCAGTGGCGGGGAAAGCGCACCGAAGGGCTTTTGTCGCGCAAGTAGTGTTGAATTTCGCCCCGTATGTAGGGAATTGCAAAGGAACTAAAAGCGTGTCCCTTGGCGATATCAAACCGCTCGATCGCCCTGATCAACCCAATACATCCGACTTGCAGCAAATCGTCGTAGCTTTCACCGCACTGGTTGAGCCAGTGGTAAACTTCTTTTCTGACCAGTCCAACATTCAGTTTAACTAACTGATTGCGGATTTCATTCGATCCAGAAAGTTGGTACTCGCGCAACAATTGCAAATTTTCGCTTTTTAGCTCGTTCGGCACTGTGGTAGACATGGTGACATAAGGGTTGGTAGAGCAGAGGACTGAAGTTGCTTTAGATATAGTTTCCAATCTAGTCTAAAAAAATTCACTTTTAGGTAGTGTAATCCTAGCACTTAATCGGTGTGATAGCGGACACACCCGTTTAACTTTCCGAAGGTGCAGGGATTTAGCTGAATTATCCGAAGGTTTTCCGCATAAGGCAGAACTTTATCAGGTAGAAGACTTTCGAGACAAGCCAGAATTAAACCGGGATTTTGCCCAAGTATATTATAATCTGAAAGCGGTTTTAATACAATACTTTAATTAATTAAAAATTCCAACTTAATAAGTTGCGAATGACCACAGTTTAACCATAAATTTAGTCATTAGTCAACAGTCCTAAGTTATATTGCTCGAGACTGTTGGCTAATGAAGAGGGAGCAGGAGCTTTACGGCCAGAAACTGCTCAAATTCGATCGATCCTGAAAGCCAATTTTATGACACAGAAGGCTCAATGCGAGCGTAAAACAAACCCCGAATTTTCACGTCCAGAGCCGGTCTAGCTCCCAAATCAGTATCAGAAGGCTGCGTGCTCTCAAAAATCCCGCCAACTTCGCCTGTGGCGCTGTTGACTTTAGCAACTTGGAGAGAAATTTTGCCGGCCTTGGTGCGAGTGTCAGCAACCTTAACATTAGCCCGCACCCGTTTGGAATTGTCACTAGCCGGAAGCGCTACAGCATTGTCGTAGCCAGTCGATACCCCGCGGGCTTTAGGGTCTAAAAAGCCTGCGCTGCGGTAAGAAGGAACGTTAAACTCCCCTCTCAAATCGGTGGAAGTATTGATAGCAACCACTCCGGGTTCGGAACTTGCCACTAGCTGTTTAATGGTAAACAAGAAAGGTACTTGCTCTCCGCCCGGTAATTGAATCGTAATAGCTTGAAAATCCAAGCCGTCTTCTTCTGTGAAAGTCAGAGTTCCATCAGTACCGACCTTGAGCGTACCTTGAACTTGGTCAATGCTCGACGTGAACCGGGTCAGCAATTTACCAGGCACAAATTCCGCTTCTTGGCGTTTGTTTGCTGGTTCTTCCTTCACAAAATAAGTTGTGGGCTGCAAACACAAACCAGTCAGTTTATAGGTGGCGCCCGCTTCGATGGGGATCGATCCCCGAGAAGTTTCTGCCAAGCTAGGGCAGTTATTAGCCAAGCCAGTACCTCTAATCTGGTCGTAGGTGAGCAACTCAGTAGTTGCCACCGTCGTGTCAGAAGCAGAAGAACAAGCAACCAGCGCACTCATGCAAAAAGCTAAAAGTGCAACAATTAAAGCACGATATTTCATTGCAAACCTCAATATCCAACATCGGATTATATTAAGAAAAAGCCCTAGTTCGAGCAAAATATAATTGCCCGCCGGCAGGCTAGGCCAGCGCTTAGGGTAGCATTTAGATCCTGATCCCTCGCTTCACCGAGACCGGCATTGACTCAAAAAATCAAGCTAGTGCGTCGTGAAAATAAGCATGAACTTATGATTTCTCAATCATGTTCGGATCGCAGCCCAATACACATGGTACGACGGGTTGTGCTCTTTTCCTGACTTGGACTGCAAATTAATATTGCTTAAGTCAACCTACTTAAGTTACTTTGCTTATGACCCCGAATGGCGATCGCGACTAGCTCGATTAGTCGGTTGACCAAAAGGCTGGGGACAAAGGCCTTGTAGATTTCAAAGGAAGCAGCAGTATGGAC
This sequence comes from Microcoleus sp. AT8-A3, assembly GCF_036705675.1. Lineage (NCBI taxonomy): Bacteria > Bacillati > Cyanobacteriota > Cyanophyceae > Oscillatoriales > Microcoleaceae > Microcoleus > Microcoleus sp. AT8-A3. Next base: position 94,584 of record NZ_JAUBVD010000003.1, read on the forward strand.
AACGGCAAAGATTTAGAGTCAGAAAAGTTGCAGTCTCAAATGCAATCGCTGACAGAGGCGATTCGGACTTTAGGCGAAAGTTGTCAGGGAGACAGTCTGCTGCTTTTGGCCCTGCTGCGGAGGCTGGAAGCTTCGCACCGGGAAATTCGGGACGGTTTGTTTCAAGCGTCTTTTCCCGACAACCGCCAAGCACTTTACAAACTGCTCAGGAATATTGAAGCCAATGGCGGCTGGCCTTACATCCACCGCATGAAACTTCGATCGCTCTTGGAGTATAGCCAACAATTATCTCCCCTAGAAGATTCTCCAGCCGAGTCGCCAGAAGACTCGGCCGAAACTCCCCAGGACGTTAAATAGTTTTGAGTTATGAGTTTAGTGAGTTTTACATTAACTCATAACTCATCACTAAACTGCGCGATCGCACCTACAACCCGAAAGGTGGAGGGACAGGTGTAGGAAAAGGTATCAGGTTCGGCACCGTCGGGAATATCGGCGTCTGGCCCGGCATTGGCAATAGTCCGGGAGTCGGAGTCGGGGCCAGAGAACTCATTGACACCAGAGGCGAATCATCAGGCGGGCTAACTGTCGGTGCAGTAGGAATCCTCGCAGCAGTTGGCGTCGGAGTCGGAGTCGGTGCTGCTGTGGGAGTCGGAGTCGGTGCTGCTGTGGGAGTCGGAGTCGGCGCAGCAGTTGGCGTCGGAGTCGGCGCTGCTGTGGGAGTCGGAGTCGGTGCTTCCGTGGGAGTCGGAGTCGGTGCTTCCGTGAGAGTAGGCGTCGCTTCGTCCGTGGGAGTTGGAGTCGGTGCTTCCGTGGGAGTTGGAGTCGGTGCTTCCGTGGGAGTTGGAGACGGAGTTGGAAGTGATTCTGTAGTTGAAGTTTGAGGTTGAGTTGGATCTGTAATTGTGCTTGTAACTGTAGTTGTAGTTGTAGTGGTAATGGTGGTTGGCCTGGGAGTAGCCGTCCCAGTCACAGCGATAAAATCATTCGCTTCGATTAGCGCCGCCGGAGTGTCGATCAAAATTGCTAAAAGCTTGCCGTCGAGCGTCGTAATTACTGTATCCCTGACATTTGCACCGTTGCCTTGGGTAACTAGCAGTTGAGCGAAAGATAAATTGCTCGGCAGTCCAAAGAAATCCTCTGTGTCATTGTAATCAGTAATTAAAGCCAGACTGCCAGGCCCGGCTCCCAATCCAAAGACATCGCTGCCGCTGCCGCCAGTCAGAGTATCCGAACCCTCGCCTCCGATTAAAGAATCATTACCCTCTGCTCCAAATAAATTGTCATTGCCGAAACCGCCCAAAATTGTATCGTCGCCGATACCTCCAGCCAAGGAGTCATCGCCAAAACCGCCGTCGATACCATCATTACCTTTGCCACCAAACAAAAAGTCATTGCCTTCATCTCCCAGTACCGAGTCGTCGGCTTCATCGCCGCGAAGGGTATCGGAACCGGTGCCGCCAAAAACTGTATCGTCAGCCTTGCCGCCGAATATCTGGTCATTACCAGCATCTCCGAAAAGCGAATCGTTGTCAGCATTGCCGTACAAAGTGTCGTCGCCGTCGCCGCCGGTCAAATAATCGTTGCCCTCAGCGCCCAACATTTGATCTCTACCACTGCCGCCGTTGAGAGAATCGTTCCCCGCATTCCCGTAGAGAAAGTCGTCATCAGCATTGCCGAACACGGAATCGTCGCCGTCATTCCCTGTGAGGGTGTCGTTACCAGTACCGCCGGCAATTACATCAAAGCCTCCGTTGCCAAAAACTAAGTCGTCCCCGGCGTCTCCCAACACGCTGTCTATCCCGTCGTTGCCTTCGAGGATGTCGTTGCCCAAACCACCGCGAATTGAGTCGTCGCCGTTTCCGCCGGAAGCAAAATCGCGGCCTTGGTTGCCAATAAGTTCGTCATTTCCTTCACCGCCAATCAGCGAATCTGCTCCGTCACCTCCCAGAAGCTGGTCGTTGCCGCCGTCGCCCTCTAGGGTGTCATCTCCTCCCGCACCCAGGGCCGTGTCATCGCCATCTAAGCCGCGAATTCGATCGCTCAGCGGAGTTCCTAGAATAAAGTCGTTGCTGTCTGTGCCGATCAGGTTTGCCATACGGGATACACCGCTCCTAAATCAAATAAATTGTTTGAAATTATATTAATCACCTTCGTGACAAGGGATTGCTGCTTGCCTACGTTAGCATAGTTGAGATTGTGGGGATCAGGCGAAGGGGCGCGGGAAGTTTTGTCCCTGTTCGGAGTTGCGATCGGGGCTGGTATAAGGCCCGATTAGTCATTAGTCATTAGTCATCAGTCATTAGTCATTAGTCATTAGTCATTAGTCATTAGTCAACGGTTAACCGTCAACAGTCAACAGTCAACCGTCATCAGTTAACAGTCAACACTCCTCAGTCATCAGTCAACCGTCAACCGTCAACCGTCATCAGTTAACAGTCAACAGTCAACTTTTATTCGGTAACAGGTAACACTATCTCAAATTGAGTTCCCTCTCCCTGATGGGAATTCACCTCAATTGTTCCGCCGTGGGTTTCGACTACAATCTGGCGGGCGATCGCCAATCCTAACCCAGTGCCTTTTCCTACTGCCTTCGTTGTGAACAGATGGTCAAAAATCCGCTGTTTCACTGCTTCGGTCATGCCCGCCCCGTTATCGGCAATCTGAATTTTGATGTGTCGATCGCCCGACTGACTGGTACGAACTGTGATACAGTGGGGATAGGCTTTCAGAGCCTCGAAACTACCTCCTTGGCTTGATTCTTCTAGAGCATCGATCGCGTTAGCAAGCAGGTTCATAAAGACTTGGTTCAGTTGACCGGGAAAGCATTCGATTTGAGGGAGATTGCCGTAGTCTGTGACGACTTCGATCGCAGGATGGTGTTCGTTGGCTTTCAGCCGGTGTTTCAAAATTAAGATAGTGCTGTCAATGCCCTCATGGATATTAAACGGAACTTTGTAGTCTTTATCGGCTCTGGAGAAGGTGCGGAGGCTGGTGCTAATGCCGCGAATGCGATCGCACCCGACTTTCATCGACAACAGCATTTTTGGCAAATCTTCTAAGGCATACTCTAAATCAATATCCTCAGCATCTTCTTCAATTTCCTCGCCGGGATCTGGCAGTTTTTCTTGATATAATTTTAAGTGGCCAATCAGATATTTGATCGTGGTGGTTGCTTCCTCAATATTGCCACTAATAAAGCCGACAGGATTATTTATTTCGTGGGCTATTCCTGTGACTAGATTGCCCAATGTGGACATTTTTTCGCTTTGCACGATCTGTAACTGTGCTTGCTGCAAATCAAAGAGCGATCGCTCTAATTCTTGTGCATAAGCTTGAGATTGTTGGTACAAGCGAGCATTTTCTATAGAGATAGCCGCTTGGGCGCACAAAAGTTGGATGAGATCAGTGCGATCTTCTGTAAATGCACCAATTGTCAAGTTATTTTCTAGATATAGCAACCCGATTAATTTACCCTGATTTAAAATTGGCACGCACAGCACACTTTTGGGCTTTTTCTGCATCAAATACGGATCGGCAATAAAATCGTTTTGTACTGCAGCATTATCCAAAACCACAGTTTTCCAAGTCCGCTTAACATAGTTGACCACAGCAGCGGGAACCTCGTCGCTGGCTGACAGCGGTACAGATATTGAGATGACATCTTGATGGAAGGAGGCTACAGCTTCGATCGCGAGATTCCCATCCTTAAGCAACAGGAGAACTGCTTTTTTTGCTCCGGCATTTTCCATCACCACAGACATCAGTCCAGCTAGCAATTTTTCTAATTTAATTTCACTCGATAGAGTTTGGGAGGCTTTGAGAATAGCCGCGAAATCGAGGGTTTCGTAAATACTGTCGCACCTCGATAAAATTCGTGGGAATGTTTGAGGTAAGATTGACGATTTATTGATTGGGTGGAGGCGAGTTTCGCTGATTGCCAAACGGTTTTCTATTGCGTGCAATAGGGGAGCAAGAAGTTGGGGATAGCGTTTTTCTAAGTCATCGATTTTGGCTTTTGCACCCCAGCGATCGTAACAGTAATAAGCCTCTTGCATATAGGCTTGGGCCACTTTTTCTTTGCCCCAGTCGAGGTAGAATTTAGCTGCTAGTTCGTTAGCGAGGGCTTCTTCTTGGATGTATTTGTTTTCTTTCGCTCCAGAAATAGCGCGATCGTACATTTCAATAGCTTCTGCCCTCTGTCTGGCAACTCGGTATTTCTCTGCTTCTACCAACTGCCACTTATGCAATTGACACTCCCCGACCTAAAAGTGCGAGGATTCTTAATTCAGCGACTAACCTTTAAGTGTTGCGTCATGAAAGGCAATATTCAGACCTTTTAACCGTAGAAAACTACCAATTAACGAGCCTGATTCGCAGCCACCCCAGCGGGTCTATCTCCAAAAGCGTACTAGGATATTTACCTAGAGTTTGGGTATGCCCTACCCTACTTAACAATCCTAAAAGAATAGTTTGTTTTAACTGGTTTAAGGTTTAATTCAACCTCTAGCTGTTTAAAGAGTTTTCGCTGCTCTGCGTCCCCCGGTTTATACCTAAAAGTGTGTCTTAACTGTTTTACGATGGTAAAGGAATTAAACCTTGACTTTTATAGTATATCACAAATATAGGAACTTACTGGACTTGTTGAAAGAAGTTTTAAGAAATTAAAGCCGTCCTAGAAGGACAGGGTTTTAAACCCAAATTTTTGATAAATTTACCTGTAAGGCAGTCACCAACGCAAACAAAGACCAACCGACCACATAACAAACTGACACCATACTTGCCGCCACTTGCATGGTGGCCAGTTTTTGGGCATCCACTATCGCTGGCAGCTCGAATAACTCTTCAATCGGTCGATCGCCGATCGAGCTATTAATTTCCTGCACTGCTTGCTGAATATCTTCTGATGTAGGGCGATCGGGCAACTCAACTCCTAGTTCTTTTAGACTCAACAAACCGATAGCAATTGCTTCTAAAAACTTGTTCTGGGACGATAATGCCTGAATTTTGACGATGTAAACGCTCACTCGCTCTAGGGGAGTTCTGGTATGATAAATCACAGTGTCAATCCACTGATTCATCTGGTCAAAATCACCACAGAGTGAAGCCACTTCTGCTGCTATGTCGTGCAAGTTCAAGGTCATCTCGTACTGTCGTTGCCAAGCGCTCTCTCCCAGCAAATTTAGCCCGATCGCAGCATAATCGCGAGCAGCTTGATAAGCAGTAGCGCCTCTGGCTTTGCGGCAAGCCGTGAGGTTGAGTTGCGCCAATTCAGATCGTTCTGTTTGGTTTTCAATCAGCGCAATACCATAATTCAACTGATTGACAACTGAAAAAATTTCCTCTTCTATAGCTGCGGGTGAAATTTGCTGGATCGGCAATTGTCCAATCTGATAGTGAACGCGCGATCGCTCTTGTTCGGGAATTAAAGAATAGGCAGCTTGCTGAACGCGATCGTGCAAAAACTTGTAATTCACCACCTCCGAATTTTCGGCGTCCTCCTGTCTTTCTCGCCCCATATAAAACTTGTAGACTTCACTTTCAGGCAGGATTAACCCCTCTTGCAAAGCCTTCCACAAATCCGCCGCCGTTTCCGTTTCCAATTGCTCGGAAACAACTGCCAAAGTCCCCAAATCAAACTGATTACCAACACAAGCAGCCAACTTCAACACATTCTGAGTCGCTGGCGGCAATTTTTGCAACTGCAACGCCATAAACTCGACCACATCATCCGTCAGCGCTGCCTCCCTAACTCGCACAATATCGCACTGCCAATAACCAGCAAGCCGATCAAACTCAATCAGCCCATCCTGATGCAGTGCTTTGAGAAACTGCGTTGCAAAAAAGGGATTTCCCTGGGTTTTTTGTGCCAGCAAATCCGCCAACGGTTTTGCCCAATATGGAGCACAATTGAGCGTATCAGCAACCAAATGATTGAGACTTTCTGAACTCAACGGTTCCAGCGTCAGAGTATTCACCGTCGCCCCAGCTTTTGCCATTGCATCCAGTGTCAGCATCAACGGATGTGCTGCAAACACTTCATTATCTCGGTAGACACCAATTACTAATAAATAGCCGATTGTCGCATCGGCCACCAGCATTTCCATTAACTGCAGCGAGGCGGAATCTGCCCACTGCAAGTCATCCAAAAACATCACCAGGGGATGTTTGGGTTTTGTGAACACCTTAATAAAGTTTTGGAACAGCAAATTAAACCGATTTTTTGCCGCTGTTCCTGATAATTCTAGTGCAGGTGATTGTTGGCCAATAATTTTTTAGAGTTCGGGAATTACTTCAATAATGACTTGTGCGTTATCACCCAGTGCTTGCAATATTTGAGTTTGCCATTTTTTCAACTCCTCGTCACTTTCGCTCAACAATTGTCCCATTAAGTCTCGAAATGCTTGCACAAAAGCTGAGAAAGGAATGTTGCGATTAAATTGGTCAAATTTACCTTTGATAAAATAGCCGCGCTGGCGGACAATTGGTTTTTGAACTTCATTTACAATTGCAGTTTTTCCAATGCCAGAAAAACCACCTACTAGCATCATTTCAGTTCGGTCACTACTGACGCGATCGAAGGCTTCGAGTAGGGTTTCTACTTCTGTTTCGCGACCATAAAGTTTTTCTGGTATAGTGAATCGATCGCCAACATCCCTCTGCGCGATCGCAAAACTCTTTATCCTACCGTTTTCTTCAAGTTGCTCCAAACAATATTCTAAATCGAATTTTAGCCCCAACGCACTCTGATAGCGGTCTTCGGCATTTTTCGCCATTAATTTGCTGACAATCTCCGAAAGTACGGGCGGGATTTCAGGATTGATTTGATGCAGTGATGGTGGTTGCTTGGCAATATGACAGTGTAGCAATTCCATCGCATCGTTGGATTGAAACGGCAATTGTCCCGCCAGCAATTGGTAAAAAGTTACGCCCAAAGAGTAAAAGTCTGTGCGGTAGTCTATGCCGCGATTCATCCTTCCCGTTTGTTCGGGAGACAAATAACCCAGTGTTCCTTCCAGTACGTTAGGATTCATCAGGGTTTGAGTTTCTCGCGGCAGCAAAGATGCAATACTAAAGTCAATGAGTTTGACTTGTTTTGTATGCGGATTAATTAAAATATTGGCGGGTTTAATGTCTTTGTGAATTATCCGGTGGCGATAGAGTATATCTAATGTATCACTCAGGTCGATCCCAACTTGCAAAAACTCCATCAGAGACGGCCCAGTTTCCCTTTCTTCCGTCCATTCTTTTATAGAAATTCCCCCAAAGTCTTCCATTACCAACGCATAGCTGTTGTGGTAGGTTTCTAAGCTGTAGGTTTCGATGATTCCGGGCAAGTTGAGGTTTTTGGCGATCGTGTACTGATTGCGAAATTGCACCAGTTCGCTGAAGCTGGGATACTGACTCCGCAAGACTTTGATGGCGACTGGCTGTTTGTCGTCAATACGGAAAGCTCGATAAACTAGGGTGCGAGTTCCTGAGTAAATGCGATCGAGAATTTGATAACCTGTCAATCTAAAATTTATACTTGCCATACTTATATTCTTCCCGTCCTCCACGGGCTATTTCCACATTAGGAGAAGCCAATACACTTTCCCTGTCCAGTGATTGTTAAATTAATATGACATATAGCGCTCAAAAATTGTGATGGGTATCACTGAAATAATACACTTTTTAAACTTACCAAATGCTATTTTTATTAAAAATTAAATAGCCTCATCCATAGGGGAATAGTGAATAATAAACTAACGCAGCCGAGACCGATCGCAGTTACGGCTAATTCGCGATCGAGATTGAAAGCTTCTGCCAACAACGTAGTACCAAAAGCAGGAGGCATCGCCATTTGCAGCACTAGCACGAGTCGCGGCGCGCCTGCGATGCCAAAAAACGTTAATCCCGTGCCAATTACCAAGGGAATAAACAGCATTTTAATCGCCAGACAAGCCAAAACTGGTTTGAGGTTGTGCAAGGAATTCAACTTGCTCAACTGCATCCCGATCGTAATTAAAGCTAAAGTAATTACCGTCCAAGCACCTGTTGTTAACAATTCTGCGATTGGTGCCGACAGCGGCAAGCTGCGCGAGATAAATCCTAAACCAAAAGCCCACAGTGCCGGATTCTGAAAGATTGCCAGCAGGGGTGTTAACCAACCCTGACGGCGATCGCTTTTACCGCAGTGAGAAGCAATAGCAACTCCCAGTATATTCATTCCCATCGTAGTGCCTAGCAAGTCGTAAAACAACGCCCAGGCAAAGTGTTCCGAACCTAATAAGGACAAGGTGACGGGAATGCCTAAAAAACCCGTATTACCCAGCATCGTTGCCAATAAAAAGCTGCCTTTAGTGGGCAAACTCCAAGCGCTGGTGTGTTCCGGGCTATTTTGGGCCGGATTAAGACTCTTGAAACGTTCCTCGCCGACACCGAAATTTATCAAAATCCCAGCGAGTCCTCCACCTGCTAGAATTGCCGCCCAAGCTATCAGCGGCGCCATCCAAATAGCGCCCGACAAATTGGCGCGGCGGATGAAAGCAACAATGCTCAATGGCGTGCCACAGAAGAAAAGAAACTTGGCTAAATATGTAGAATAGCTTCTCGGTAGCAGGCGGCCGAGAATGAATCCCAACGTCACCCATCCGATTACATTTAGATAAAGTTTGAGCAGCGGATTTTCTAAATAAACCATGATTGACTAAATATTTTAGGACTGGCGCCGATAGTCAGAAACCGGGTTTTTTTACGAAAATATTTCGTTGTTACCCGCAGATTCGGTAAAAAACCCGGTTTCTGTGGCCTTGATGCACATCCACTACTTTTGGCAACCTTTGCTAAATATTAATGCTTATTCAGCTTTGCAGATAATTTTCCACACAGGCCTTGACATCCACAGAAGCGCGTGTCATGATTAAGTTGATGAATAAGTCAACATAGGTGAAAACTATGGCACGGCAAGCAAAACAATCATCTCAAGTCAAACGTTCCAGCAGCCAAGCAGCCTCCAATACTCGCACCAAGTTTACCCTCTACAATTTTGCCGGAAACGCCAAGGCATTCTATCTAGTCGATCGCATTAATTTAGAGAGAACACCAGGCGATATCCCAGAAAAATCCGTCGCTCACAGCATCATCATCATCGATCGTTCCGGCTCAATGTATTATGACTTAGAACCGCTGAAAGAAACCCTAATCAAGCTTTTGACCTTAGACGAGTACAACAATTACAAGCTAATCGTCAGCCTGATTTCCTATGCTGGCAATGGGGACGTAATTTGTCATTTCCAGCGAATTCCCATTCAAGAAGTGCTGAAGTTTGACTCTCCATACATCAAAGAAATTCAAAAAATCCACACGGCTGGCTCTACCTGCATATCGCAGTCGATGCAACTCGCTAAATCTCTGGTTAAAGCGGGAGAAATGACAGCGATAAATTTGCACACAGACGGCTATGCAAATGACCCAAGTGCCAATTCGGAAGCTGCAAAACTAGGGGAAATTTGCGAAGAACTCAAAGACATGGATGTGTTTGCCAACACCATATCCTATGCCTCTGCTGACTTCAAACTTCTCTCCAAAATCGCCAACACATTATCGGGAAATTGCATCCGCGCGGGCGAAGTTAAAATGGTTTATGATGCTCTTTACGACAGCACAAAACTGTTAGGCAGTTCCGTTGCACCGCCGCTGGAAGAACCGTTAATTAAGGAATATGATTATCAAGTTTTTGTTTCCAAAAGTGGCAAGAAAATCAACGGTTCATCGAGTACGCTGAAAATCTGCGGGCTGAAAGCAGACGATCGCGGACTGTTTTACAAATATCAGAAAGTCGCCAAAGATGAGTATGACAAATTAGATGTTCCCGTTGCTCAAACTGATGAGTCATTCGATTTTAGATTTTAGATTTTAGATTTTGGATTGACCCCAGGGATAAATGCGGGGGCAATAAGTGATTTTCGATTTTCGATTTGGGATTGATTCCACGGATAAATCACGTGGCGGGTACCACATGAAGAAATTCGTGGTCGGTGTTGGCTTTTGCGAAAGCTAACCTCGCTGACGGCAATTTAAATACGGCTAAGTATGCGCTGGCGAGCACCTTCGATGCTACTTTGACGGAAAAACACGCGAAAGCTTTGACAAATGCCCAAATAGCCGAGTTTACGGAAGATTTGGAACAGGCTGTTTTTGCGCCTGATGTGTTGAAAAATCATGAAATTGGCGATCGGGTAAAAGTTAGCGAGAAAATTTCCCTGCTGGAGTTAATCAAGATATTGGAGGAAAACAGCAACAGCATCATCATCAACTTGAAACACTTGCAAGAAAATTATCAGCGAAAAGGTTTGAAGCGAATTGAAGGAAAGCGAGACGAAAACGGCAACCTTGTCAAGCCTTGGCTGAAAACTGAATTCTTAGATGGTGGCGAATACGTGCAAATGGGTTCATTTGCCATCAATCAAAATACCGCTACCATCAATATGCTGATTACCCGAAAAGCTAAGCTGGTAAAAGTTGAGGATGAAACTTTAATCGCCGAAGTGGCGGGAATTCTAGTTACAGACCTCAATACTTTCAACAATTATACCATTGTCAGCGACGGCGAAGTTAATATTAAGTCGCTGCGAACCAAAATCAGCAGCAAACCTGTGTTTGATTTGCTCAAAAAATGCGGTCTCCTTGAAAAAAACGGTTCGCCCGTGCAAGAATTTGACTTCCGTTCCGAGTACGATATTAAGTTAGATACTTTGCCCCTCGTGCCTTTTGACGGGCGTTACGGCAGCATTGACGGAGTGTTTGAGGAACTAGCAGAAATCAAAATTCTCTCTAGCATTCTCTCGGCTCATTTGAAGGAGGAATCTGAGGCTTACACTGCGGAACAATTGGAAGAAGTGAAACAGCATTATCTGTCAAAAAGCCTTTACATCAACTTTCCGACGACGACAGAATACACAGATTTAAAAAGTGCGATCGCCAACGGTTCAGTAGATTCGCGAGTCAGCTACAAAATCGACATCGGCAGCAAAAACATCCTCAACTTCGGCAAGTTGCACTCGGCCAACAAATTTCTCGATCGCCTTTATGAAGTTTACCACAAAAACACGGGCGAAAAGCTAGCAAAACCGACATTTGACATCACCTTAGATGAGCCTGTTGTCTTCGCCCACAAAACGCTGTCATCCCGAACAAAAATCACCAAAGTTGACGACTTGATGAAACTGATTTTTGATGAGTTTTTGGGGTTGGAGGATAACGGAATTGTTAGCGCTACTTTAGCCAAAGTGGGTGCAGATAGTTTGCTGCGCCTTTTGCAAGCGAAATGGCAGGGAGAAGATGTCAAGCGAGACGAATTTGTCGCTGCTTTAGCTAATGCGAATGAGCGACTGGAAGCTTATGCTGAAAAAGTGTACAGGGAAAAAGTTTCACCGCTGGTTTTCTATATCGGTTCTACTGGACTTATCCCGGATGAAATGGAGGCAAAAGCGGCGACTGCTGAGGAAATTAATTCTAAATACGGCAACTTGCAATTTTCTAAAGATGAGCAAGAGGGGATGTTTTTTGAAGTGGGAGACTGCATTATTAGCGTGTATGCTAAGAATGAGTATTTCACTGTAGGGAAGTAGGAATTAGGGTGGGCTTTTGCCCACCTTGGTTAAATATTTTTATTGGAAGGGCGATCGATTCCACGCCGGAGATTTTGCTGAGAGTTGACCAAGAATTTCAAAGGTGGTACCCGCCACGTAATTTATCCGTGGAATCAATCCAAAATCTCAAATCTAAAATCCTCAAGCCCCCGAATTTATCCGTGGGTTCAATCCAAAATCCAAAATCTAAAATCTAAAATAGAATGACTGCTTTACTGCATCAGTTTGTGGAAATTATTACCAGGGCGATCGCAAGATGATTGGGAACATCTCAAATTTGCAAATAGACTGCTAAGCTGTCGCGCATTTAAATTGTATATTCAGGGCGGGCGGGACGCCTAACCCACAAGAACCATCACGCATTCTAAGTTATTTAATTCTCATTCCATATCCGTTATTTTTCGATAAAATATATTGCAAATCGACTTTTTACATCTATTGAAGAGCTGGAGTATTTATTGCAGATCCTCTTAAATGAAGGACAATTAATAATTAAATGGGGTCGCCAAATCAAAAACAAGGGTAATGCTTGTATAGTTTAAATATGCAACAGCTTATCTCAAAAAAAAATAGGCTAGCCATATTTCACAGCGCCTATCTCTATCCAAATTTTAATGGTTCCCCGCAACGCCGTCTTACCTCAGCTTTTGACCTGGTATTTTACCAGGTGGGTACCGTTGGCTCGGACTTAAAGTTTCTGGGTACAAGCCCAGTTTACTGCTGTCCAAACATCTTGATTCCCGAGAGTTAAGAGTTATAGATCAAAAAAACATTATTGGCAGTCACCAACGTCGCAGTAGAACCTTTATTAAATATATACCAACTAACCCGATTTTGGCAAGCTTCGAGCAATTTAACTTGCATACCAGATGGATTCTACGGTTTGAGCGATCGCCAGTGCTTGCGATCGCCCCTGAGCCACCAAGTCCGCGTCGAGCACAACTGTAACGTGACCGAGTTTGCGGCCCGGACGCGATACTTCCTTACCATACCAATGGACAAAAGCACCACTAATTTGTGCCAGTTGTTGTCTTTTTGCTAAATAATCGGACTGGGCAGACTCGTAGCCTAGCAAATTTACCATCACAGCGCCTGCACATTTCAGAGCCGAATTACCTAAAGGCAGTTGACAAACTGCGCGCAAATGCTGTTCAAATTGGGAAGTTTCGCAAGCATCGATCGTAAAATGTCCCGAGTTGTGAGTGCGGGGTGCAATTTCATTGACTAACAGCTTATTGTCGGCGGTTAAAAATAATTCAATGCCGAATACGCCGACAGCTTGCAAACTGTTGAGGAGAGTGCGGGCGATCGCACAAGCTTCATTTTTCACCTCTAAACTAATATCAGCGGGCGCAATCACCAGATGACAAACCTGATTTTGTTGCTGAGTTTCCACGATCGGATAAATAGCAATTTCCCCATTTGCCGATCGAGCTGCAATCACAGCCAACTCGCGATCGAACGGCACAAACTCTTCCACTAGCAAAGACTGACCTTGGAGTTTAGCACGAATTGACTCAAAACTCCCCCGATCCTTAACAATAAAAGTACCTTGGCCGTCATAACCGTGGCGGCGAACTTTGACAACAAAGGGAAAGTCGATCGATCCAGCATCTGAGTCTCCTGCAATCTGCACGCTGTCGGAAACAGAAATTGCCGGAAAGTCGATCGCCACCGCCTTAAACAATTCTGGGGGCAAATCCGCGCTGCAATCCCATTCCCAAAACCTCGGAGTTGGCAAACCCAAACCTTGTAAATAACAGCGCTGAACGTACTTATCCAACAAAGGAGAAAGCGACGACAAACTCGGCTGAAATAACACACCTTGCTCTTCTAGCGGCCGCAAACCATCCAAATCCACAAACTCATTTTCAAAAGTAATAACATCGCAGTCATCCGCCAATTGAGCCGTAGCCAAAACATCATCAACAGCAGCCAAAACAGCACCAGCAGCAACAGAAACTGCCGGGTCAGTAGCATTAGGAGTTTGTACTACCAATTCAATACCGATCCCCCTAGCAGCATCCCCCATCATCCAAGCTAGCTGGCCGCCGCCGACAACGCCCACCCGCTTAAATTTTGCAGACGAACTCGCAGCGGTTTGATTTGATTTCATGTGAGTAAAATTCCGCAGAGTCAACCTGCCTATCTTATCGCTATTTGTCGCCGGATGAATTACAGTAATTGCAGAGTTAAAAGCCAGAAAATAGTTTTAATTGCAGGATTAAATCGAGGCAGAACCTAGAAAAATTGGGCAGCTAAAGTCTTTAATTATTGCACGCTCCCAGCCATTGAGAAACAGCGGTCGAAGCCCACCCCTCCAGAAAAGTGCCACATCTAGCAATTCCCTAGCGCCAAGCATGGCATAATTGACAGCACTGCAAAAAGCAGATAGACAGATGCCAACACTGAAAATCAGACATTCAGGGAACACAATTTATAGGTGAGGATACTGTGAAAGTTTTAGTTGTGGGAAACGGAGGTCGCGAACACGCGATCGCAAAAAAACTGCTAGAATCTACGCGGATTAAACAAGTATTCTGCGTGCCTGGGAACGGCGGCACAGCTACCACCCCAGGCTGTCAAAATCTGTCGCTCAACATCGACGACTTCCAAGGCATCGAACGCTTTGCGATGGTCAACAACATCGGATTAGTCATCGTCGGCCCCGAATTGCCCCTATCGCTAGGCATCGCCGACTATTTCCAACAGCGAAAAATGATGATTTTCGGCCCCACCAAAGCCGGCGCCCAAATTGAATCCAGCAAATCCTGGGCCAAAGAACTGATGCTCGAAGCAGGCATCCCCACACCCAAAGCTGCCGTATTTACAGACGCAGAAGCAGCCAAAGCATACGTTCTGGAACAAGGAACCCCAATAGTCATTAAAGCAGACGGACTCGCATCAGGCAAAGGAGTCACCGTTGCCACCACCGTCAAAATGGCTCACAGCGCCATCAACACCATTTTCCGAGGCGAATTCGGCACCGACAACATCCGAGTCGTCGTCGAAGAATTCTTAACCGGTCAAGAAGTCTCGATTCTCGCCCTCACCGACGGCATCACAGTGGAACCGTTGCTGCCGGCCCAAGACCACAAAGCTATCGGCGAAGGCGACCAGGGAGCCAACACCGGCGGTATGGGAGCCTACGCCCCAGCGCCCATTGTCACCCCGGAACTCATGGAAAGGATTCAAGAAGAAATTCTCGAACCCACCCTCTCCGCACTGCAAAAACGCAAAATCGACTACCGGGGTGTACTCTACGCAGGTTTAATGATTACCCCCGACGGAGAACCCAAAGTCTTAGAATTCAACTGCCGTTTCGGAGATCCCGAAACTCAAGCGGTTTTGTCACTGCTGGAAACGCCTTTAGAAGATTTGGTGCTCGCCTGCTGTCAGCAGCGTCTCGGTGAATCTTCTATTCGCTGGAAGTCGGGGGCCTCTGTTTGCGTAGTTTTGGCTTCTGGGGGCTATCCTGGAAGTTATCAAAAAGGCAAAGTTATTACAGGTATCGAGGAAGCTGAAGCCAAAGGAGCAGAAGTCTTTCACGCCGGCACCCAGTTGAAGCACCAGCAGTTGGTGAGCGACGGCGGCCGGGTTTTGGGCGTCACCGCAGCGGGAGAAACTTTGGAACAAGCTATCTCCACAGCTTATGCAGCAGTTGATTGCATCCAATTTGAAGGCGTCTACTGCCGTCGGGACATCGGTCGCCGAGCTCTGGGCGATAAAAATTAGGAATTGCGACATCGACCGCCATCCGAAAGCCAAGCAATCTCAATGTAGAAATGTAACAATGAAGTTTGGTATCTCTGCGGTGGCGGTAGCGGACAAGTCGCATCAGAAAATTTTATCTGAAGCCAACTGAATTTATCTTGCTTTTAATATTGAACGGGTGAACTGGTGAAATGCTGGCCATACTAAACAAAATCGGAGAAATTATTGCCCGCTGGTGGTCGGATTTTACCCTCCAGACCCGCCTGATGGCCGCTGCTACCCTCGTAGTGTCGTTAATTATGAGTGGCCTGACATTCTGGGCCGTGAATACTATCCAGCAAGACGCCCGACTTAACGATACTCGTTACGGCCGCGACCTCGGCTTGCTGTTGGCAGCAAATGTGGCGCCGCTGATTGCCAACAACGATCGCTCCGAAGTCGCCCGCTTTTCCCGCCAATTTTACAGCAGCACCTCCAGCGTCCGCTATATGCTTTACGCAGACGAAGCGGGAGATATTTTTCTGGGGATACCCTTTTCGGAATCCGAGGTGGAGACTTCCCTGACACTGCGCCGCCAGATCAAACTTCCCGATAATTTTCTCGCCGATATTGAGGCGAGAAATTTAACTTCTTTGCCTTTGGTGCGGCAGCATTTGACCCCCGATGGAGAAGTTACCGATGTATTTGTGCCGTTAATTCATGAAGACAAATATTTGGGAGTTTTGGCGATCGGCATTAACCCAAATCCCGCAGCAGTTATATCTTCAAATCTGACTAGGGATGTCACTTTAGCAGTATTTGTGACTATTTGGGTGATGGTCATTTTGGGGGCTGTATTTAATGCCCTGACAATTACTCAGCCGATAAAACAATTAGTCTTCGGGGTCAAAAACATTGCCAGCGGGAATTTTAAGCAGCGAGTTGACCTGCCTTTAGGCGGAGAATTGGGCGAGTTAATTGGCAGTTTTAATGAAATGGCCCAGAAACTCGAAAGTTATGAAGAACAAAATATTGAAGAACTGACAGCGGAAAAAGCTAAGTTAGAAACTTTGGTATCAACGATTGCTGATGGCGCGCTTTTATTAGACGCAAATTTGCAGGTGATTTTAGTTAATCCGACGGGAATGCGGATTTTTGGATGGGAAGGCAAAAATGCGCTTGGAGTAAATGTTCTCAACATTTTGCCTTCGGAAGTGCAGCAGGAGTTGGCTAGACCTTTGCAGGAAATAGCTGCGGGCGATCGCGACGGCGGCGAATTTCGCATCTCCATGAGCGAACCAGTTAACCGTACAATTCGCATTGTTTTAACTACAGTCATTCTGCACAAAGCGCCCGGTGCCGAACCGCTGTGCAGAAGCTGCATCCGCCACGAGCAAAATACCTGTACCGAACCACAACGCCCGGTAGCTGTAGAGTGTACTTTCTACGAGCAAACCTCCAAGCATCAAGGTTCCGGAAATTACCGAGAAAGTCTCAAAGGCATTGCAATGACAGTGCAGGACATTACTCGGGAAGTAGAACTAAATGAGGCTAAAAGCAATTTTATCAGCAATGTTTCTCACGAATTGAGAACGCCTTTATTTAATATCAAATCTTTTATCGAGACTCTGCACGAGTACGGAGAAGACCTTCTAGAAAGCGAGCGCCGGGAATTCCTAGAAATTGCCAATCGAGAAACCGATCGACTAACTCGTTTAGTAAACGACGTGTTAGACTTGTCGCGACTGGAATCCTGTCGAGTTTATCACTTGGAAGCTGTTGACCTACCGCAAGCTGTGGAACAAACCCTGCGGACTTATCAGTTAAATGCTAAGGATAAAGGCATTGAATTAGAGCAAGAAGTTGACCCGTATTTGCCGCCTGCTTTAGGTCATTACGATTTGCTGCTGCAAGTATTTGCAAATTTAGTAGGAAATGCCTTAAAATTTACTGAGTCCGGCGGCAAGGTGGCAATTCGAGCGTATTTGCTAGAGTCGGAGACGCCCACCTACAAAGACGGTCAATCCGTCAACCAAAACTTGTCACCGGATGCTAAACATTTTCCGGTAGTGCGGATCGAAATTTCTGATACTGGGATTGGCATAGATCCTGAAGACCAACAAGCAATATTCGATCGCTTTTTCCGGGTAGAAAACCGAGTACACACTTTAGAAGGAACGGGATTAGGTCTTTCTATTGTCAGAAACATTATTGACAAGCACCACACTAAAATTAATTTAGTTAGCGAAGTTAATGTGGGTACGACTTTCTGGTTCGACTTGGCAGTTTATCAGCCGCAACAAACAGTAGAGATGGAAAATTCTTGGCCCGTGGAAGCAACGGTGGAGAGTGAAACAATTGCGAGTCATATTAAGTGAGCCCACTTAATTAAACGTAAAACGCGATCGGTGTTAAAGCCCCGACTTCTTTAAGAAGTGGGGGATATGCCTATTCTTTGTAAAGATTCTCCTAATAGGCCTGACCAAACGCTGACATCATCAGGGTGGATTATCCTTAGCTGTCCTATCTAAGCTCAATTTTACCGATAAAACTACATACCAACACCAATAAGTACCAACCCCCAATAGTCCCCCCTCTGTCAAATTGGTCATTAGCATAAATGTTAATAAATACAAAGGCAAACCTGACTCTGGAAAAGGTCCTTTAACTAGGTACTTTATACCTCTAAATATATTATTCAAAAATGACCCAATAAACAACAAGAGTCCGGCCCAACCCAGTTCGCAAAGTATATCAATAAAACCATTGTGAGAGTGGGGTGGCACAAAACCAGTTTTAGCTACTACAATTCCGTAAGCGGGATTTTCCGAGCGACGCCACCACTGCCAAAATCCTTGTATTCCATAACCAAATATGGGATTGTTTTGATTAATTCGATCAATAATTAAAGGCCAAAAATCGGTTCTACCTGTTAAAGTCATATCTTTTTTCAAACCATCCACAATAATAGCCTCTAAATTATTTAATACCAAAATACTTATACCTATACTACCGACCAAAAATAAGATAAAGCAGAGAAAAGCCCATTTTACAGGTAATTTTTTTAAGAGGGCTAAATAACTCCACAAACTGATTAATACCACTGTCAAAATCCGACTAGCACCACTACAACCTTTTTGCAATCCTACTAAAGCTATTAAAGTTATAAATAATGATAAATATCGATACTTACGATCCTTAAAAGCATATAAAAGCCATAAAGAAGCTGTATTAGCCATTTGAAAAGAAAAAGGGTTTTTATGACCTAAAACTCCTGTCCAACAACCGTCTGGCGCTGCATTTGTTTTCACAAGTGACCATAAAGCTAATAAACCAGTTAGCCATCTCAATAATCCATAAATTTCTAACCAACTATACACTTTCCCTACATAAATAGAAGCCAGTGTTACTACCCAAATAGCAAAAATAGCCCTAAAAGTAATTTCAGGAGTTTGTGACCACAAGCCCGATAAAGTCATAATCAACAAAAACAAACCTAAAAAAATGTCTCCTGCTATCCATTTAATGCACATAGAAACTGTTTTTTGGGTAGTTTTAGTTAAGCGGGGAAATAGCATTAATATCATGCCCCCATAAATGGCAATTTGAGCAATCATCGTTGGGGGTGTAGTTTCTAAGTTGTAGAAAACGTTAGGATGGAGTTTGGTAAAGGGCATTGCCGTGATCCCCGAACCACCAGTGATGGTAAAAAAAAGTATGCCCACAAAAATCTTTTCTAATGTGCCACTCAATTTCGGATGGCGTGCAGCTAAAATATAAATAGTCACAAACACGATAAGCGTTAAACACAATAGCATCAACGCAAACATCGGCATTCTTAAAATATCTTTCATGGCTTTACCTCTATCATAAATTTGTTACTACCTATGAAATGGCTTACTCTCCGTGCTTTACAACTGCCACTGCTGGCGCTGGTACTCACTCTCTCCTACCCTCAAACCAACCTCGCTCAGTCGCCAGCCCCCGCAACAAGTATTAATACTGATTACTATCTAGGTGGTGGAGACAATATTAAAATTGATATCTACGATCTGCCTCAGCTTAGTGGGGAGTATCAAATTCCCGCTGGGGGAGCTATTCAAATCCCCATTATTGGTAGTGTTTCCCTTCAAGGATTAACTTTAGAACAGGCAGCCCAAGTTATCACTAGAGCTTATGGTAAGGTCGTAAAAAGACCTTTAGTTACAATCAGCTTACAAGCTGCCCGCCCGCTTAATATTTGGTTATCGGGTGAAATAAGTCGTCCGGGCTCTTACTTATTACCCCTAGCTAATGGAGGTGGAACTAGACCATCGATTCAGTTTCCCACGCTTCCTCAAGCTTTAGAAAAAGCTGGGGGTATTCGAGCTAGCGCTGATATTCGACGAGTAATTGTGCGGCGTCGGCTTACGGCTAACAAAGAAATAACTATCACTTATAATCTGTGGGATTATTTACAAACTGGTCAGAGCAGCCAAGATATCACGTTGCGAGATGGAGATCAAATCTTGGTTCCCCCTCAAGAAACCATTAATTTAGCAGAAACAAATCAACTTAGTGAATCTAATTTTTCTATACCAGCAGATCAACCCCGTACTGTCTCAGTATTCGGAGAGGTGAAGCGTCCGGGTAGATATGTAGCCATTGGTGGTGATACCCGAAATGGTGAAAGAACCAGCGGACAACCGACCATCATTCGATCTCTACAACTAGCTGGTGGCATAACATCAATCGCTGATATTCGGCAAATCCAACTCCAACGTTATACTAGAAGTGGCCAACAACAAATTAGAACTATTAACCTCTGGCAATATTTGCAAGAACAAGATACCTCTCAAGATACTATACTACAAGAAGGGGATATCATCTTTGTCCCGACAGCGACGGCGATCGACCCCGGAGAAGTTTCTGTTCTAGCTACTGCTAGCTTTGCTCCGGCGACTTTGCAAGTAAGTGTTATCGGAGAAGTCAATGCTCCGGGTGGACTCAAATTACCTCCTAATACTACCTTAAATCAAGCAATTATGAGTGCGGGAGGTTTTCGACCAAATCGCGCTAACTCTAGATATGTGGAACTGATCAGGCTAAATCCTAATGGCACGATATCTCGATCGCAAGTATCAATTAACTTTAATCAAGGAATCGACGCTCAAAGCAACCCACTGATTCAAGATAATGACATAATTATAGTGGCACGATCGAGGACTGCTATATTCGTAGACAACATTAATACTGTTTTCTCACCAGCTAGTAATATTATTGGTGGAATTCTCGTTCCCACCAGACTGATAGAGCTACTCAGACTATTCGGAAATTAGGAATTAAATAAGATTCTTGCTATGGATAAAAAACTGTTGTCTTCCATCAAAAATGACCTTAATGGTCAATATTTGTCTGCTCCCTCCGCTAATTACCTAGCTAGTACCCCAGCAGAGGATGACCAAGTTCTTGATATGAATTGGGTACTAGCTGTCATCAAACGTCGCCTTCTGGTGATGGGCATAGTAGCTGCCAGCATAGCTACTTTAAGCGGTAGTTTCGTGCTCAGGGCTGCCAAAAACTCTATTACTGAGTATGAAGGAAAATTCACAGTTTTAGCAGAACCGATTACGGCTGACGATCGGCTATCAAAACTATTGGTTCAAGCTCAAAATAACAGTTTAGGCATCACAGACTTGAACAAAATTAAATCATCAGCGGAAGACGGTTCCTCGGTGGATTATCAAAGTTTAGCGCGGGTTTTAAAAAGCCCAGAAGTGTTACTACCATTAGTCAATAAATTGCAAACAAAATATCCAAAATTTGACTATAAAAGTCTCAGTAGCCGCTTGACTATCCAACGTATTACTTTCTTGCGAGATGGGAAGCAGGGTGGTACTAAACTCATAGATATTAGCTATCGCGATCGAGATCCAAAGCGCATCCAATATGTGCTGGATGAAACTGCAAAATATTACCTAGAATATATGGATAAAGAGCGTTTGAAAGTTAGCAAACAAAGTATTGATTTTATAGATCGACAACTGCCCCCACTCCAGCAGAGAGTCGATAAATTGCAACAAGAATTACAAATGTTAAGGCTTCAGTATAACTTTAATCAACCCGAAGTACGCAGCCGCAGCCTATCAGATCAGCTCGATAATTTAACTAATCGTCGCCTAGAAGTGCAAGCACAACTGGCAGAAAGTAGGCTTCAATATGAAAGCTACAAAAAAAGAGCGTTAACGGGCGATAATCGTTGGATTGTTGATATTAGCCCCAAATCCTATGAAAATTTAATTAGCAAAGTAAATGAAATAGAGTCGCAATTAGCTTTAAGCTCTACTCAATTTTATGAAAATAGCCTTCCCATTCAATCTTTGCGGGAAAAGCAGCAAAGTTTGCGTGATTTAATCAAAAAAGAAGCTGATATTGTCCTCTTGCAGATGCAATCACAACTAAAACAGTTGGAAGCTCGCGAGCGATTGATAACTAATAGCCAAAATTCACTGCAAGCAAAAATCACTCAAATGCCTCAAGCTCAACTTCGCTATGATGACATACAATTAAAACTAGAACTAGCTAAAGATAATCTCAAACTCTTCCTCGAAAAACAAAAAACTTTACAACTAGATGCTGGTCAAATTGATGGCTCTTGGCAAATTATATCTAAACCACAGTTAATCACAAACGAAAATGGTGATTTTTACCCAGTAACAGAAAAACCAACCCGTCGCCACCTAGCCATTGCGATCGTTATTAGCACTTTACTAGGCATTGCTATAGGTTTCCTAGTAGAAGTTTTAAATACTGTTTTCCATACTCCCGAAGAAATTAAATCAGCAACTAAACGCCCTATTTTGGGAGTCATTCCGATCGCCAAAGCGATGAAAATTAAATCTGGTCGAGGTGAACGTGTTCCAGCTAAATTCACTAGCGTAAGTTCAAATACTAACAGTGCAAGCTTAAAACGAATAATAGTTTCAAATTACAAAGATTTTCCTGTAGTCGAGGCATTTCACTACTTATACACAAATATTCAATTATTAAATGCTGAACACCCAATAAGTTCTTTAACCATCACTTCGACCATTAAAGGTGAGGGTAAGTCAACTGTAGCACTTTATTTAGCTAAAACTGCTTCTGCTGTTGGTAAACGAGTATTATTAGTGGATGCTAATATGCGTGTGCCTCAACTGCACACATATCTTGGCTTGTCAAATATGAAAGGTTTAAGTAATGTTTTAAGTTCTGATTTAAGCTTAAATGAGGCTATTCAGCGATTACCCGACGATGACAATCTTTTTGTCCTCACAGCAGGTACTATTCCCTCTGATCCAATTAAATTACTTTCTTCGAGAAAGATGCACTATTTAATGGAACAATTCCTAGCCTTATTTGATTTAGTCATTTACGATACACCACCTTTAATTGGTTTAGCAGACGGTCATTTACTAGCTTCTCAAACTGATGGTACAGTGCTGATAGTAAAAATAGAAAAAACCGATCGCGGGATGGTAAATAAAGCTTTAGATCAACTAAATGTAGCAGATTTTAAAGTCTTGGGAGTAGTAGCTAATGGGGTTAAATAACGAACGCTAAAAATGGAGTTAGATAGGGAAAGGAAGACGTAAGACTATTTGGGATTTTTGATGGGCGAGAGGTATTAACTTACTGGATAGGGGTTTGGAGTTAGCCTATATAGCAATCCTTGCAGGAGTCGTAAATTTTTTACCCCACCCCAACCCTCCCCTTGGTAAGGGGAGGGAGTAAGAAATTCCTAAATGATGCGACGATTGCTATAGTGGGATTCTTTTGGGAAACTGGTATAAGAAGTCGATGTAAAATGCAAAATAAGTAAATCAACTTAATTAAACGTAAAACGATCGCACTCTTACCACCCCGACTTCTTAAAAGTCGGGGTGGTAATTAGATCAAGACTTAAGAAAGAGTCTTTCTAGCACGTTCCGATCGCTCTTCTGCAGTCTCCATAACATCCGCCATCTTATCCACCATTTCCCCTGGGTAATTTTCTAGTACCCGGGTAGAAAGTGAAATTCGGCCACGACTTTCATCGAGGTCAAGCACGATCGCTTTCAGGGGTTGACCGGGAGCAAACACCTTGCCAAGGTTATCAATATATTTTTGGCTGACTTGCTTGATGTGCAGCAAACCGCTAACTCCTTCCAAGTCCACAAACACGCCAAAAGGCTTGATGCTGCTGACTTTTCCTTCCACCAACTGACCAATTTGCAAGTCCTTGAAAGCATTCGATTGAGTGGCCATCCGCTGGGAAAGTACGAGTTTTTCCCGTTCGCGATCGACCTCCAAGAAATTAACGCTCAAAGATTGACCGATCAGCGATTCTAGGTTATCGCGATCGACTAAGTGCGATCGGGGAATAAAGCCGCGCATTCCCTGAACATCTACAGTCACGCCGCCCTTATTTGCGCCAGAAACCCGCACCTGAAGAACTTTACCGGTTTCCTGCAATTCCACTAAATCTTCCCAAGCTTGCTGAATTTGTAACTGCCGCAGAGACAAGGTAACTTGGCCATCGGCATCTTGTTCGCGGATAATCAAAAAGTCCCGTTCCTCGTCCAGCGGAACCACTTCCGACAAATCCGTTACTGTTCTCAAAGCAGCCTCTTCGATCGGCAAAAAAGCCGAAGACTTGCCGCCGATATCAACATACGCGCCGTTTGAGTCGTACTCGAACACTTTGCCGCGCACTACTTGTCCCTTCTGGAATTCGTAATTGTGCTGTTCGAGGGCTTTAGCAAAATCATCCATTGAAAAGGATGGTTTTGCGCTTTGAGAACCTGTAGATTTGGAATTCATGTCAGTTTAGTTGTCAGTTGTCAGTAATTTAGTTGTCTGTTGTCAGTAGAAAAATTTTCCCACCCGGACCATCGGACTATCGGACCATCTCCCCATCTCCCCATCTCCCACTCTCTAAGCTGGTTGAAGTTGCTGTTGACACTCCCCTGCCTGAAGGCGAGGGGATTCTTAAGAACCGCAATCAAGCGTGGATCTTGATTCGTAATGGCTGTGCCAAACAGCCTCTAGACAGTCCGGTAAAACCATTCTGCTTACTTTTTCTGCCAATATTTGCAGCACCATTACAATCAGCGTTAATCAAATGTCCTTCCCAAGTCCGATACAATCCGCGCTTAACACGCTTGCCAGAAAATTGGTAAGTTGCTGGTTTGCCGGCATTGTAGACAGGCAAATCGTCACCATCCAAAGCGCTAGCTTTGCTTGTATACGATTCTTCCTGTTCAAGGTAGAGCAAGCCGTAACGCTCACAAAGCGATTTCAGCTTACCTCTCAAAGTATGAAAAGGAATTTGGACAAAGTTCTGATTGTTGCGACTGCTAATATTGATTTCCTGCTTCTGGCCCAAATTGAACCCGACAATCACGCGCTCAATTTTCTGGGCAATGCAATGGTCAATAATCAGCCTTGCCGTTTTGCTGAGATAGTCCCTAACTTGATTGTTTCGATTGACAAGCAATCTAGCTTGACGCTCAGTTATCCGCTCAATCTTTTGTCTATCTTTGATAGATTGCAATCTGGCATTTTCTTTGTTGAACCACTGGTTAATAGATTTAAGTTTACGACCATCCACAATAAAGGATGCCCCATTGGTGTCAACGCAAGTAGCCAAATTGTCCAATCCCAAATCAATGGAAATAGCGCTATCAACGACTGTTTCAACAGGTTCTGGTTCAACCTGGGAAACAAACTCGACTTCAAAGAATCGAGCATTGTACTTAGAATGTATCCGAACTTCTTTGATAGCTTCAGGATTAAGTCTCTCAGGGAATGGAATAGATACCGCTCCAAACAGCTTCTTGAAAGCATTTGACATCGGTACATTAAACCGTCCGTCCTTAACCACGATCCGAGGAATTATCAATACAAAGTAGCCATCTTTGGGTAAGTAGTGAGGCAATCTCACCTTCGGTTGATAGCGGCCAGATTTAACAGCGCTAATCAAGGCATAGAAACTGTGAAACGTTCTGTCTACTACTTTCAAAGTCTGTTGAGCAATATCCGTGTTTAGCAAACGATAGTTCTCGTTTTCTTTGCACAGATGGTAGGCAGATTCGTAACGCAAGTGTTTGCGCTCCTGAAAGTAGTATTGTCGAACAGTGTAAAGCCCTACATTGTAGAGATTTTTGCTAAGACGACACAACTCTCGCAGTGCCAAAAACTCAGACTTGTTTAGATTGCGGATTTGGTTCTTTTGAGTCAGGTACATCCTATTGGTCTCGCTGCATATTCTATTCTACAGCGAAACCTCTCAACTTTCTGGTTAAATTGCGGTAAAAAGGCAAAGCCGTCCTAGAAGGACGGGGTTTCCACCCATATTTTCTGATGAAATAGCTGCTTCACCTGCCTCCACGAATCGGCTGCTGCCGTAGCGTCGTAACTGCCGCGGTGGTCGCAGAAGAAGCCGTGATCGGCATTGTAGCGGAAAATTTGGTGAGAAATACTGTGTTTTTGCAATTCGGCGGCGATTTGGTCAACTTGTTCTAAGGGAATGCTGGGGTCTTGAGTGCCAAAAAAGGCGTAGAGAGTGCCTTTAATGTCTGCTGTGCGGGCGATCGTGGGGGTGCCGCCGCCGGGGGTTTGGGTGGCGATACCGGCGCCGTAGAACGACGCTGTAGCCTTGATTTCGGGCAAAGTAGCGGCAAGGTAGGCGACGTGCCCTCCAAAGCAGAAACCGATGCAGCCAAAACCTTCTGGTTTGACTGAGGGTAGAGTTTTGAGATAATCGATCGTGGCTTGGATATCGCCGAGAAGTTCGGAAGCGGTGGTTTTTTCTTTGTATTCTCTGCCGATTTGGATGGCTTCGGGTGTGTAGCCGGTTTCAAAGCCGGGGGCTTGACGCTGGTAGATGGCTGGGGCGATCGCCACATATCCTTCTTTTGCTATTCTTTCAGTAACTTCGCGGATGTGCGAGTTGACGCCAAAGATTTCTTGAATCACGATAACTGCGGGAAATTGCCCTGGGGAGGCTGGCTGGGCTAGGTATGCAGCTATTTGTAAATCCCCGTTAGGAACTGTGATGTTTTCGGTGCTAATTTCGGCTTTTGTCATAAGTAATTTTAAGGTAAATGCCACTCTACTAATTTTAAGTTAATTTGGGGATTTTGTATGCAATTTACCAATAATATTTTTCGGAACCGCGAAGCGTAAAACCGCAAATATGGCAGGTAAAAATTCGCTTATTGTTGAAGGTTTAGGTTTGGCTGAACAAGTTGGGGCAAATCACTCATAGGAATTAATTGGAGATTCAATTTCGGTAAAATATAAGTTTTGGTCTGTGATTTTCTAAAGCCTAGATTTTGATAAGTCTACGACTTGGCAGTTTTTATATGGCTTTTTCGTGAGATTTTAGAGATAAGTGTCTAAGCCGTTAGCTGTTGAATATGAGCTAATTTTTTTTGATAGATCGGAGTTGTTTTTTAATCGCTTTGCTTTCTGGTTGGCGGAATAGTTTGAGGAGATTGATTCCGGCTAGGACTCAAGTCTAAGTTACGATCGCCACGCCGAACAAGGTCATCCAACCAGTTGAGGAGATGGATGGAGGCTAGGACTCAAGTCTAAGTTACGATCGCCATGCCGAACAAAGTCATGCAACCAGTTGAGGAGATTGATTTCGGCTAGGACTCAAGTCTAAGTTACGATCGCCCCGCCGAACAAAGTCATTTACTCGGGGCGAAGCCTATTTCGCAGCCCAAAAAGTCTAAGTTACGATCGCCATGCCGAACAAAGTCATCCAACCAGTTGAGGAGATTGATTCCGGCTAGGACTCAAGTCTAAGTTACGATCGCCATGCCGAACAAAGTCATCCAACCAGTTGAGGAGATTGATTCCGGCTAGGACTAAAATCTAAGTTACGATCGCCCCGCCGAACAAAGTCATCCAACCCAAGGAAGACAGTATTTGGTTTTTTCCGCTGTGCGCTTGCTGTCAGGGTAAGATCGAAGGTATTGGTGGGGTAGTGCCAGTGGATCGCACAATATTTTTTGCCTAGTTTCCGTGAACCGGTAGGTGTTAAAATAGGGGCATCAAATTTTTCGGCTCAAACTCATGTGCAGCAAGAGTTTGATGCCCCTCGTCTGAAAAAAACATTCACGGAAAATCTGTAAGCTTTACAGGATAAGGTTTTGGAGTGAATATGAAATTTTTGGTATTGACAACCCGAAGGCTGGAATGGTACTTTTGTTTTAGATTCACGGAACTGCACCTTGAAAACCAAATACACCCTGGCTTCTGGAACGGGCGGCCGGAAAAAACCTAAAACCCTATCAGGGATTGAAACATGGGATTGGATCAAGGGCGACCAAACTACGGAGTTGTGCCGGAAAAAACCTAAAACCCTATCAGGGATTGAAACCGAAGAAGATATTGCTCAACTAATGATAGCTCTCAAGCCGGAAAAAACCTAAAACCCTATCAGGGATTGAAACTTTGTGGGTTGCGCGCGTGGCGTCGATGCGGCTTTCCGGGCTGCGCCGGAAAAAACCTAAAACCCTATCAGGGATTGAAACCCCAATCTGAACCTGTAAAACTTCCATCATTTCCCGGAAAGCCGGAAAAAACCTAAAACCCTATCAGGGATTGAAACTGACGATTTCTCCTATCTGTGCGGCTGGCACTGGCAAGCCGGAAAAAACCTAAAACCCTATCAGGGATTGAAACCACCCGATTTCGTGAACAAGTCGCTGCAGCAACGCCGGAAAAAACCTAAAACCCTATCAGGGATTGAAACGCCGGGGACACTTCCCGATTGTTGGCGATCGCCTCTTGAGCCGGAAAAAACCTAAAACCCTATCAGGGATTGAAACGCGAGAACAACCAGGAGCCGATCACCTTAGTAAAGGCCGGAAAAAACCTAAAACCCTATCAGGGATTGAAACGCTCATAAGAAGCGCCAAGCTCTGTATATTTCGCGCCGGAAAAAACCTAAAACCCTATCAGGGATTGAAACTTTGACGGGGAATCTTAAGCTACTCATATCTGTGCCGGAAAAAACCTAAAACCCTATCAGGGATTGAAACAGGATCTTTCGGCGGCGCTGCTGACTTAAGCTGCTTTGCCGGAAAAAACCTAAAACCCTATCAGGGATTGAAACACTGCCAGAGAACCGCTCGACTTGACCGAGAAAGCCGGGCCGGAAAAAACCTAAAACCCTATCAGGGATTGAAACTTTCTACACAAGAGATATAAGGGCTGAGGATAAGCCCCTGGGCCGGAAAAAACCTAAAACCCTATCAGGGATTGAAACTAGCTAATTTGTCGAGAGTATCATTCAACTTTTGAATCAGCCGGAAAAAACCTAAAACCCTATCAGGGATTGAAACGCGCTGTACTTTTTGCAGCGTGGCCTCAGCTTTGAGCCGGAAAAAACCTAAAACCCTATCAGGGATTGAAACTGGTGGCATTGAGGTAGAGTTTGTGACGATCGAGCCGGAAAAAACCTAAAACCCTATCAGGGATTGAAACTAATTCGTTGATAGTTTCTTGAGTCTCTTTGATTCGCGCCGGAAAAAACCTAAAACCCTATCAGGGATTGAAACTTTCAATCCACCGGGAAATGGGCCAGAAGATTTGCCGGAAAAAACCTAAAACCCTATCAGGGATTGAAACATTCTGGCCATCGCCTTTGTGGTGCGTTTTCGGGCCGGAAAAAACCTAAAACCCTATCAGGGATTGAAACTTGATTGGTAGGGTTAGAGCTTTTCGCGTTGATGGCCGGAAAAAACCTAAAACCCTATCAGGGATTGAAACTTAGGCATATCAATTAATAGGTAATGAATGAAAGCCGGAAAAAACCTAAAACCCTATCAGGGATTGAAACTCTCTGATAGTCGCCTGAGTAACCATCATTTTAGCCGGAAAAAACCTAAAACCCTATCAGGGATTGAAACTTTTTTTGGGGTTTCGTGAGCTAATTCAGGAACCATGCCGCCGGAAAAAACCTAAAACCCTATCAGGGATTGAAACCGGCGATCGGTATGTCGTCCCACTCGCAGAAGATGGGCCGGAAAAAACCTAAAACCCTATCAGGGATTGAAACGAAAGTATTGACAAGGAAGATGACTGCCTTTTTGTGCCGGAAAAAACCTAAAACCCTATCAGGGATTGAAACCAGGCTTGCGGCAGGAAACTGCTAATCCATCACGCCGGAAAAAACCTAAAACCCTATCAGGGATTGAAACACTAATATCTCTTGAAGAGCACATATACAGGCAGTGCTGCTTGGCCGGAAAAAACCTAAAACCCTATCAGGGATTGAAACTTTTGGCTCAGTTTCTTTGAGCAATTCCATCTCTGGCCGGAAAAAACCTAAAACCCTATCAGGGATTGAAACGACGATCGCTTTTACTCACTTTGGGTGACAACTCCCGCCGGAAAAAACCTAAAACCCTATCAGGGATTGAAACCACTATCTCTGGCGTGAGGGGCCCAGATTCGTAGGCCGGAAAAAACCTAAAACCCTATCAGGGATTGAAACATCGAGAATTGATGTGTCTGTTGGGGTTGGCAGAGATGAGCCGGAAAAAACCTAAAACCCTATCAGGGATTGAAACGTCCCACCGATCTAATGACCGTGACGAACTGGCTGACCGATCACGGACAGCTAGAGCCGGAAAAAACCTAAAACCCTATCAGGGATTGAAACTGCCAGCGATACAAATTGGCTGAATTCGATTAAGTTGCCGGAAAAAACCTAAAACCCTATCAGGGATTGAAACAATGTCACGTTCACGGGCAAAACTGACCCGTCACATTGCCGGAAAAAACCTAAAACCCTATCAGGGATTGAAACCTCCATCCAAACCTCTTTCGACACTGATAGAACAATTCGCCGGAAAAAACCTAAAACCCTATCAGGGATTGAAACCAACCTTTCATACTTCCGACACAATCTGCAAACCCCGCCGGAAAAAACCTAAAACCCTATCAGGGATTGAAACTTGGTATCACCCTGCTATCACCCTGCTATCACTTAAGCCGGAAAAAACCTAAAACCCTATCAGGGATTGAAACGAATTCAACGGCAACTACGACCAATGACAAAAAATCATCCGCCGGAAAAAACCTATTTCCCCATCTAGGGCTTGAAACGCCCAAACTACAAAATTATTGGCTCAAAAATAGACCTCTCCTCTCTCTTTTTATCTCCTCCCATAACCTCAAGCAATCGATCGACTACACGCCTCCAAGTAAAATTTTCAGCCACAAAAGCCGGGCCCGCAACCCTCGCTTTCGCAGCCAATCCAGGCTGTTCGATCGCCCTGCACATCAAATCAATCAAATGTTCCCCATCAGGAGCTAAGATAAATAAGGTTTCCCCGTCACTCACCACAGCCGTAAATTTACTCTCAATCCGCTGTGCAAAGTTCGATCGCGTAAAATCATCTGTAGGGCCGCCCGCCGTGCAAATAACCGGCAAACCACAAGCGGCAGCTTCCAACACCGGCAGATTAAAACCTTCTGCCAAATAGGGAGAAACATAAACATCTGCTGCTTGGTAAAACTCTGCTATTTGAGCAAAAGATAGCTGGCTACCAGTATAAATTAATCTTGGTAAAACCCTCGCTCTTTCCGCATCGTTGAGCACAACTCGGCAGGCTTGGGCAATCTCGTCTCTCGACGGATAAAGCAGTTCTGAACCTTTTAAAACTAATCTCGCATCTGGATATTTGTCAACTACCGCAGCGAAGGCTTTTAATAAAGGGCGAATGCCTTTGCGATCCGTTTGTCCTCCGATGTTTAAAAATATAAAATAGTTTGACCAGCCCAAGCTTTGGCGCAGTGATTGACGCCGATCGCCCGCAGCAGGATAATAAATCTTAGGATCGACTCCCAAAGGTACGACGGCAATGCGATCGGCCTCAACACCGCTGCGAATTAAGCCAGCTTTTGACCAAGCTGAAGGTGTAATAATTTTCGTTTCTGAGTTAACCGCAGTTTCGGCGATCGACTTAACACCCATCCCCTGTAATACTGAACTCGTAATAATCCCCCATTCTGTAGCTGCAAATACCCAAGTTTGAGCGCTGCTGGATGCCGAGAAGTCCCACGGGCAGTATATTCGCAGCGTAACATCCGCTGACTGATTTACCGCAGGGCTCTTAATGCTGCGGAGTAAAGTTTCATTTGGGCGATCGAATAAACTAATTTTCGTCTCCCAAGCTGGGTCAATGTAGGGCATATCGCGGTGAAAAAGCTCAATTTGTCCTCGCGGGCGATTCCCTACGGGATAGCTGCGCCGCGCGTGCATTTCCAGCAGTTGAAATTGATTGGCTACGCAATAGGAATGATAAATAAAACGCCAGCCTTCAACAATAATCTGCAATTCAAAACTCCCGCTTTTGGAATTAAAAATTCACCTAATAATCAGAAATTGGTAATTAGTAATTAGCCAGCATAAATTACCAATTACGAATAATTCAGGAGCCAGAATCCAGAACAGTTTCTGTGGGACAGGATGGAGAATCGAGCTTTAAATCCCGCGATTTTAATCGTGGACACCAAAAAATTCTTTCCGTGACAGTTACCCCTGACTTCAGGCATAGGTATGCTTAATCCAGTCTTCTTTCTTCTGATATCATATCGGATGGATATCGAGCGATTAAAAGGGCGGGTTTTTGAGATTGTCAATTATTGGCAGATATTTTTCGTGAACCCGCCCCTACCTTATTAGGCGTAATCTACTCGACATAATATGACTTCTGACTTCTGACTCCTTCTGCTCAATTACTAATTACCAATTCCTTACTTAATCACTTGCCAATCCATAATCCGCCACTGTCCCTCTTGGCGGATCAAGTCGTAGCGCACCCGCAGGTTTTCATTGCGGGAAGAAACGAGTTGAGAACGATCGAACACTTCGGCTTTTTCCGCGACTTGGGCATCTACTTGGGCGCGATCGGGATTAGTCGGATTTGTGGTAACTCCATTAACTTGCAGCTTGTGTACATAACGCTGGTGCGCGTTGTTACGCTGTTGAGCTTCTGCCATTAATTGCCAGCGAGACAAAGCCGGTTCTGTGAGAACTTGCTTTAATTCTTCGACAGCGTGATTGGGGCCCAAAGCCGCTGCTTTCGCCGATAGCCAGCTTTGAACTATTTGTCCGGCTGATTCCTCAGTGATTGCTCCCGATACTGCGCCTGTGGCGCTCGGTTCTGGGGTTGGGGCCAAGGCAGGGATTTCTATGGGCGGTTCTTCCAGGCGAACGAGGGCTTGCTCTCCTTGGAGGGGGCCCGATAGGGCTTGCATCGCGCTAGCCAACAGACTGAGTATTAACCACAGGAATAACAGGCTCAGGACACCTGCCACTAGAAGCAAAGCCAGCTTGTTTGGAGGCATGGACTTGACTTGGGCGGTAATTTCTGTTGCCTTGGTGCGCGCTCGATCGACAAAATCGCCCTTTAGCCCCTTGCCACTTGCTCCGCTGCGCCCTGAATGTTGGCGTCTGCGATGTTTGGAAGTCGATTCTGCAGGGTGTGGCACTGTAGCTATCGGGAGAGAGACGGGGGCAACAGCGCTAGGCGCGGCCACCGTTGCCGGGGATTTCGCGCCAGAGGCTGCGGTGGAATCCGCGCCCGGTACGGGGGTCAACGTGACCGTACTGGCTCCCTGCTTGGCTGTGGGTGCCGGTGTGGGTATGGCAGCGGGCGATCGGCCTGCTGTCGGTTGCAGTCGCCCTGGAAGCTTGCCGGAGCGGGGCTGCACCACGACCCATTCGTTGGCGGTTTCTGCGTCCTGTGGCAAAGCTTCTAGGTAAGCTTGTACTTTCGGGTCAGCAAAGTAATCTTTCAAGGACACTGACTCGTTGGCCAAGTCGCGGAAGTGGGGAAACACTTCTTCTTGTAGCCAGTGTTCGGCGTACAAGCACAGTCCGGGCAACAAGTCGGGTGAATCTTGGGAATGTTCGCGAATGAAGGCCAGGGGTTCTTTTTCCGAACTCAGTTCCAGGGCTCTGCTGGCTTCTTCTGTCTGGCCCAGCAGCAGGGAACAGACGGCTTTTTCCAGGTGAACGTCTTGGCGGCGACCCAGTTGCATCAGCATCAGCTTGGCCCGACGGATCATCGATGGCTGTCTGGCGGCAAATCCTTGGGCTAACAAGGTGTAGACCGAGAGGTAAGTGGCGACTGCGGAGGGGCGGCCGGCTTCGGCTTCAAATAGCGCCTGCTGCTCGCTGCTGGTTAGGTGTTTACGCATTTGCTGCACGAACCGGAGGAAGTCTTCTATTCCTAAACCCGATCGATCGTCTCCCGAACCGTCGATACCGCCTCGTTCTTGAAGCATTTCTCGCAGGATTTCCAGTCCCTTGCGACGCTCAGCGACTTTTTCTTCGGGAAGTGATAATAGCTCTAAAATGTTGTACGGACGGAGTTTGTATATGTCGGCTTGCATTTCACCCCTCACGCTTGCAAATAGGCTTTCGCGCAGCAGCAATTCTTGACCTGCTTCTAATGATTTTGCGGCATTTTCGTACTGACCTTGCTGCCACTGTTCGCGGCCGAGTTCTAGACAGGCAAGGCTGACGGTTAAAACTATATCTGGCCTCACGAGCTGCGGGTCGCCGAAACGACCTTCTGCGATCGCGATGCTGCCATTGTTAAGATACGGGCGACCCAGCTTCTGTACGAGTTCGTATTCTCCCAGTTCTTGCAGTATGAGCAGGGCTCCTACGAATTGGTTGTCATCGATTTCAATACTTGGAGTGTGGGGGTCGGGAGCAGCCTCTAAAGCCTTGGACTCTGCCGGAACGGTTTCTCCTGCGTCTTGCAGGAAGGTGGCCGGGCCTGCTGAGGTTTTTGACCTCTGGTGCTTGGCTTCCTGTGCCGCTTCCGACTCTCGATCGTAAGTTTTGGCTAAAAAACTGGCATCGTAAGCTTTGCGCCCCTCTGAGTCTGACAGAACGGCGCAGGCTTCATCGAGCAGTTGTTTGCGGGCGACGATCGCAACTTCGGAATACTCCCGGCGCGGAAGCTGTAAAGTTCGATCGCGGTGAGCCTGCTGCAACTGTTCGGCAGTAGCTTGAATCGGTAGACCCAAAATCCGGTAGTAATCTAGTGGAATTAACATAAGTTAAAGAACTGTCCACTTCCCCAAAGCGCTAGCAACTGAATTAGCCTATCTTAAGTGACATACTCCCGCAAACCAAATCAAAAATTCTGGTGTTGGCTTCCAACCGCCCCCTTCACGGTATGTTGGACTTGCCGTAGAGATACTCTGATTTTTTTCCCTCTAGGGCGTTTTACAGTGAGGAAAATGCCAAGGCCCATTGCCCGTCAGCTAAATGAGTGGTTTGACTCTTGAGCATTTTCGGGTTTGAGAGTAATGGAATTATATCATTCGTGTGCATGGGGTTTAGATGGGAGTTTGTTCTCCGAGTCCCGGCAATCCGCCCCGAGGGCCAAACTCATTTTAACTTTTGAGGGGGTTTGGGGCAGCTCTAAGTCCCACCCTGTACCCGTTGGGTCAGCGTTGGGATACATGGACTCCCCCAAGCAAATTTTATCTGGTCAATCAGGCGTAAAATTTGCAAGCTAGAGGGAATAATTTTATCAGAAATATATATAATTCTAAAGGGATGTGAAAACAATGCAGCATCAAGCCGTCAAAGTTAGGCTATATCCGACAACCCAACAGCAGGGGATACTAGCTCAACACTTTGGCTGTTCCCGCTGGTGGTGGAATTACGCACTAAATATGTGTATTGAAACCTACAAAGCCACGGGTAAAGGCTTGACCCAAGTTGCGTTAAACAAACTCCTGCCAAACCTTAAAAAACAAGAAGAAACACAATGGTTGTCTGAGTGTTACTCTCAGGTTCTGCAAGCTACTACGCTTAACCTGGTAACTGCTTACAAGAACTTTTTTGAGTCTAGGCCAAAATACCCTAGATTCAAATCCAAGAAAAATAGGCAGTCAATCCAGTACCCGCAATCAGTCAAACTGGTTGACGGCTCCCTCAAGTTTCCCGGTCGTGTCGGCCTTGTCAAAGCCAAGTTACATCGACCGATTGAAGGAACCATCAAAACTGTAACAGTCAGTGTTACTCCTTCGGGGAAATACTATGCCTCTGTGCTGACAAAACTCGAAGGAGATAAACCAGTTGCTTGCACCGATGGAAAAGTTGCCGGAGTTGACTTGGGATTGAAAGATTTTGCTGTTGTTAATGATGGCATCAAGACATCCAAGTACCCTAATCCCAAGCATTTAGCAAAACATGAACGCAACCTGAAAAGAAAGCAGCAAAAATTAGCCAGAAAGGAGAAAGGAAGCAAGTCTAGAAATAAAGCCACGAAACTGGTGGCTAGGGTTCACGAACGAATTAGCAATGTCCGCCAAGACTACTTGCATAAGCTGTCAAGAAAGCTTGTTGACGATAACCAAGTCATCGTAGTCGAAAACCTTCACGTTAAGGGCATGGTTCGTAATCACAAACTAGCTCAAGCAATTTCTGATGTAGGTTGGGGAATGTTTGTCAATTTCTTGCATTACAAACTTGACCGCGAAGGTAAAGTGTTAGTAGAGATTGACCGATGGTTCCCTAGCTCGAAACTCTGCTCAAATTGTCACTATCAGGTGAATGAAATGCCATTAGGTGTTAGGGTATGGACTTGCCCTAGTTGTGGTACTCATCACGATAGAGATGGCAACGCTGCAACCAATATCAGAGCAGAAGGAATCAGAATGCTATCGGTCTTGGGAACCAGGACTGCTGCTGATGGAGGGGATGTGAGTCCGAGACTGGGACGCAAGTCCAAGTTGACGCAATCCCCGTAGAAGTCAGAAGCTCACGCTGTACCTTTATGTCAGCGCTGGGTAGTTCACATGTCTAGGAAGCCGATCGTCGGGTATTAATTATTTATGGTTCAGGAACGGACTTTACCAGTTTTTGACGCGCAAAGCGTAACCATTTCTCGGGATGAGGGCTTAATGCTCTACGAGGATATGGTCTTGGGGCGCTACTTTGAGGACAAGTGTGCTGAGATGTACTACCGGGGCAAAATGTTTGGTTTTGTCCACTTGTACAACGGTCAGGAAGCTGTGTCTACTGGCGTGATTCGATCGATGCGCCGGGATGACACTGATTACGTTAGCAGCACCTACCGCGATCACGTTCACGCTTTGAGCGCGGGCGTGCCGGCGCGGGAGGTAATGGCGGAGTTGTTCGGGAAGGAAACGGGTTGCTCGAAGGGCCGCGGCGGTTCGATGCACATGTTTTCGGCAGAACACCGACTGTTGGGAGGTTATGCTTTTGTGGCTGAGGGAATTCCTGTAGCTACGGGTGCGGCTTTTCAATCGAAGTACCGGCGCGAAGCTTTGGGGGATGAGAGTTCCGATGGCGTGACTGCTTGTTTTTTTGGCGATGGTGCTGCAAATAACGGGCAGTTTTTTGAGTGTTTGAATATGGCGGCTTTGTGGAAGTTGCCGATTATTTATGTTGTGGAAAACAACAAATGGGCGATCGGGATGGCCCACGAGCGAGCTACTTCTGACCCGCTAATTTACAAGAAGGCTCATGCTTTTGGCATGGCTGGTTTTGAGGTTGACGGGATGGATGTTTTGGCGGTGCGGGAAGTGGCGAAGGAAGCTGTGGCGCGGGCGCGGGCCGGCGAGGGACCGACTTTGATCGAGGCTTTGACTTATCGCTTTCGCGGGCATTCTTTGGCCGATCCTGATGAGTTGCGTTCTAAGGAAGAGAAGGAATATTGGTTCCCCCGCGATCCGATTAAGAAGTTGGCTGCTGAGTTGATCGATCGAACTTTGGCAACGGCTGAAGAATTGAAAGAGATCGATCGTAAGATTCAAGCAGTAATTGACGATGCAGTGGATTTTGCTGAGAAAAGCGCTGAACCAGATCCTAGCGAATTGTATCGGTTTATCTATGCAGAAGATGAGTAAGCTGTTGTGCATTTAACTTGTATGTTTAGGGCGGGCTCTTAGGCCCAACCCCTACTCCCCACAAGAGTGATAGAAGCCCGTAGGGATACGGCGAAAGCCTTTGTCCCTACTGCACTTCCTAAACCAGAAATACGCTGTAAGACTTACGTACAAACTCTACTTGTAGGGTGTGCATTGCGAACCTTACAACCATCAATTAGGGCTAGAATCAAAGGTAGACTTTCTAGACGAAAAGAGGCGATATGATAAATCTCGATCGCGCTCAAACTCAATCCCGCAAAAATATGGGTGCAGTTCGAGTCAAAGTCAAGCTAACGAATGCCATTGATGCAGAGGTAGTCCAAAGAGGATTGCTCAATCCAAATCTGTTGCGTGTGTACGAAGCAGAAGCACTCATAGATACTGGTACGGTACGCACAGCTATTCCTGTAGAAGTCCGCGAACACCTGGGTTTAAGAATTAGGAGTCAATCGATTTTAGATTTTAGATTTTAGATTTTAGAGGCGACCCCACAGATAAATGCTCTTTATTGAGGATTTTCGATTTTCGATTTTGGATTGATTCCACGGATAAATCACGTGGCGGCTACCACATGAAGAAATTGGTGGTCAGGAAATAGCAAAATATGCTGATAGCCGACAAGAAACAGTGGGTTTTACTGGGCCGATTATCATTGAAATGCAAGGGCGCGAAACGATTGATGCGGTAATGGTTTTAGGCGATATCGTATTCATCGGTCACACTGTGTTAGACACTTTCGATTTGCTAGTAGATTGCAAAAATCCGCGTCTAATTCCCAATCCCGAAAATCCCGAAAGGTTTGTATTGAGAGTTCACTACTATATCCAACTTAAATACCTCCCCGGAGGCTAAGCTGTTCGACCTTTAAAGGAGGATAGTAGGGGGCCCAGCGTCATTCGATTTTAGATTTTAGATTTTAGATTTTGGATTGACTTGCGCGAGATAAATTCGGGGGACGCAAGGATTTTAGATTTTAGATTTTGGATTGATTCCACGGATAAATCACGTGGCGGGTACCATCAAGAAATTCTTGGTCAATAAGCGTTTCCCATGTATAGTAAGTGTTCGCGAATGGCGCACCTTACCTGGATCGTTAATGGTTTAAATGCTCCACAGCTTAGCGAATTTTGGATAACCTGCTTTTCCCGAACGATATCGACTAAACGCATCTTTCAAGTCAATCAAAGCATTTTGATAAACTCGACTATACAACTGGTTCATCCAAACGAATTTAGGCTGTTTCTTGACGTGGTTGGTGAGAATTTTTTTGACTTCGTTGAGTACCTTGGAGTCAGAAAGCTTCCCATTGCTATACATTTGGGTTCTCCGGCTTAATCCACAATTAAATACTACGTGCCAAAATCCTAGGTGTTTGGCCACCAAGGTTGCTTCATTGTTATTCAATTTTAGCGATAGTTTGACGCCAAATATAGTTAAACTTACTTGGAGCTGCTTACTTGATTCACTATAGAGGAATCCGAACAAGGATCTATACCCTCTACAATATTCTTAACTTTAGCTTTGTATTTCCGCAGTCCGTAGAGGCGGGAAGAAAAACAGTGGATTATCGAAAGCAAGTCTTGAGTCAATTCTTCATGCGGTGAAAGGCTTTCGGCGTTGGCGACGATAATTGTCCCGCCATTCCACTCTAGAATTTGCTCGACAAGTTCAAAACCAAATCGGCACAGGCGATCTTTATGGGCCACGTACAACACCCTAACATCGCCCAGCATCGCCCATTGTAAGATTTGCAGAAATTTGGGACGTTTGAAATTAAGTCCACCCCCAATCTCCTGAATGGAGTCTGTGATAGCAACTCCTTGCGCCAAGCAGAATTGTTCCATAGCTTGTGTCTGACGAAGTAAGTCTTGTTTTTGTCCAGTGGACGAGACGCGACAATATACGATCACCCGATGGGGTGGCGTTTTACCGGTTTTGAGGTTCCGGACTATATTTAGGTGACTTTCTGAATAAACACGCTGGTTACCCAGTGTCCTCTCAGGGATTAACTTGCCTTCCTTTTCCCAGCGCCGTAACGTAGAGCTTGAGACTCCCACTAATTTTGCGAATTCTGCCACTTTCCACATAGAACTTTCTCTCGGCGATTAACTATGGACAAGTTTAGCAAATTATTTGACACTTAAGTCTTGCTCAAATGCGATAGTAACCCCTAATCATAAGGATGGTCGCATCGGGTGAGCGACATCCCCTAAGCTGTGGAGCATTTAAACGAGTAACGAGGCTTAGGATCGGGAATTAAATAACTTACAATTTTAATTGTTATTGTGGGATGGGCTCTTATAGCCCGTCCAAAAAGGACGGGCTATAAGAGCCCATCCCACTTTCAAGAGTGGTAGTTATTTAATTCTCATTCCTTATGTGGTGTTAATCGGTAGGGTGCGGATCTGCTTCATATTTGATAAAGATTGTAGATTGACGGGTGTATCTGCACCTTACTCGCGTCTCTCTTCTTGTGTGTACTACATATACATGGAATATGCTGTATTTCTTTGATCTGCTATTCCTTGATTGAGAGAAGGATAAATTTCCGAGAAGTAGGCGCGAAATAAACACAGTAAAACCGGGAGCATCTCAATGAAAGCAGCTAAGCTAGAAATTGGAGTTTTGAGGCTCTCTTGCTGCGGAGCAGGAGGCAGGAGGAAAGAGTCAGAAGGAAGCAGCCAGAAGAAGTGTTTTTACAAATATGAGATGCTCCCGTAAAACCACGACTGGAAACTCTCAGTTACAAGGTTGTTAAATATTGCTATCCAAGGAACTTTTGCCCAAGAATCTTTCCCGGCTGAAGCTTTTACGCTATATATTTCGGGTAATTCCAATTAAGCACTTATTGATTTCGCCAGTACATTTATGACATATAGCCTTTCTCAGAAAGATGGAGTACGCCAAAACCCTGTGTTATCAAGCTTTTTTAGTGGAATTGTGTACCTCATTTACCCCAGAACCGCTATAATTAGCAAAGTAATGTTCGTTGAAGTTGTCATTACTGAGCAATGGATATTTTCCAGGGATTTTTTCCATGGGATATGTAAGCGCCCGAATCAATAATTAAGGTTGGATATTCAATTTAATTATCCTGCCTCACGAACAGGTTTCAAATATTAACTCTGTTGATAAGCCTTTATGATACCGCAACGGCAGTATAACATTTTATACTATTTGTTAACTGCAGCAAACAACCACAAGATTAGCCGATCGCCCGATCGCCCCTCCTGTATATCGCAGTAAATACAGTGCCGCCCCCAACCCGCAAATCTCCCTTGCAGAAAGTACCACAAATGTGATACGGTTGAAGCTTGTGTCCAAATAACACCAGTCCATGCCAAAACTCAAAACTCGCAAAGCAGCCGCAAAGCGCTTTAGAGCGACCGGCAGCGGTAAAATTGTGCGCCGCAAAGCTTACAAAAGCCACTTGCTACAGCACAAAAGTTCAGCTCGCAAAAGCCGTCTCTCTAAGCTGGTCGTCATCGACGAGACCAACGACGCTAACGTGCGGTTAATGCTTCCATACTTGTAAAGTTTAACGGAAATTAAAGATGACACGGGTAAAACGCGGTAATGTCGCCAGAGCGCGCCGCAAAAAAATTCTCAAAT
Organism: Microcoleus sp. AT8-A3; assembly: GCF_036705675.1. NCBI lineage: Bacteria > Bacillati > Cyanobacteriota > Cyanophyceae > Oscillatoriales > Microcoleaceae > Microcoleus > Microcoleus sp. AT8-A3. Next base: position 135,467 of record NZ_JAUBVD010000003.1, read on the forward strand.
TAGCCAAGGGTTTCCGAGGCGCACAGTCGAAACAGTTCCGCACAGCTAACCAACGGGTGATGCAGGCCCTGCGTAACGGTTATCGCGATCGCAAAAAACGCAAACGCGATTTCCGCCGCCTGTGGATTGCTCGGATCAATGCTGCATCGCGCCAGCACGGCACGAGCTACAGCAGACTGATCGGCAACATGAAAAAGGCCAACATCGAAATCAACCGCAAAATGCTGGCACAAATGGCGATCGTTGACCCGGCAACATTCGGTAAAGTCGTGGAAATGGCTAATCGAGCCGGAGGCTGAAAGTTAGCTTGATTTTCAGAAGGCAGAAAGCAGAAGTAAGAAAGATTTAACGGTCTGCCAGAGAAGGAAAACTCCTGATAAATTTAGGAGGTTGAGACAAACTTTCCTTCTTTGTTCTTACTTCTGGACTCTTGCTTTTTCAGAAATCGCGATCGGGCCAGTCGATCGCTATTTCGTTGTTTTTTATACAGTTGCAGAAGCAGATATCAGAGATTTCTACTGCCTTAAAATAAATAAAACCTTCCACAGACCTACCTAATTTTAAGAAAAACATGGATAGTAATTTGCTCATTATTTACTTGTCAGTCCTGCTCGCTATACTCGGCAGCACTTCCTGGTTTGTGGTGCGCCAGATTCTCAAAACTCGGAAGCTGGAAATGTCTCTGGAACGCTTAGAAAATAAGCTGACCGTAGAAAAAGGAACAGCGCAGGAATACTACGAATTAGGAAGTATCTATCTAGATAAGAAGCTTTACTCCCAGGCGATCGTACTGTTTCAAAAAGCCCTGAAAGCCAAAGACTTAGAAGGCGAAGAAAATCAAGCTGTTATCTACAACGCCCTCGGTTTTGCACACTTTGGCCAAGAACAGTACGACATCGCCATCCGCAACTACAAAGAAGCCCTGAAGTTGCAGCCAGAATACGTTACATCTCTCAATAATCTGGGTCACGCCTACGAGCGCAAAAAATTAACAGCTCAAGCCTTGGAAATCTACGAACAAGCTCTCGCCTGCGAGCCAGACAATACCACGGCTAAACAGCGAGTAGAGTCCCTCCGGAAGCGTTTGGTAATCTATAATTGAGCGCCCATGTTAGGAGCAATAGAGATCCCGCAAACCTGGTTTCATTCAGAAACCGGGTTTTTTCTTCACATAGTCCAAGATACTAAACTATCCAATACATTAATGCGTTAGTTTTTAAGAACAGGAATTGCAAGTGAAGCTCGATCGCACACCGTCTCAGCACTTTAAATTACTGTCAAGATAAAAGCAGTACCTGCAACGCCGGTCAGTCCTAAACAATAGAAGGAGGAGAACGTAGTGACATCAATTCTCGTTGTCGAAGATTCGTGGTTGACTCGCAGGGTAATCTGCAAAATCCTGCGAGCAGAAGGATACGAGACTTGGGAAGCATCCAGCGGCCCAGAAGCTCTAGAACTGCTCGGCACTAAAACCCCAAACTGTATGCTCTTGGATTTGCTGATGCCGGAAATGGAAGGTAGGGAAGTCCTGCAAGCCATGCGCGATCGAGGATATAAAATTCCAGTGATCGTCATTACCGCAGACATCCAAGCCAGCACACGCTCCGAGTGCATGGAACTCGGAGCCCTAGCAGTCATTCACAAAATGCCCAACTCAGACGAACTAATCGGGTGGATCAAAAAAGCTCTCAGTGTCAGCGAGGAGAACACCCAATGAAATTAAGCACTCGACAGCTCGATGCTTTGCAGGAACTCGTCAACATCGGGATCGGTCAAGCCGCAGGGGTTTTGAACGACATGATCGACTCCCCGATTCGCTTGCAAATTCCCTACCTTCAGATTCTGACTCCCATCGACGTGGCAGAAGAGTTAGAGCAACACCTCAACGGCGAGCAAATCGCCGCTGTCCAGCTCAAATTCACAGGCTCCTTTGGAGGCATTGCCCAGCTAGTCTTTCCCACAAACAGCGCTGCCCTGCTGGTGACAATGCTGACAGGGGAAGAAGCTGGAACTCAGGATCTCGATTCAGTCAAAATTGGTACGCTGAGTGAAGTGGGAAATATTGTAATTAATGGGGTCATGGGTGCAATCAGCAACGTACTTCAGCAGCGCCTGAACTATTCAATTCCCACTTATAGCGAAGGGACGATTGCTAGTTTGCTGATATCTGGCGGTTTAGCTACTGATACAGTTGTTTTATTAGCCCAGACCAGTTTCATGATTGAAAGGCTTCACATTGAAGGAGATATCATTCTTATTTTCAATGTTAATTCCTTTGACACCTTGTTGACTGCTATCAATCAACTTGCCGGGGGTCTATGATTGAGGAGAGCAAAAGTATTAAGGAAAAGTTTGGGGTTCTCGACAGCGTACCAGTCGGCGCCTGCTTGCTGCAAGAGGATTTTGTGGTGCTGTTTTGGAACACTTGTCTCGAAGAGTGGACTAAAATTTCCCGCAGCCAAATATTGGGAACAAAGATCACAACCCATTTTCCTCACCTGAGTCAGTTAAAGTACGCCACTCGCTTCAAGCAAATCTTTGCAGGAGGCCCGCCAACAATTTTTTCTTCTCAAATTCACAAACACCTGATTCCGGCAACTTGGCAAGACGGCCAGCAGCGAATTCAGCAAACTACTGTGACTGCTGTGCCGGCCGTAGAGGCTGGCATTGAAGAACAGGAGATTAGAGACTGGGTTCTCCATACTCTTGAGTTGGAATCAGACGGTACTGTCGGCTCCCGATCGTCAAGAAGTGCTTTTGTGTCTAGGGAATCTCCACCCTCAGTTTCGTCATCAATATGGCCGGGGGTCAATGCCCCATCGTTCTACGCGCTGCTGGTGATTCAAGACGTGACCGACCTCACCCATCGCATCCAAGCTTACCGCACAATGCGGGATCAAGCTGTGGAAGAAGTGCAAGTGCGTCAGCGGGTGGAGGAAGAATTGCGATCGAGCCAGCATTTCATCCAGCAAATTGCTGACGCGGCGCCTTATTTGCTCTACATCTACGATTTGACCCAACAGCGCAACGTCTACGTCAACGGTCAAGCTTCTAAATTGCTGGGCTACACTCCCCAAGAAATTTTACAGATGCAAACTGCTTTGTACTCCAGTTTGGTGTACCCAGAAGATTTGCCGAGGCTCAAAGCCCACCAGAAAAAATTTCCCTCGACTCAAGACGGGCATATTTTGGAGTTGGAATATCGGCTCAAACATCGATCGGGCCAATGGCGCTGGTTTCGCTGCCGCGACCAAGTTTTCGCCCGCACAGCCGACGGCTGTCCCAAACAAATTTTCGGCACCGCTCAAGATATCACTGAGTACAAGCGGGCAGAAGAGACGCTGCGGCAGCAGAACGAACGAGAACTGCTGATGGCGACGATTACTCAGCACATCCGCCAGTCTCTGGATTTGGGCGAAGTGCTCCGCACAACAGTGACAGAAGTGCGTCAGTTCCTTCAGGCCGATCGAGTGATGATTGTCCGGTTTAACCCCTGTACCGGCAGTCTCTGCGCCGCCCCGGCGACGGGGGCGGTAACAGTGGAATCTGTAGCTGCCAACTGCAAGCCGATGTTGGGGGAAACCCTGGAAAAGTTCTGTTTTGACGAGTTCTATCTCGAAGCGTACCAACATCGAGCGATCCGACCGATCGCCGATGTCTTGGCCGCAGATTTGCCGCAATATCAAATTGACTTGCTCGCACAATTCGCGGTGAGAGCTTATTTGGTTGTGCCTTTAGTGCAAGGAGAGGAGTTGTGGGGGCTGCTGATGGCCCACCAGTGCAGTCCCCGGCAGTGGATGCAGTTGGAAGTAGAGTTGCTGTCTTCTCTGGCCACCCAGTTGGCGATCGCCATCAAGCAAGCAGAACTCTACCAGCAGTTGCAAGCGGCCAACCTCAAGTTAGAGCGCTTGGCAACTTTAGACGAACTCACGCAGCTAGCCAACCGCCGCCGTTTCGATCAGTATTTAGAAATGGAGTGGCACAGACAAGCCAGGGAACAAACGCCTCTGTCCCTGATTCTCTGCGATATTGATTCTTTTAAAAGCTACAACGATACCTACGGGCATCAAGGCGGAGACGAATGTTTGCGACAAGTCGCCGCGGCGATCGCCGATGCAGTCAATCGGCCAGCAGATTTAGTAGCTCGCTACGGAGGCGAAGAATTTGCCGTTATTTTGCCCAATACCGCGATTCAAGGCGCGGTGTTGGTAGCCGAACACATACAGCTCAAAATAGCAGCTTTGGAGCTGCCTCACGCTGGTTCTCAGGTGAGCCCCTACGTCACTCTCAGCCTGGGCGTAGCGAGTATTGTTCCTGGATCTGAATCGGGAGCCGAAATTCTGATTGCTGCAGCCGACCAAGCGCTGTATCAAGCTAAACGACTTGGGCGCGATCGTATCCAACTTTACCAGCCCGATCCTGCTGGCAAGCCGAATGGCACAGGCACTTCGATACTGCCTGTAGATTTTTCTCTACCTAACACTAATTTACCCTCTCCCACTAGCGCTTGACGAATTGCCATATTTGTGGATTCCGAGTAGTTATGCCACTCCGCAAAAAAAATGCCACTGTAAGCCCGCGATCCAAACCCTGATCTCCCTCTGCTGTAACTTATCACCACAACTCCAGCACAACCAACTTTCTTTCTGAGCTCCGTTACATCAGAAGAAAGCGAATCCGTTGCCGAACTTCCTTCTTCAACATCTGCTATATCCTTGAGGGTTGCAGGTTCGGGATGCTAAAGAAAGGTTTTGCACAAGTTGCCAAGTATCTCGATCTTCAAATAACAGCCATTCTGCACCTTCGCAGTATAATTTGGCTAAATCGACGCTACCACCAATTCGCTCGATCGCCCTACGAAATTATATCCTTGGTATTTCGCCGCTTTCGCTAACTGTCGATCGGGTTTTTGCCGAAACTTCCCGAATGTCGAGGACTACTTTACCATCTCGACATCCTACTGCTTCCATAAAATATGTAAATTTTGCGATTTGAGATTGATGTTTGAGATAATTTTCTAGGTATGGAGTAGCTTCGTAGGCGTGAATTACGGCTTGGGGAAATCTGTTCCTCGCAGCAATCGGAAATAAGCCGACATTGGCTCCAATATCAATAATTGTCGTCAGCAATTCAGATAATTTCTCGACTCCGTAGCAGTCGTCTAAAAGCACTTCTATAAATTCTCCGTCCATGCCTTTCTCTGAAGGCACGTTTACTTGATGCAGTTTTCCTTGCACAATTAATTGTTCGGGTAATTGAAAGTTAGCAACTCTGTTAAATTTAATCCCTAAATTTTTTGCTCTAATTTGGCCCTGCACGAGTTGCTGAAGTTTATGGACAAGCATAGGGAGAGATGGAGATTTGTTTTCATTTTTTTAACATAACGTTCGATGATGGAAAAGCCTCTAAGGATCGCGAATTAAATAACTTACAATTTTAATTGTTATTGTGGGACGGGCGGGACGCCCATCCCACACACTTGTGGAAGTTATTTAATTCTCATTCCTAAGTAATAAGCTGTTCGGCATTTAAAGGGCTTGCGTAAGGTGCGTCAGCATCTAAGGTTTTCCGTTTCAGCGTAAGGGTTCACTCCTGACGCACCCTACTAGCCTCGTTACTGGTTTAAATGCTCCACAGCTTAATTCACATTTTGCACCGCTTGTAAATCTAGTTGAACTATGCAAATTCAACCTGAAGGCGATAGTTTTAGTCAACCAATCCGGCTGATTCGGAGTTTGTTGAGAAGGCGCTAGATATCATGACAGAGAGTTATTTTTTTGTTCACAAGAGTAAATATGCTTTAATATATGTCAAAAGGCGCTGCAAAACACGGAATTGAAAAATGTTAGAGTGCGATCGACTGCTCCCAACAATTGAACAGTTAGTAAGGCTCCACTTCGCCAGGGCTGCGGAGTCGGAAATTAACTAGCGGTTGAGGGAAAAATTCGCCAGCCCGCGAGTGAATGCTTGGCTCGATCGTGCAAACAATGCGATCGCCCTAATTCCCGACCGCAATCCCCAAAAGTCGATCGCCATTACCGCTGACAAAGATGAAATTCGCACCCTAGAGAATCTAGCACTCACGCAGGCTCTACTCGATAACCACTCTGAGTGCTTCCTATCCTGGATACAGTAGACTTGTTGCCTGAATCAAGTTAACAGAGGTTTGTGCTGCTGACAAAAAGCCCATTATTCTCAAACGCAACATTTGTTCTTGAACACCTGGGTTTTAGCACCTGCTTGTACGTCCGGTGAGGCTGGCCACCACCGCCACTAACTCGGCAGCATCTACGGGTTTGGTCAAATGCATCTGAAAACCTGCTAATAGTGCCTGCTGACGATCGTCATTCCGGGCATAAGCCGTCAGCGCGATCGCGGGTAGCCTACCGCCCCGCAGCGCTTCAAGTTGACGCAGCTTGCGGATCAGGGAGTAGCCATCCTCATCCGGCATCCCAATATCGCTCACTAAAACATCGGGGCTGCGATCAGTTGCGGTTTCGATAATGCTCAAAGCCTCCTTTACCGAAGCCACAGCCATGACATGAGCACCATACTTTTCCAGAATTGTGCTCAGCAACTCTAGGGCGTCAGCCTCGTCCTCTACCACTAAGATTTGTAAGCCTTCAAGGGTGGGCGAGGCCTGAAACCTCCCATTCGCCTCGACGATCGAGTTTAATGGCTCTGGATCGCTCGGTGGTAGATGGATAATCATCACCGGCAGTTTGACTGTAAAAGTCGTCCCCTGTCCTATCCCTGGACTCACTACCGTTACAGTCCCGCCATGTAATTCAACTAATTGACGCACAATGGCTAACCCTAAACCCAACCCCCCATAACTGCGAGTAGTCGTGCTGTCGTGCTGGCTGAAGCGATCGAAGACAAACGGTAGAAAGTCCGAGCTGATGCCTGCTCCAGTGTCGCTGACAGTAATTTCAACATGGGAATTAACCCGCTGCAAACGAATCTGGACTCGCCCGTCTTTAGGGGTAAATTTGAGGGCATTAGAAAGTAGATTCCACACAACTTGCTGCAACCTATCGGCATCACCCAAGAGCGGGCCAGCTTCAGAATCGAGCACGCTTTGCAGGCGAATAGACTTTGCCTCAGCAGCCAATTGTACAGACTCAATCGCCGATTCAATCACCGGCACGAGGTTGACAGGCCGGACTCGGAGGCGCAGTTTACCTGTGATGATGCGAGAAACATCGAGGATGTCTTCGATGAGCTGGGCTTGAGACTTTGCGTTGCGCTCGATCGTCTCCAAAGCCCGCGCCACCTTATCCTCACTCAGGTTTTTTTGCCGTAACATCGTTGACCATCCTAAGATCGCGTTGAGAGGAGTTCTGAGTTCATGAGAAAGAATCGAGAGAAACTCATCCTTGGCACGGTTGGCGGCCTCTGCCTCTGCCCGAATTACTTGTTCACGCTTCAATAATTCGTCTTTGGTGCGATTAGACGCTTCCAGTTGGGCAGTGCGTTCCTGCACCCGTTGCTCTAGCTCCACATTAATCGCCTGGATACGGCGGCGACTATTTTCTAGTTCCTGGTTTGTAAGGGCAAGTTGAGCTGGACTGGGCGTATCGAGTGCCACTGGAATTAAGGGAATCAGTAAAAAAGTGAACGTATAGAAAGACCAAACACCAGTGACAGCTTTGATCAGTCCTGAAACCCAATAAATGGGGTGCCAAAGTGTCACTATTCCCATTAGGTGCGTCGTGCCACATAAGGCAAAAATAAAAAAGAAACCCACCAGCAGCATCACGGTGTGAGCAGGCAGATCCTTACGCTCATTCGTAAAGTAAACAATGGCAAACGCCACCGAGTAATAAGCGAGGGTAGTCAAGGCATCGGACGTTAAGTGCAGCCAGACTAACCCCGGTTTCCAGAGGTAACAATGCCCGTGAGGAATGAAATTACTAGAAAAGAAGGTGCTCAAGAGGTTAGGCATATTAGTTTACGGCACTGTCAAGTTAATTTAGGGGGTGTCATCAATTCAACCCGATGACGGCAGCAACCAGAAGAATCGCACGCCGGAAAGTTCACCGCCTAGGGTGATAGCGCGTCGCGATTCCCTGATACTGCTTCAGCTTGGGAAAAAAGTTCTTAATCAAATGACGGGCTTTGTACAATTGAGCATCGTAAGTTTCCAGGGTCTTGCAATTGCGGCGAGGTGAAATGACGGTGGTCTTCCCCTCGGCATTGAGGCGGTCAATCACGCGCTGATCTGGATCATAGCCCTTGTTAGCCAGCAGTGTATCCGCCACCAGTAATGGCTGCAGTTGGTCGCCTCCTGCTCGCGTCACCAGTTTGTCGGGGGGTGAGGTGAAACTCCAACGGATTGCCCAACGCATCCACGCGATCGCATGAATCTTGTTACTCAATGGCCCTTTACTGCCTCCAATTGCTTCATTCCTAAGCTCCTCAAAAAGCTCAGCAGGAAGATGTTTTTTCAAGTGGGAAAATGCCTGAATTGAAACTAAGTGTACCGCCGGGAAAGAGTGAGTAAATGTGCTTTAATATATGTCAAAATTCGCTCCTAAAAACGAAAATAAAAAATGTTAGAGTTCGATCGCCTATTCCAAACAATCGAAGAATTAGTAATGCTGCACTCACCCAGCGGTGCGGAATCGGAAATTAACCAGCGGTTGATGGAAAAATTCGCCGCCCTGGGAGTGAATGCTTGGGTCGATCGCGCGGATAATGCGATCGCCCTAATTAAGGGTCGCAATCCCGAAAAGTCGATCGCCATTACCGCCCACAAAGACGAAATTGGCGCCCTAGTTAAAACAATAGGCGAGAGTGGCCGCGTGGAAGTCCGCAGATTGGGCGGCGCATTTCCTTGGGTTTACGGCGAAGGCGTGGTGGATTTGCTCGGAGACAAGCAAACAATTAGCGGCATTCTCAGCTTCGGTTCCCGCCATGTTTCTCACGAATCTCCTCAGAAAGCTCAGCAGGAAGATGTTTCTTTAAAGTGGGAAAATGCCTGGATCGAAACTAAGTGTACCGCCGAGGAATTAGCCGAGGCCGGAATTCGACCGGGCACGCGGATGGTGGTGGGAAAGCACCGCAAGCGCCCGCTGCGGTTGAAGGACTGGATCGCGAGCTACACTCTGGACAACAAGGCTTCAGTGGCGATTTTGCTGGCTCTGGCGGAATGTTTGAAAGAGCCTGCGGTGAATGTTTATTTGGTAGCGTCGGCGAAGGAGGAGGTTGGGGCGATTGGAGCTTTGTATTTCACCCAGCGCCAGCCGTTGGACGCGCTGATCGCTTTGGAAATTTGCCCTCTGGCGCCGGAATACCCGATTCGTGACAGCGAAAACCCGGTTTTGCTGGTTCAGGACGGCTACGGAGTCTACGATGAAGGATTGAACGCCCAATTGCGCGCAGCCGCCGCAGCAGCCGATGTAGAGGTGCAGTTGGCGGTAATTAGCGGTTTTGGGAGCGATGCTTCGATCGCCATGAAGTTCGGCCACGTAGCCCGCGCCGCTTGTTTGGCTTTCCCCACCCAGAACACCCACGGCTTTGAAATTGCTCATCTCGGGGCGATCGGCAATTGCGCCGCCATCCTCAAAGCCTACTGTGACGTGCTTTGGGACGAGTAGAAAAAAAAGTTTCGCAAAGTAGTTGACAGATTGGGAAAGATTAGTTAAGGTAATAAAGGTGCGGAACACAAGCAAACGCAACGACGCGCCCCCATCGTCTAGAGGCCTAGGACACATCCCTTTCACGGATGCGACGGGGATTCGAATTCCCCTGGGGGTATTGAAAATTTAAGTCTGATATCAAATTGATATCTAGTATGTGGGGTGGGCATCTTGCCCGCCCTTATTGCTATTAGGACTAACATTAAGTTGATGCGTTCGATCGCACATCTTGCACCATTCTCAAGAACAGGCTTTTCGGCCTGTTCCACAAAGAGTGAATTTTCTTGTGGAACAGGCCGAAAAGCCTGTTCATAAACAAGTAATTGAGAATGGTGCAACATCTCAGTTCGATCGCACTTTCGTTAGTTTGCACCATTGCTATTGATATCAAACTTTTCTATAATGGGAATCTCTGAAGGTGAGGAGGCGACTATTCGCAGGTTTATATCAACTATGATTTGATTTTTATCAAGAACTACATTTGCTTTTTTTATTATAATTTTTGCGGATAAACAATCGCCTGATTCAGGTTCGGGAGATGGCTGAGTTTTATATCCTGCGTCCTCCAGCCATTCACAAATCTTCCTCCAGTTTTCTACCTTTTCATCAGCTTTACCTACAAGATTTTTTACGTATTGGTATAAAGTATTACAGAAATCTACGGCAATTCCCTTGGGGTTTTTACTGAGTCTTTCGGCAATTTCGGCGGGACTGTAGCCGCAGAGTAGACCCCGTAGATGTTGTTTCTCTGTGGGCGTGAGCCGCTTTCCCTTGGCGGATGCTAGGTCTGTGTAAAGAGTTTCTAAGTCCCAGTCGCGGGCAGCTTCGGGGAAGCGATCGTTAGAGGATGCCATTGCAGGGGATAGGTTTCTGGATTTTTTATAATCAAAGTCTAACACGATTCCTAATGCTTATTAGTTTCTTTGTTAAAGGTGGTTAGGTTAAGATCAGGGAAAGCAGGATCGTGATTAATTTTACACCTGGAATCGGGGAAGGCTCACTGCTGGCGCGGTAGAGTTATCTGCTGGACAGAGTTATCAACACAAACTCCTCATAATTAGGTATTTACCCGTAAATGTTTAACCACGAATACAAAAAAGAGGCACAAGAGAAACTGCGCCGTGCAGTAGAAAAGTACCAAAGAGATTGTGAGTATTTACAAAATGCCGCTGGAAGTCTTTATCAAACGCGAGTTAATCGTGGGGTTGAGATTATCCAACTATGCGAAAATTACATTAACACGCTGGCCAATTCGCCAAAAGAATTTAGCAAAGTTGTTACAAAACTGAAGTTTCAGCTCAAGGAAATTACTGGCGAAGATTGGGATCTAATTTATTCGGCTCATAACAGCAATGTAGCAGCAGCAGGTGGTGCAGGAGTCATGGCTGGAGCAGGAGTTGCCTGTTTTGGGCCAGCAGCAGCAATGGCAATTGCCACAACTTTTGGAACAGCCTCAACAGGTACTGCAATTGCTTCTCTTTCCGGTGCAGCCGCCGTTAATGCTGCTTTAGCCTGGTTAGGAGGTGGCGCTCTTACTGTGGGTGGTGGCGGTATGGTGGCTGGAAATGCACTGCTGGCACTAGCAGGGCCGATTGGCTGGGGGATTGGTGGTGTAGCTTTGGCTGGTAGTGCTTTTTGGGCAAGTAACGAGAATGAAAAAATTGGTGACGAAGCCAACAACCGCGCTCTTGAAATTGAAGGTGACACAGCTAAAGTCAACATAACCAAGAAAGAAGTCAATCTTCTTGAGGGGGAAACTGTCAAACTAGCTAAGTTGATTCAAAGTGAACTGCAATACTTCAAGCAGAATGCACCTTTGAATTACCTGAATTTTAGCCAAGCTCTCAAACAAAGGCTGGGGACTTTAATCAATTCCATTACTTCCCTGAGCGAGTCTATTAAAAAGACCGTAGACCTGAAAATGTAATTATAATTTGGAGTGCAGCATTATCCTCTAGCAATTAGGGAGTAATGCTGCAATTTTTTAAGCATGGAAAACAGAGAAGATAGACATCTGACAACTCAATTCGTTGCTGCAATAGTAGCAGAGGAAAATCTGCGCCATGCAGAACAGCTTGCAAGGGAACTCAGTAAACAAGACCGAGCTTTTTTTGCAGCGGTCGGGGAGATTGATAAAGTTCGTGATTTTGTGGGTACTCCCGAAAAAATTCTGGGAAACACAAGCACAAAACACGGTGAAATAGCTGAGCAAGTGGAAGTTGGTATTCGCAATGCAAAATCTCTTTTGAACTCCTCTGAAACTCGCGCTACTTTTGATGGAGTGGGTAGAACAGCACCGGAAGATTATTTAATTGATGGTATTAAAGTACAGTCTAAATTTGTGAATGGCGTTGGCAATAATTTAGACCACGTTCTCGACCACATGAAGAAATACGAAAACTTTGGCAGAGATGGGTCATATTACCATATCCCTAAAAACCAATATGAAATTATTGATAAAATATTGAAAGGGGAACAAGTCGAGGGAATAACCAGCCGTACTGCTCAAAAAATACAAGAAAAAGCTCAAGAAATAGAGCAGATGTCTGGTCGTCCTTTCAGTCAGACTGTTCAAGCTGGATCGTCTAACTATGAAGATGTGCAAATAGGCAAAGTTGACGATACGCTAGACCGCAAAGAGCATGAATTAAAGCAAGAACACAAACAAATTAAGGATGGGATACGCTACGAGGCTCAACCTACTCTGACTGATTTTGGTAACGTTGCTTTTAAAGGCGCGGTTATTGGTGGTAGTATTCGATTTGCTACTAAGCTTTACGCTAAGTATAAGCAAGGTAAAAACGTTTTTAAGGGTGAGTTAACCCCCGAAGACTGGCAAGAAATTGGAATTGATACCGCAAAAGGAGCTGCACTTAGTGGTATATCGGCAACAGTTATTTATGGGTTAACCAATTTTACCCAAATGTCTGCACCTTTAGCTGGTGCTTTTGTTAGTGCCGGCTTGGAAGTTGCTAGTTTAGTCGGTAGTTTGAATCGAGGGGAAATTACTGGAGATCAATTCGTTGAATTAAGTTTATTTGCTTGTGCTGATTCAGCCATTGTTGCTGCTGGAGCTACTATCGGACAAGCTTTGATTCCGATTCCTGTTGTTGGCGCTGTCATTGGTGCGATCGCGGGTCGAATCGTGACTGGTTTTTGCAAGCAGTTATTGGGACAAGATACTCATCTTGCTCGACAAGTGGAACAATATTATCAACAGTCCCTGGCTAAAATTGACCGAGCTTACAAGGTAGCCGTTGCTAATCTTCTTGCTACCTATGAACGACTAGGTAATTTAGCAGAAGCAGCTTTTGATCCTAACTTAAACCTCGAAGTGAGATTACAAGCTAGTATCGAATTAGCTGAAGCTTATGGCGTTTCTGATTCCAAGATTATTCACAATGTAGATGAGCTTGACTCTTTTATGCTGAGTTGAGCGAATAAAATATTAGGAAATCATCGGGAATTTTTAACGCAGATTTAGTATAAGGTGCGCCGCAGCGCACCCTACAGAATTATATAGCAATCATCAATTCTGCAACTTCAACAGCGGTTCAATCTGCTGTCTTTGAAACTGCAATTCATCCGCCAAAGGCTGGTAAATTTCCCGATCGCCCTGATCATTGCAATAATCCCACAAACCATTGTAACAGTGCCTGTCGTCGTCCCAACCCGGATGGTTGACAATCGGATACAAGCAGATTCCCTCTATCGGAACTCCTGCTTTCATCGCCGCCGCTACCTCAGTGCACACATAATTAAACCAGACAGGTCTAAAATCGTCTTCAGTGCCTGTTTCTGCTATAAATAAGGGGCGGCCGTAGCGCTCAAACACTTCTTGCAGCATTTCGCGAAACGGGCGGTACAGCGGATCGGTGTATTTCATCGGAGCTTCATTGTGAATCCACTGATTGCGATCGTAATAATTCACCCCAATAATATCGAGATATTTTTCCTTACCGCCGAGTTCCGGGCGAAAACGTCCAGCCAACATATCCCAAGCTTGATATTGAGATAAGCGATAACCTTCCGCCGCGTCCCGATCCTCCGGTTTGTCAGGGTCAGCAATAATGTTAATTGTGGGGTCGATTTGAACGATCCGGGTGTTGGGATTGACTTCCCAAACTGATTCTATCGCGGCGATCGAAGCTTTGATTAACTGGATTTTTAGCTCGTCTCCCCGCCCTTTCGCAAACGGATTGATGTAGGCGACATCGCCGCCGGCCCAAGCAATAAATGAAATTTCATTGACAGGTGTCACGAAAGGTGTTTGGTCTGTTTCCTCCGTTAGCACTTCCATAAAAGCGCGCACCATGCTTGCAAACCTGGAGACAAATTCGGGACTGAAAATATCAATATCGTCTGGCCAGCCGTAGTGAAACAAATCCCAAATTACCTGCATTTTCATGTCGCGGGCGGCGCGGATAATTGGCAGGGAACTGGAAAAATCATATTTTCCGGGCGACTGTTCAATTAAGTGCCAGCGGAGGCCTTCGCGGACTGTGTAAATGCCTTGCTGCTGCAAGCGTTGGTAGTCGGCGGCTGCAAATTTATCGTGACCGGTGGCGGCTGTTACGTCGAGACGCTTTCCCGAACGCAATTTGTGGGTAGAGCACTCAAAACCGCCCATGAAAAAACTTTGAAACATCGTTGTTAAATAGTTGATAGTTGACAGTTGACAGTTGACAGTGAGGTTTTAAGGTTCGTAGTAATGACTTTAGTATCGTAGGGTGCGTCGCCCTCGACTAGCTTCAACTCAAAGCAAAAATCTCAGTAGCGACGCACCAGACTAAACCTTAAGTTACGTCAGACTTATGGCGTTATGGTGCGTCGCTAAGGAATCTTTGTAAATAGCTGAGATTGTCGCAGCGACGCACTCTACTTTTAGTTATGGCGTTATGGTGCGTCGCTAAGGAATCTTTGTAAATAGCTGGGATTGTGGCAGCGACGCACCCTACTTTTACTTAAATACCCTCTTGATTCTTTAGTCTATTTAGCATTGAGTAATAGCTTGCGGCTGTGAACTTTCTTCGGGAATATCCCAGCCGAGAGTTGCCGCGGCGATCGCCTCTAGGGGAAACTTGGGAGTGCGATCGGCATACAGCAAACCGTTAGCTTCTTGGAAAGTATCGGTTAACTGCGTGTAACAAAATCCGCTGAACATTTCCACTCGGTTTACCACCTTCAACAACGCGCAGTAGCGCCTTTGCAGTTCCAGCGTGTCCGACGCGCGCACGTAGCCCCAAACCCGGTAAAAATCAGGGTTTTCGCGACCGGCGCAGGCGATGCCGCCGAATTCTGTCAGCATCATCGGCTGTCCTTGGTGCGGGTGGCCGTCGAGGGTGAGGACTCGCCCGCCGGGACGCCCCCGATCGAACAAATCGGCTAGCTGGACTTCGGGCCCGTAGCGCTTGGCTAGGGTTTGCGGGTTGTTGTCGTAGTCGTGAATCGCCAGGATGTCGGTATCGATGCTTTCCCAGCCGTCGTTACCGATGACGGGGCGAGTCGAATCCAGGGTTTTGGTCAAGAAATACAGCGCTTGCACGTAGTTGCGGTGGGCTGCGGCTTCGACTAAATTCGGAACTCCCCAGGATTCGTTGAACGGCACCCAGACTACGATACAGGGGTGGCTGGCGTCGCGCTCGATGACTTCTGTCCACTCCCGCGTCAGCCGTTGCACGGCTTTGGGAGTGAAACGGTAGGCGCTGGGCATTTCTTCCCAAACTAAAAGCCCCAGCACGTCAGCCCAGTACAAAAATCGGGGGTCTTCGATTTTTTGGTGCTTGCGGACGCCGTTGAAACCCATTGCTTTGACTAATTCGACATCCTGCCGCAAAGCTTCGTCGGAAGGGGCAGTCATCATGGTGTCGGGCCAGTAACCTTGGTCGAGCACCAGCCGCAAATAGTAGGGGCGGCCGTTTAGCATGAAGCGATCGCGCTGGATGCTGACCGTCCGCATGGCGGTATAAGATTTAACCTCGTCGAGCAGTTTGCCGTCGGCCCACAACTGCACTTGAGCGTTAATTAGCGTCGGTTTTTCGGGACTCCACAGCAATTCGTTGCGGTAGTCGTCGATACCGGGGTCGGAGAGGGCGATGCGGCGGTGGATTTCGCCGTTGATGACTTCGTAGGTGTCGTTGACCAGCAGCATACAGCCGATCGACAGTTTAACTTTAATTTGGATTCCCGACTGGCGATCGCCCGCGACAAACGCTTCAAAACCGATTTCCCAGCGTTCAAACTGGGGAGTCCAGCGGATGCGCTCGATATAAGTGTGAGGCACCAATTCTACCCAGACTGTCTGCCAAATGCCCGTCGTGCGCGGATACCAAATACTGTGGGGCTCTATTTGCCAGTCTTGCTTGCCCCGCGGTTGCTCCAAATCTTGGGGGTCGTCGTGGGCCCAGACTGTCACCCGCTGCATCCCGTTGAGGTTCACAATTGCTGTAATGTCTGCGGTGAAAGGAGTGTGTCCGCCTTCGTGTTCGATGACAAACTGACCGTTCACCCAGACGCGGGCGCGGTAGTCTACGGCCCCAAAGTGGAGGAGAACTCTGCCTTCTGTGTGGGGTACGTCAAATTCGCGTTCGTACCAGCAGTTGGGGTGAAAATTCGTGTCGCCGATCCCGCTTTTTGCCGATTCTGGAGCAAACGGCACTTCTATAGTGTGAGTCCACTCAGAAATATCGATCGGCTGCACGCAGTGGCCCGCGTCATCGTAAGCAAACCTCCACTTACCATTGAGACAAATCCAGTTGCTCCGGCGCAGTTGGGGGCGCGGATAACCTGTTTTGCGTCCTTGAACTGTCACCTTACTATCAAGAGTTGCAGACTCTTCTATCTCGCAATTTTCTAGTTCTCTACCTAACCAACTCATCGGCACATCTACCCAAAGTTATATTTATAGGTTAGCTACAATTACCCCCACTTTGACAAGTTTTTTGCTAATTAATTTGCCAAAGTTCTGCACATTAAAACAGCCTCATCTAAAGGCTGTCTTGTGCTGAAGTCATTAGTCAGAAGAAGGAACAATAAACCAGGAAGATTTTTCCTATCCCCCCTCTCTCCCTCTCCCTCTAGCTAGCAAGACTTGGCAAACCTCCTAACTGTTCAGTTAGCTCACTTGTGAGAGAAAATTCTTCGGCAAACGGCAAACACTGAAATATTTGCTGTAGTCCCGTGAGTTCAAATAGAATTCTAACTTGTTCGCTCATGGCAGAGATCAAAAGTATACACTGGCTGTCTCTCACTAATTTCACGATCGCCACTACAGCCATTAACTCGGAATTTTTCAGGAAATTTATTTTTGAGAAGTCCAGCATCAGAATTTTGCCACCGCTTTCAATGAGGCGCTGTATTTCTTTCTGAAACTGAGCAAACTGAGAAATTTCCAAAACCTCATGAGACAAAACAATTTTAACTAGAACGTTCATTTTTACCTCAATGCTTGTTTGAATTATTAAATAACTTTTGATGAAAACCGAGTAAGGTGCTCTATGAGCACCTTACCTTTTTACCCGTAACTCGCAGCTTCCAGCTACTTACTAGGAGATTTGCCGTTGCCGTTGTTGACAGCAGCGACTTCTAGAGAAGCTGCGGCTGGGCGATGGGCGACTCCATTGGATGAGCTGACATTAGAGGCAGAACCGTTAACATTTTCTATCAATTCAATCATCGGCTTGGTAGTAAGTTGCGTGTAAGTTGTTAGAGCTTGAGCGACTACTTGATCCATGTTGTAATACCTGTAAGTCGCCAGCCTTCCCACGAAAGAAACTCCCGGAGTTGCATCAGCCAAAGCCTTATATTTCTTGTATATTTCGGCATTTTCTGGACGCGGAACCGGGTAGTAAGGGTCTCCCTCAGCTTGGGGATATTCGTAGACAATGCTAGTTTTTAGATGCTCTTGTCCGGTGAGGTATTTAAACTCGGTGCAGCGAGTATATAAATGCTCGTTGGGGTAATTTACCACCGGTGCTTCTTGGTGTACGGCTACGTTCAGTGTTTCGTGCTTAAATTCCAAGGAACGGTAAGGAAGTTTGCCGTAGCAATAATTGAAATAGGAATCGACTGGCCCGGTGTAAATCATTTCCCCGTAAGGAATAAAACCCTCAATCTCCCGGTAGTCGGTATTCAGCATCACCTTGATGTTTGGGTGAGAAAGCATTTTTTCAAACATCCGAGTGTAGCCGTGCAGGGGCATTGCTTGATAGGTATCGGTAAAATAGCGATCGTCCCGGTTAATGCGAGTGGGTACGCGCGCAATCACTGAGTTGTCGAGTTCCGACGGATCCATTCCCCACTGTTTGCGGGTGTAGTTGCGGAAGAATTTCTCGTAAAGTTCGCGGCCGACTTTGCTGACAACGACATCTTCGGAAGTGCGAATATAATCCTTTGGTTCTGCTACTTTCGCGAAGAAATCTTCTACTTCAAATGAGGTGAGATTCAGTCCGTAAAGTTTGTTTACGGTGTTGAGATTGATCGGAATTGGCAGCAGTTGACCGTCAACGCTGGCGAGGACGCGGTGTTCGTAGGGCCGCCACTCGGTGAAGCGCGAAAGATACTCGAAAACAGGGCGCGAATTGGTGTGAAAAATGTGGGGGCCGTATTTGTGTACGAGGATGCCATGATTGTCGTAGTGATCGTATGCGTTACCGCCGATGTGGTTGCGGGTATCAATTATCAGAACTGTTTTTCCGGCTTCATTTGCTAGTCTTTCGGCAATGACGCTACCTGCAAATCCGGCTCCGACGATTAAATAGTCAAACATGGAAACACCTCTGATTGTGGGTAAGGGTAAGGGTAAGAAATAATTGGTAATTGGACATACAGCGAGGAGTGTTGAGTGTTAATTTTTGAATCCGTAACGTGTAACTCTTTAACTTCAACCTCAACATTCCTAACTTAAAACTTTCATCCTGCCTTCAGCTTTCTGCTTTTTATCGTCGATCGCACTTTCGATCAACCCCAGCATTTCGCCCCAGGTATTGTCCCAAGAATTGTCTGCTAAAAAGGCATCTACTTCACTCAGCCACTTGGTGCGAACGTCCGAACTTTCGTTAAGGATTTCTTCGGCACAAGCAACGAATTCTTCCCAATTGCTAGCAATCCGAACCAAGCCGTTTTCTCCGTAGGGCCGCACCACGTCGCGGATAGGAGTAGAAATGACAGGTTTGCCGGCAGCGAGGTATTCTGGAGTTTTCGTCGGACTAATAAACTTAGTCGATTCGTTAATCGCAAAAGGCAGCATGGCGATATCCCATCCGCCAAGATACGCTGGCAATTCTTGATAAGATTTGCCACCGAGATAGTGAATATTGGGGTGAGTTGGCAGAGTTGCCGGGTCGATTTTCACCACCGGGCCAATGATGACTAAATGCCAGTCTGGCTTTGCTTGGGCCATGCCCGCCAGCAGTTCGATATCCATGCGTTCGTCTATGACGCCATAAAACCCCAAACGCGGGTGAGGAATGTCTTTTTGATCCGCCGGTTCTTCTGAAAGGTTCCTGGCTGTCGCAAAGTGTTCTTTTTCGATGCTGCTGGGGAAGGGGTGAATGTTTGGGTGCTGGTGCTGTTTGGCTTCGTAAAGGTTGTGTCCTCCGGTAAATACTACGCTGGCGCGCTTTAATAGTTGGTTTTCATTGGCTTTTAAATCGGGGTGTGCGCCTTTGAATGCTGACAATTCATCCATGCAGTCGTAGACTACAGCTAGCGGCTTTAAGTGGCTTGTGAAGCTGACAGCCATTGGTGTGTAATACCACAGAATGTACTGGCTAATTTCTGCCGCTCTAAACAAATCATCTAGCATGGCTTGCTGAGCAGTTTGTGCTGTTGCTTCGCTGGTTCCTTCGCTCAGGTGCGGTACTATTACCCAGACTCCGCTTTCGTGGATGCTGACATCAAGCCACCAATCTGTAGCTGCGCTAAATACAGGTTCTTCTACAAAGAATACGCGACGAGTTTTGGCACAACGACTCAAGAGATGTTGCGGACGCTGATAGACAAAATTCCACCGCAAATGAGACAAGCAAACTAAATCTGGTGCTTCTACAGCCTCAGTTTTTGATAAGTTGGCGCGCACTGCGGGCGAGGGAGCGAATTGAGAGGGGGATTTGGCGGGATCTATAGAGGTAAATCGGATCTCCCATGCTCGCTCTTTATTGCTATAATTATTGTTGACTGAGTTTTCTGGGGGCGACATATTAGCCTCTGGAATTTGTCAATGAAAAATTGTCAGTTAAAATTGGTCAAGAGGATATATTTCTCAGCAGGGTCTTACTGAAAGTCGCAAGCATAAATGTGAGAAGTTTTACGAGCAAGCGCCGCATTCAGTGAGCCAAACAAAGAAACTGTTTAGCTGCGGGAAAAACCGGCTTATCTGCTTTTTTCAGAATTGAAACTTTGAGATAAGTTAATATTGTTAGATTTGCTATTGTTGTTAAATGTAACCCAGTTTTTCTGCCATAACTTCTATCTGAAGGATGACTTTTCTCTCAGGAGACACCTAGCTTGCACGCTGGGTTCAAAAGCCTTTAAAATGCCGATCGACCTTGTAAAATGACTCTTAACTGGCAGGTACGGGGTGAAAAAAGAGCGAGTTTTATTGCTTTATTTGAAGATGAGAGAAAATTTGCCATCAAGTTTATGTTGCTTTTTGATTTGACAAACCTTGCTTTTTTTTAACTCATCCGATCGCTCTTAGGGAAAATTTGTGTCCTAATATACACAGTTTCGTCAAAGATTTCTAACTTCCGATAGATTAACAATTAACAGTTTATGCAGTGGGGTTAAACTGACAAAATATCACCTATCTCAACAATATCAAATAAAACAGGTAACGGCAACGATAAACCTAAGATTTTGCGCGAGTATATGCCAAGAAACCAAGATGATGACATTTGCGCTGTGGGCGTCAGTTTAATCTCGCGCCCACAGCACCAATGTCAATCATCCCTCTAAGGGCGGGTTCGCCGATATCTGCAATCAAACGCCAAATATCCACGTAAACCCGCAACTAGAAAATAGCAGCAACTTTACAGTCGGCGGCTGTCAATTTTGGCCATTCCTCCTCCAAAGGCAAAATCTTGCACCGTCGAACTCTTTAAGAAATCGTGAGGGAAACCCAATTCAATTGCACTTACTTTGTCTAACTGCTGCATTTGTTCGGGGGTTAATTTAAACTCCAAACAAGCCAGATTTTCCTGAAGTTGCGAGAGTTTGCGCGAACCCACAATTGGAATAACTTCGACTGGCTGTTGGATCAGCCAATTTAGGGCTACTTGAGAAGCAGGTTTGCCAATTTCGGCTGCTATTTTGCTAACTTGGTCAGCTATTTTGAGGTCGCGTTCGTTAATTTTTCCCGATTCAGGTGAATTCAGCCGTTTAGCTTCGCTGGCTGTTTCTGAAGTGTTGTATTTTCCTGTTAGCAAACCGCCTGCTAGGGGACTCCAAGCTGTGACGCCAATATCAAAGGCTTTTGCCATAGGGATCAAGTCCCGTTCAGGAGTTCGCTCTTTTAAAGAATACTCGATTTGCAAGCCGATAAATGGTGTCCAACCGCGCAGGTGGGCGATCGTATTTGCTTGAGAAATAATCCAAGCCGGCGTATCGGAAATGCCGATGTAAAGAACTTTGCCGGCGCGTACCAAATCGTCAAAAGCGCGCATTACTTCTTCGACGGGTGTGGTAAAATCCCAAGCGTGCAGCCACAGCAAATCTATGTATTCGACTTGCAATCGCTTCAAACTGGCCTCTACTGCTTGCACCATATTTTTGCGGTGGTTGCCAAAACCATTGATTTCGCCATTCTTCATGTTGAGGCTATACTTAGTGGCAACTACCCATTTTTCGCGATCGGCTGCGATGAACTCACCGACATATTTTTCGCTAGTACCGTTGGTGTAGAGATTCGCGGTATCAATGAAATTGCCGCCCGCTTCTGCAAAGGCGTCGAACATTTTCCGGCTTTCGTCGTAGGAACCGCCCCAACCCCAATCTTCGCCAAAAGTCATGGTTCCGAGGCAGATTTCCGAAACGCGAAGTCCGCTGTGACCTAGTAGTTTGTATCTCATGTCACCCTTCCGCTAGTTAGTGGTTGTTAACAGTTTAGATCGGGATTTCCCAAACTGTTGCCATCAGTCGGGGTGGCAGGCTTTTGTAATGTGTTAGCGCTGCGCTGAAGGTTGAATGTTTTGCCAAGTCAATCAAAATGTCGTAGCAGGGGCGATGCTGTCTCGCCCCTGCGTTTAGTTTAAACAGCGCGCAGGGGCGATCGGCTTACCAATGTATTTAGGATTACATTTCTAAATTAAAATACAGTAAAATCGGTAAATTATAATCTACCTTTAGGTAGGTATTTACTGACATGAGTTATATATAAAAAAATGTTCTATTTTATATAAGAAAACCAAACTGAACGAGAAAAAATATCTGTAGCTAAATTAACTTTTTAGCGTTATAGTGATTTACAGATTACAAAAACTAGGTGACTCACTTGGCTGACATCGTTGATACCGCCGTTTCGGCAGGCTCTTTTACTACCCTAGTTGCTGCCGTCCAAGCCGCTGGTTTAGTAGATACTCTTAAAGGCGCTGGCCCCTTCACTGTTTTTGCGCCTACTGACGAAGCTTTTGCTAAGCTTCCCGCAGGTACTGTAGAAGCACTGCTTAAGGACATTCCTAAGCTGACAAAAATCTTGACTTATCATGTCGTTTCTGGCAAAGTTATGGCCGCTGATGTGGTCAAGCTGAAATCTGCCAAGACAGTGGAAGGTTCAGAAGTTAAAATTGATGCTTCCAATGGTGTCAAAATCAATGATTCTACCGTTACAACAGCCGATGTTGCTGCTGATAATGGTGTCATCCACATTATTGATTCAGTCTTGCTTCCTGCGTAAGCACAGATTTAGATAGCGCAATACTATCTTGAGGGCGGTGGCTGTTGTTAGCCACCGCCCTGTTTTCGTTGAGGTTTAAATATTTTAGGCTGCTCAATAATTAAAACTATTATATAGCCATCCTTGCAGGAGTCGTAAATTTTTTACCCCACCCCAACCCTCCCCTTGGTAAGGGGAGGGAGTAAGAAATTCACAAATGATTTAGGATTGCTATAGAGTAGGGGGAATTGGCCGATCGCACTGGGCTTGAGTCTGTCCCAAATTTGTCGCTGCTGGAGTTAGTGGCAAAAACTGCGACAGGTACTCTGGACAAAATTTTATCAAAAAAATAAAAAAGTGCGATCGCGTTAGCAATTGCCGATAATTAGCGGCCCACTTATTTTGCACTCTCGGGCTGATTCCCGGTTGATGCGTAGATACCATGCCACCAAACCCAACATTTCTCCGAGAAACTGGGTTTACCAGGCCTTGTCCTAATTAAGATACAATAAGAGCCACAAAGAAAGTGCGATCGACATTATTTGACATTCAAGCTATGCAATCTACAACTCAGTCCGAGACAGAACCGGCGATGGACGCTCCCAAACACGGCTTACCCGTTACCATCATTACAGGATTTCTCGGCAGCGGCAAAACAACCCTGCTCAACCACATCCTGACCAACCAGCAGGGTTTGAAAACAGCAGTTTTGGTAAATGAATTTGGCGAAATCGGCATCGACAACGAACTGATTGTCACCACCGACGACAACATGGTTGAGCTGAACAACGGCTGCATTTGCTGCACTATTAATGAAGATTTAGTTAATGCAGTTTACAAAGTTCTGGAACGTCAAGAAAATCTCGATTATCTGGTAGTCGAAACAACCGGACTCGCCGACCCGCTGCCAGTAGCAATGACTTTTTTAGGCACAGAACTGCGCGACCTGACTCGTCTCGATTCGATAGTTACAGTAGTAGACGCAGCCAACTACAGCTTAGATTTATTCAACTCTCAAGCAGCTTACAGTCAAATAGCTTACGGCGATATAATTATCCTCAACAAAACTGATTTGGTTGAAGAAGCAGATTTAGATTTGTTGGAAGTTAAGATTCGGGATGTCAAAGAAGGTGCTCGAATTCTGCGAACAGTAAAATCGCAAGTTCCCCTACCGCTTGTCCTCAGCGTCGGATTGTTTGAATCGGACAAATATTTCCAATCTGAAGAAACTCCTAGCAGTCACGACCATCACGACCATCACGACCATCACGACCATCACGACCATCACGACCACAGCCATCACGACCATCACGACCACAGCCATCACGACCATCACGACCACAGCCATCACGACCACAGCCATCACGACCACTCCGACCATTTAGAAAATGACGGATTTACCTCAATTTCTTTCCTGAGTGACAAGCCGTTTTCTCTGAGAAAATTTCAATATTTCTTAGACAAACAAATGCCAACAAATGTGTTTCGCGCGAAAGGGATTATGTGGTTTGAAGAAAGTCCCAAACGGCATATTTTTCACTTGAGCGGCAAGCGATTTACGATGGACGATGACCAGTGGAAAGGCGATCGCAAAAACCAGCTTGTTCTCATCGGTCAGGGTTTGGATACCGAGACTTTGCGATCGCAACTCGAAAACTGTCTTTGTATGCCTTCAACCAATCGCGGCAAAGGTTTTGGGAAAAACTAAAGGTTACTGGTTCCCAGGCTCTGGCCTGGGAACCGATGTAAGCGAGGCTCTGCATCTCTGGTACTTAGGAAGATAGGAGGCAGAGCCTCTGGATCTGCGTTACCAGGCCAGAGCCTGGTAACGAGTAATTACCTATTACCAATTACCGATTTCCCATGCGAGTCATCATCCAGCGAGTAAAATCATCTCAAGTCGAAATTGACGATCGAATTATTGGCAAAATTGGCCGCGGACTTAACTTGCTTGTAGGTATTGCAGACACCGACACCGAAACAGAACTCGATTGGATGGCTCGCAAATGCCTGGAATTGCGTTTGTTTCCCGACTCTGCCACGGATACCGGGCGCTGGGACAAGTCAGTACAAGACATTGGCGGCGAGTTGCTGGTTGTCAGTCAGTTTACTCTCTACGGGGACTGCCGCAAAGGTCGGCGACCTTCCTTTGACCGAGCAGCGGCTCCTGAACGAGCCGAAATTTTTTATGATAAATTTGTCGAAAAGTTGCGCCAGAGCGGCTTAAAAGTCGAAACAGGCTTGTTTGGAGCGATGATGCAAGTCTCGATCGAGAATGACGGGCCGGTGACTTTGGTATTAGAGAAAGAATCAGGGTGAATTGTTTGCAAACAAAGCTCTGTGTGCTTCTTTCTGATTCCTTCTTCCTTCTTGGATAAGATCAAATTTTCAGATTAACCGGGTTTCCTAACTGCTGTTGCGTAGGTTCTGAAGACATTGCAGATAGCTACACTCTGCCAAGTCTCGATTCCACAATCTCTAACGGCCAAAACCCCCTCAAATAGCCAGTTATTAGATTGTCCACTCAGCGGCCTGGCAGCACCCTCAGTTTTCCTGGCGATCGCCCCACGCACATAACAGCTCAGAATGCTTGTAAAGTAAGGCTTTAACGGCAATAAAACCAATCTTCCACAGCCAGCGATTAGAATCAGATTCAGCAGCCAAAAACTGTTGCATGAGAGAGTGGAACACTGGCATAACTACGGTTATCTCTACTTCCGTAACATTCAATGTATAGAGAGTTGAATCAGCACAGCAAGCGAAACCGCCAGCAACTGCCGCCTCACACTCTGACAAATGTCCTCGCACACCCGCTGTGCCCTACCACCCGATAAATGCCATGACTGCCAAAACTGCCACCACCGTCAACTGCAACACCGCTTCTGGCTTCAACTGCATTCCGGCTACCTCCAGCGAACCAAACGCCGAAATCAATACTGTTCCCAGCATCGATATCCTCGCTTTGGCTGACTTCGCCCTCAAAGAATTGCAAGGGGAAATGAAAACTGCCAGCCGCAGCGCTCAAGCAGTGGCGATGCGGATTGCTAAGGAAGTTGAACGGATTTGCCAAAAAAGCGATCGCATCCAAATTTCCGGCGAAGTTGAAGCTTGGCAAATCACCTTGGCCGAGCACCGGTTGCAAAAAACCCTGCAATACTACCGCCTCGGTTCCAAACAAGGCCGCGTCGAACTGCATTCTCACCTCGCGGCGATGATTTACCGCCATGTTGCTTCTTTCCGATCGAACTTGAACTTCCAAGCTCGCTACAACATGATTGAAGACTTTTTGCAAGGCTTTTACATCGAATCTCTGCGAGCTTTCCGTCGCGAACATCAACTCGATGTCACCTACCAGCCCCGCACGCAGCTAGAATTGGCTGAGTACATGGCTTTTACCGAACACTACGCCAAGCGCCAAATCGGTTTGCCCGGCCGCAACCGCCAACGCCTGATCGTGTTGCGCGCTCAAGGATTTGCCAAGGGCCAGCCTCCCGAAACTGCGATCGACATTGAAATGGCTGTAGAATCCGGCAAGGGAGAAGATGCGGAAATTTACAGCCGCTCTCCGGCGCTGCAACAAGTGCGCGAGCAAATGGTATCGGAAACTGTCGATCCTGCTGATGCTGTGCTGCGCGATCGAGTAGTCTCGGAATTGATCGCCTATCTGGAATCGCAAAATCAGCCAGAATGCGTGAATTACTTAACTTTAAAATTGCAAGACCTTTCGGCTTCGGAAATTGACCGCGTGCTCGGTTTGTCTTCCCGCCAGCGCGACTACTTGCAACAACGGTTTAAGTACCACGTCGAAAAATTTGCCCGCACTCAAAATTGGAAACTCGTCCACGAATGGCTGGGTGCTGATGTCGATCAAAAGCTGGGAATGACTTCGGACAAATGGGAAGCTTTTCGCGCTCAACTGTCGCCGGAAATGCAGCAATTGTTAGAAATGAAGCGGAATCAAGAAAGCGACAAGGCGATCGCCACCGCGATCAAATGCACTCCCAAACAAGTCCAAAAACGCTGGGCGCAACTGTTGGAGCTGGCTAGCCAGACTCGCAACAGCAACCAAGCTTAAGTGGTACTCAAATATGAATGCAACTGTTTTCTTGAGACTGGAAAATGCGATCGGGTGCGGCATCTACACAGGACTGCCCGCCCCGGCGTCCGCTCTCAACTCAACAAGGGCTGCTACTAATTTATCGCCGCTTATTGGCAAATTCAATTTATTAAAACAACATTACTTTTTTTAATATCTTTCGTTCCCTGGTTAGACCGGGGAATTTGTTTTTATTAGTCAGTAGTCAGTAGTCATTAGCCATTAGTCATTACTCATTAGTCATTAGTCATTACTCATTAGTCATTACTCATTACTCATTAGTCATTACTCATTAGTCATTAGTTAGGACAAATTGCTTGCTGAAGAGGCTACCGGGCATATATTCATAATGATTTTAAACATAGGGTGTAGCATAATCAAGGCAAAGTTTTTCAAATGTGTTTGCCCCAAATATCTCACCTAAAAGTCTATTTTTAAAGTAATAAATTATGTATATAGCAATCCTAAATCATTCATGTAAATTTGTAGGGTAGTGCTACCCCTACTCCCCGTGCCTACCCCCTATCTATCGGGGCAACCACGGGGAGTAGGGGTCGGATTGCCCCTACAATAATTACGCGAATAATTTAGGGTTGCTATATATTTTTTTGCTCCGTTAATGTACAGTATCAAAGTCTAATTTCTAAAAGTATTTTTCTATATAAATAGTTAGAAACCGATTGTGAAACTTGAGGGTGCGGAAGGTGGATGAAAAATTAAAAAGTCATCTATCCAAAGACAGAAAAAAATTAAAATAAATATACTCATCCTACTATTTTGTTTCACTTAATCCTTCATAAGAAGGAAGCATCAAATTTGAGATATATCTAAAATGGGGTCATAAGTTGATATAGATAGAAAAGGAAGGACTGGTATGTTACTTTACAAAATTGAAGATTTTAATCCCAACTACCGCGAAGCTGCTTTTAATGGCGAAGATATCAAAGGTCTGGATATCTATGCTGGAAATACAGATGAGAAGATTGGCTCAATTGATACAGCGCTAGTTGATGAGACAGGACGTTTCCGATATTTTGTGGTTGACACGGGTTTCTGGATATTTGGCAAGAAGGTATTAGTTCCAGTTGCACTTTGTCGAGTTGAGGTTGATGCAGAACGCATCTACGCGACGGGTTTGAGGAGTAAAGACCAAGCAGAAAGACTACCCAGGTATGAGGATGGGATGGTGGTTGATTACGATTATGAAGAACAAGTGCGGGGTGTTTATCGTACTCGAACTGTAGAAGGGTCTGCACCTGTAGAAGCATCATTGCCTTTAGAAACCTCATTGCCTGTACAAGCATCTGCACCAGTTTCTATGCCGCGTTCTGTCTCTAACCAAGCTAAGGCTGCTGGTTATGACCGCAACACATACACTTACGAACAAGAGCCTCAATTGTATCAGATGAACGATCGCGAGCATCACAAGTTCCGACTCTACGAAGAACGACTGGTTGCAGAAAAAAGCCGTCACAAAGCTGGCGAGGTAGCAATTGGCAAGCGAGTTGAAACCGAAACGGCACGAGTTTCCGTTCCAACAGAAAAAGAGCGAGTGGTAATTGAGAGTATAACTCCAGAAAAGGCAGGTGCGCCAGTAAATCTGGATACTCCCTTCAAGCAGGAAAAGGTGATGCGTATGGAAGTTTACGAAGAAAGTGCTGATATCAAAAAAGAAGCTTTCGTGCGCGAAGAAGTTAACATCAGGAAAGAAGTTGAAACGGAGACCGTTGAGGCAACGGAAACACTGCGTCGTGAAGAGTTGGACGTGAAGAGGGAAGGGCGTTAGAGTGCGAATGAATTTAACAAGGGTTTGTAGTTAGTTGCGCTGTCTTCACCCACATGAGCTGGGTCAGCTAAAAAGCTGGCAGGATACTTTGTTTTTAGGATGGTTTGGTTCAATGGGTGTGGCAGCGATTTTCTATGCCATGCTGGCGCTACGTAAAACGGGGTTAGAGTCAGCTTGGGTCATTGGTAGCCTAATTATTTGCGTGTCAATAATAGCCCACTGGTTTACTGCTGTGCCATTGGCGAAACCTTATACTAAAATGCAGCGTAAAAGACAAACTTTTAATGATTTGGTAGGTAGATGAACAACCCCAACCTAGCCAAAAAACAAGCCATAGAACAAGAGCAAGGCGAAATTTTGCAACAGCTAGAAGATTGGCTGGAAGCTCCCATGCTGGTGCTGGCATTTGTGTGGCTAGCCCTATTTATTATTGAATTAACTTGGGGATTAAATCCACTGCTAGAAGTCGTTAGCACTACTATTTGGATTATCTTTATTGCCGATTTTCTAGTTAAATTTGCCTTAGCTCCGCGCAAAATTTCCTATATTAAAAGCCATTGGATAACGGCTTTTTCTCTGCTGTTGCCTGCTTTGCGTACCTTGAGGATTGTACGAGTGGTGCGAGCATTCAAAACAGCACGGGCTGTGCGAAGTTTGCAGTTGTTGCGAGTTATGACTGGTACGAATCGAGGGATGCGGGCATTAGCTGCGAGTGTTAGCCGTCGCGGATTTGGTTATGTCGTAGGACTAACGATAATTATTACCTTGGTAGGTGCAGCAGGGATGTATGCTTTTGAAAAAGATGTCGCCGATGGTTCCTCCGGGTTAAATAATTACGGCACAGCGTTATGGTGGACGGCAATGCTAATGATGACAATGGGTTCGGAATATTGGCCCAAAACGCCAGAAGGTCGCATACTTTGCCTTGTTCTGGCACTCTATGCGTTTGCGGTTTTTGGTTATGTAACTGCGACCATCGCCACATTTTTTATTGGTCGCGATGCAGAGGATGACGAGGCAGAATTAGCAGGAGCGAAATCAATTGCAGCACTTCAAACGGAAATTGCTGCCTTGCGGGCTGAGATTCAGCAATTATTAAATCAGAATTCAAAGTCTTGAATTAGGTAGATGCCAACATCAAGTTTTTGTCAGCACTGGCACTACTTTTTCGCCAAACGCCTCAATAAACTGCTCTTGCGATCGGTTAACGTTGTGCAAAATTAGTTCATCAAACCCCAATTCCATATCTTGTTGCAACCACTCAATATGCTGCTCTTGGTCTGCCGAAATGCGGACGTGTTGATATAACTCCTCTGGTTGCACAAACTCCCCGGCCGCATCAAATTGATCGGGTGTTATCAGTTCTGTCAGCATTTTACTTTTGAAGATATTACTACGCCATTGATGATGAGCGCCTTGTAGTGCTTTCTCTGCATTACTGTTATAGGAAAGCTGCACTTTCAAAATCATTGGTTTCCCTTCTCCGCCACCGCGACGAAACGCATCGACGACTTTTTTTAACTTTTCAGGTGGGCGAGAAGTAGTAATTAATCCATCTGCCCAACTGCCCACCCATTCTGCGGTTTCTGGCGTAACTGCGGCGCCGATAATTAATGGGAGAATTTCCGGGCGGGTATAGAGTTTTGCATCTTCTACGCACACTAAACCGCGATGGGTGACGGTTTCTCCTGCCCAAAGGGCGCGGATAATATCGACACATTCTTTGAGGCGCGCGTTGCGATCGCTCTTAGTAGGCCACTTATCCCCAGTAATATGTTCGTTCAACGCTTGACCGCTGCCAACCGTTAGCCAAAAACGATTGGGAAACATTTCTCCCAACGTTGCCGCAGCTTGGGCAATAATAGCCGGATGATACCGCTGTCCGGGAGCGCAAACAACCCGATAGGAAAGCCTCGCCGTTGCTTGCATTGCTGCACCCAACCAAGACCAAGCAAAACCACTTTGTCCTTGCGCTTCACTCCAAGGATGAAAGTGATCGGAAGAAAGGGCATGGGTAAAGCCAGCTTGTTCTGCCATTTGGACATATTTCAGCAGTTCGCTGGGCTTAAACTGTTCGTGGGAAGCATGATAACCAATTTTTGCCATAAGTTTTTAGGAGTTTTGAGTACAGTAGGGGCGGTGCCCCCGTGCCCGCCCTGAGTTTTGAGTTAAAATATCCAGACTTAAAAGCAGGTGATTTAATCAGGACGCCTTGTAAAAGTTTTGAGCTTTGAGTTAGATAAGTTTTTAATTCAAAAAAATTGTTGTACTCAAAATTCATAACTTTCTGCATAACGGGCAAGCTTATGAACCGAAAATTCGCCGATAGCGAGCTTCAATTACCGAGTAGATGCCATAGGCAATTAAACCCAAAGGTACTAGAGCCAAAATCACTGGACTAAAAGGCTGTTGTGCCACAATTCCCAACACATCGCCCAATCCTTTCGTTTGACTGGCATCCGATAGCCTTGCTGCTTGAATTAAGAAAAAACCGATTATAACGAAAACAACTCCACGGGCAGCAATTCCGAATCGACCCAACCGTGTCGCCCAAGTTTGCTCGGTTTGGCTCATTTCATTTAGCTTGAAATGGCGGCGAAATTTGGCTTTATATGCTTGGTAGAAATAAGAAAAACCGACACCAATAACAATTGAGCCTGCCAATCCTACCAGCCATTCTCCAAACGGTTGCGCTAAAATTTGGGCTGTCAAATCTTCGGTTGTATCGCTCTTACCGCCGCCGCCTGAACCCATTATCAGTTTTACAGCCGTTAAAGCTAAACCTGCGTAAGCTAAAGCACTTAAGGCGTAGCCAATGCGTTGGGCAATTCGCTTGGCATCCATTTTCTGTCCTTGGTTTTCTGGGTCGAGAATTGCCTGAACGATACGCAAAAGGGCATAACCAATAATGCCAATCGTTACAAGAAATAGCAGAAATTTACCGAAGGGTTGGTTAACAATTTCTGATAATGCACCGCTAGTATCGGTTGTCCGGCCGCCCATACTGAAGACGGCTTGTGCTGCTAAAAAACCGACAATAAAGTAAACTAAGCCTTTGGAAGCATATCCCAATCTTGCCAGTCGCTCAAACCAGGGATGAGAAGCTGCCTGTCCAATTGAGTCTTTAATGCTGTCGGTGGGTGAGTTGTCCCGTTTCATATTTTTTGACAATTTAGTTGTTAACGACTGCTGCCATACCCAATAGTGCATTCCTGTCCAGCTAACTGAGTTCTTAAACAGATAATTTATGTGATTATTTATTAATTTAAAGATTAGCTTGTTTAGATTTTTTTAAAATCTGTCTTGAGCGGGAGTCTCATCGGTTGATTGAGTAATAAATTTCACATTTATTGGGCTTGACAAATATAGCTTTAGGGGCTATGAGATGGCTTCCATGATGGAGGAGTCTGCCAGCGGTCTAGTATATCTTTGATTAAAACTTCTTTAACCCAAATTTGAATAACAATTAGAATTGGTAGCGCTAAAAATAATCCCAAAAAACCAAAGAAAAATCCGAATGCTGTCACGAGAGCTAAGGTGTAAGCGGGAAGCAGAGATACCTGCTTTTCCATAATGATAGGTGTGACCAAGTTGCCTTCAATTTGTTGAATTAGGAAATAAAGCAACAACACCGCGCCTGCTTTTGAAGGCGAATCTAATAAAGCCAGCAGCAGCGGTGGAATTACGCTTAAAATTGCGCCCATATAGGGAATTAAGGCTAATATGAATGCCAGAAGCCCGTTCACAAAAGGCAGTGGAACTTGCAAAACAAACAAACCAATAATGCTGGTAATACCAATAAAACTCATGCTTAATGCAACGCCGGCCAACCAACCCATTAAACCCTCTTCGCATTTTGAGAGAATTTCATCGGCTCGCTGACGGTAAAAAGCCGGAAAAAGGCTGATAATTGCGTGGCGGTATGGCATCGGATTTACCAGAAGCATGATTGTCAAAACGGTAATTAATAAGGTATTGATAATCAAGGTTAGATAGTTGGAAAACCACAGATAAATATGCGAACTTGTCCACCGAAAAAGCGTTTTAATTTCTTGGGTTAAATCGTCAATACTGGGAAGGTTATCAACTATTTGTCCGGGTAATCTTGCTTGCAACCAATTGCTCCAAAGTCGCAGTTGTTCTATTCCTAGCGGGACGAGTTCGGACAACTCTTGAAATTGATTGCTCAGGCGCGTTACGATGAGAGTTAGCAAGACAGCGCTCGCTGTGACTAGAATCGCCGCTGCTAAGGCGATCGCCACTCCCCGCTTCGCACCCGACTGCTGCAATCTTCGCACTAAACGGTTGAGAGCGATCGCTAAAATTACGGCGGTAAAAAACAGTAAAACAATCGTTCTAATTTTCCACAAAATATAGAGCGAGGCTACCAAAGCCAAAAAACCGATCCACTTTCCTAAACTCACAACAAAAGCCTCTCTCTATTCACCAACACTTAACTCTAGCAGGGAGATTTTTTTGGCTAAACTTTCTACAGCGAGAGTGAGCGATCGCATCAATTCCGAATCCTCACTGTATTCTGCAGAAGCCAAATTCATCAGCCGCTGACTTTGGCTAATTTCTATTTCCTGGCTCCAATCTTGTGCGGTACTATCTTTATAAACCCCAATCGTTATTCCCTGTTGTTCATTCAAAAGCGAAAAACAAGGAATATCTGATGCCCCATCACCCACATAAATGACTTGTGTTAGCGGGATGTGCAATTCTTCCGCCGGAACATCCCGATAAACAAATGTTTTGCCATCGTCTTTTGGATTGTTGTCAACGCCTTTGGCAAGTTGAAACAAATAGCGAGTTTTTTCCGTGTGAGTTACAATTTTTTTGACAAACTCAATCTCGCCCTCTTTACCATAATGGAACTCGCAACCCCACATCGCCTTAAACTTGGG
Organism: Microcoleus sp. AT8-A3; assembly: GCF_036705675.1. NCBI lineage: Bacteria > Bacillati > Cyanobacteriota > Cyanophyceae > Oscillatoriales > Microcoleaceae > Microcoleus > Microcoleus sp. AT8-A3. The sequence goes on from NZ_JAUBVD010000003.1 coordinate 168,771, forward strand.
GGCGATGCAATTATTACGGGCAATTTCCACCATGCCGCAGCTAATTATATAAAATTCAACTTCCACTTTGGGGTTGATTGCATAAGCGCTTTGGCGTAGGCGATCGAACATTTCTGCAACGCCATCAAAGGGCGCTAATTTTTTCCCAAAATTTGCTATATATTCCTGGGTTATTTTGTTCCCTTGACGCTTAGATTCCTCGATAATTGCGTAAAATCTGGCTAGAATATTGTCCCAACCGCTATCAATTAAAGGTTGAATTCGCTCGCGACGAAAGGCGAGGGCATCAATATTGAGACTTTCTAACAGACTATCGACGGTATCCGGGACAAGGGTATCGTCGAAGTCAAACACGACGGCGATATAGTTAGATAAAGGTTTGGTTGCGAGAGTCATAACAATTTGAAAGTGAAGGTTAACTAACAACAGCAACTTGATAGTTGCGATTTTCCCAATTTTGGGAAATAGTTCCCAAACAGGTAAAGTGTAAAAACTGAGATATTGCACCAATGTCAATAATGGGATTTTTCGTGGAGTCGGGCGGGTTTATTTAACCTGTTTGCAAGCTTTAAGACTATTGGTGAACCCGCCCCTACAGATCCGGCACGAATGCTGTAATATCTGAGAAAAACACTGTTTAACTTCCTCCTCCACTCGTGCCAATTATCCCGGTCAGTTGTAAAAGATAGATAACTGCAAAGCAGGCAAAAAAGATCCCTGCAATTACCGTTCCACCCCAGATAAACTTCGAGGGTCGCAATTCCTTGGGCAGCATTCGATGATTCACATAAAGCGTTAATCCAGTCACAATGGGAATGTGAGCTGCTTCAATGCCTCCAGCCATTTGTAACAAGGAAACGGGTTCGCCGAAAATCAGATAAATCGCAATGGGTAACGCAGCTAACAGCACTATAATATAAAATCGCTGCAAAAATTTTTCATTCGTCCAGCGACCCTGCACGCCAAATCCTTGCAGTAAAATTTGCGTGCCATCGGCAAACATCCGCCCAAAGCCATCTTGGACTGAAAGCGTGGTGCTACAAAAAGTAATAAAAACAATTGCCACCATAAACCAAAAGCCAAATGGCCCCCAAAGGTTGCCTAGCAAACTACCCAAAATTTCTGCTACTTGTTGTTCTTTTGGCACTAATCCTTGGGGACGCAACAACTCGCCACCGAGAATCAAAAAAGCGAGTGCCGCTAACAGCGCACCCACGACTGCTAAGGTGTTGGAGAAACTCATTAAAGTCACCCAACCCTGCAACCTTTTTACTTGTTCGTGGCTGATTTGATCAAAATCAAGGGGTTGTTCTTGTTTGAGGGAAGCAGCACCGTATCCTCTGGCTTCCACCCAATAGGAATACCACATCAATCCTGCTGCCCCTGCTAGCATAAAACCCAGCCAAGGTAGGATTTCTTGATATTGCACGTTTTGGGGAATTTGAGGTACTAACCCCGCTGCGAATTGTCGAAGGTTGGGAAAAACAAAAATCGCCGCGGCTACCACGGCCAACGTGCGGCCGATGCCGATAATTGAGGAAATTTTTTCAACAACTTTATACTGCCCCATGAACACAATTGCTGCCGTCACAGCGATAATAATCACCGTCCAAAGTTTAACTGTTCCTCCTGTTACTAGAATCAGTGCTGTAGCGGCGGCACCTGCAAGTCCGGCAACTGTGGAAATTGCTACTACCACCTGCGGCAATAAAATCAGCCAAATCGTCCAATTTTTCGGTCCAGGAATTTGCTTAAAACCTTCTAAAATTGTTGCACCCGTACAAACCGAAAACCGCCCGACTTCGTTGTTGATAAACCACTTGAGGATAACAGCCGCTAGCAGCGCCCACAACAGCGAGTAGCCGTAAAGTGCTGCAATTCGAGGTGTAAATAGTAACTCACCAGAACCAGCAGCCGACAGCATCCATAAAAAACTCGGCCCCAACCATTTAAAGCGATCCCAACCCTCTGGTGGCTGCGGGATTTGTTGATTTGTATTTTCACCCTGTTGGTTAGTTATTTGTGCAGAAGAACTGCGATCATCGCTATCTCTATTCATTGTTATTACTAGATTAGTAACTGGTCAACACCGATCGATTTACCCACGATTTATGGTGAGGTTGAAATTGTGGATTTTCATATTCCGGTGCTTCACACTTCGTTAAAACGACGCTTGCTGGTGGCTTTTCCCCAAAGCCCGATTAAACCAAAGACAATTGCGATCGCCAGCAAAAACGTTACATTGAACTGAATGTCAAAGCCACTTGCATGATTGTGCCAACGTAAAACTCACCGCAGGTCTTTGCCAATTGCAAATGAGGGTACGCGCAAAGCCAAAAAAACTGCTGCTAGTCCCAAAAAAACGGCAATCTCCACGACGAATGCGATCGCACTCAGGCTTGACTAGGTTCTCAAATTTGAGAGAGGAGTTTTCCTTCCCAATTACAGCGATCGAACCAGCTAGAAGCCTCCACAATCGCATTCGTGGTTGAATTTTTGAATGGGTCAGGTTTTCTTGTACTCAAGGAATTAATTTTGTACAAAGATGCCTCCTAACACTGCCACTCTTACATTTTCACCCTACACCTCTGTATGGCAAAGATTGTGCAAAATTAAAGCAAATAGCGGAATATCTTACTTAAGATATATTGCTTTTACATTCAATTTTAAAATCACCAAACTTAAGATAGATGTTGCACAACTATTTTTTCTCTACAGACACTTTTTAGAAAAACCCAAAGCTCATTCTCAGGTTAGGCGCGTCGCTATTGTTTAGTTTGTATGCTGAGAACTACGAAGTTCATATAATTTAACAAGAGCGAGATGACACAAAATAGCGATCGAGCCAGCCAAGCAATAGAATTGCTGGGTCAACAAAAGTTGGAACTAAGCGATCGCGATCGTGAAGAGATCATTGAGCGAATCCGTCCCACTGCCTTAATCATTCACGAAACGATTAGGATTGAGGGTGAAAGTGAGTTGTTGCGTCCAGTTTCAGCCCTAGCTTGGTCTGGATTAGCTGCAGGACTATCTATGGGATTTTCCCTAGTGGCTCAAGGTGTACTCCAAGCAAATTTACCGCAGCAATCTTGGAGTTCCATCATTGTCAGCCTTGGGTACAGTATCGGCTTTGTCATTGTGGTGATGGGGCGTCAGCAGTTGTTCACTGAAAATACCCTGACTGTCATTCTGCCTTTGTTAAACGATCGCAGACCCAAAGTTTTTATGCGAGTGCTGCGATTATGGGGAATTGTGTTAGCAAGCAATTTGTTAGGTGCATTCATATTTGCCTCAATAGTTGCACAGGTTGGAGTCTTCCCGCCTGAAATTCAAACAGCGTTTGGCGAAATAGGTTTAAGAGTTATCGATGGAGGATTTTGGATAACTTTATTGCGGGCAATCTTTGCGGGTTGGTTAATTGCTTTAATGGTGTGGCTTCTCCCCGCCGCTGAGTCTTCCCAACTGTGGGTAATTGTTATCATCACTTCCCTGGTTGGGCTAGGTGAATTTCCTCATATTATTGCCGGATCGGTGGAAGTTTTCTATGCAGTGGCAATTAAAGCTGTTTCGTGGCCCGAATATTTTGGCAAATTCATGATACCTACCCTAATTGGTAATATTTTAGGCGGAGTTACCTTAGTCGCTGCCTTAAACCATGCCCAAGTTGCTCAAGATGACCTCTAGAAATTGAGCTAAAATAAACGACATTATACCAATTTAAGGTGAAGTTGCACATATCTCGATCCCCCTAAATCCCCCTTAAGAAGGGGGACTTTGAGAAGAATCTTGTCCCCCCCTTAATAAGGGGGGCTAGGGGGGATCGAGATATGTGCAGCCTCATAAAAAATTGGTATTAAGGACATGGAGAACCCCGATTTCTCTAAGAAGTCGGGGAGGTGCGATCTTAATATAGAAGGAGAGTGATGATGACTACAAACTGGCGTGGCTATCGAGTTGCAGCTTGGGTAGGACAGGCGTTATTAACAATAGCAGTAATAGGTGCTCTGAGTCAGGGAAAATGGCAAAATGCCTTGGGGTTAGCCTTATTCTTAGTAGCATCCCTGGCGTTTGTGGTGATGGTCGATCGCTTGCCAACGCTGTTTGATTTCCTGTTTGTGCTTGCTGCCTTACTCAACGCCGGAGGCTGGGTTTTCGGACTGTTTTACCAACCGGGACCTTATGATGAAATTGTTCATGCTTTCACGACTTTTGCCGTGACTTTAGCATTGAGTTTTTTAGCATACAGTTCAATGCTGACTATTTTTCGCAACCATAAACTGCTGTACTTGCTAACAATAACCAGTTTTGGGATTGCGATTGGTGCTTTGTGGGAAATTACCGAGTGGACGGCTGGTATTGTTCTCTCAACCGAAGTGATTGGGAGCCTGGATGATACGATTATTGATTTAATTATGGATAGTTTGGGAGCTGCAATAGCTGCCATAACGGGCTTATGGACGTTGCAAGAATGGATGCGCCCCAGTGCGACAGTGGGGAATCAAGCATCTATCGCCAATAGTCCGAGCGATCGCACTTAACTGAACTGAAAGGAATATTATCATTTTTTCTTCAATCATCTTTCATCAGATAGATATTTTCTTATTGCCTCCGACAGATGGCAAGCTTTGGAGACTTGAGGTTAAATGGATATATAAGCAACATTTTGAAAGAATGTAGAACGTAGAACACAGACAATCGACCTTGAGCCAAAGTAAATTTTTAATAATTTAAATTTTCTTTTCACATTACTGCAAGAGGTTGGTTGTTGCGATTTAGGAGGATTTTATGAAAATAAAATCATTTTCAACGGCAATTGGACTGGTTCTGTTGGGTTCAACCATTTATTTACCGGAAATTGCCCTAGCTAGCGCCAAACCCTCTATCCAAGTAGCTCAACGAAGAGTAGTCGGCTCGGATATAGACAGTTTTACCGCGTATCCAGTACAGCGATTAGATCCGGGAACTCAACTCTTTTTCGTGCTGCGAGGAACCCCGTATTCTAGAGCTACCTTGACTATCCCAAATGCAGTGCAAAATCTGCCGATGCGGGAGGTTCAACCCGGAGTTTACGAGGCAAACTACATGATTCGCGAGGGCGATCGTATTTCCGAAAATACAGTTGTGCGGGCAAATTTGCAACAAGGCGATCGCATCAGCAGCACCCGCTTGCAACAACCTCTAGTAGCTGGTTATAGCGATCGCCGCTTTCAATCTTTGTCTATTAACCGCTTCACTGCTCAATCCGTACCGCAGTTAGAGCCGGGAACCACGCTCAATTTCAAATTGCTCGGCACTCCCAACGCTACAGCTAATTTCTCCATTGAAGGAGTTGCTTATAACATTCCCATGCGGGAAGAATCCAACGGCGTTTACACAGGGGAATATACGATCCGCAGCCAAGATTATTTCCCCCCTGCAGGTGCGGCGGTTACTGCTAGTTTGCAGTCGGGAAATCAAGTTATTCGTTCCCGTTTAGATCGAGAACTAATTGCTGGCGATGATGGCAGTTCCAACACTGCCGAAATCCCGCTAGAAATTATCACTCCCGAAGAAAATGCTCGCGTCAGCGGGACGGTTGAAGTGGAAGGACGCAGCGCCCCAAATGCGACAGTTAATGTCAACGTTCAGGCTACCTCTTCTGTGGCAGGTTTATTTGGAGTTGAACGAAATATCCTCGAACGCACAATTCGGGCGGATGAACAAGGTAAATTCAGCTTTGCTTTTAAGCCGACCATTTCTTTACCAGGAACCCGATACGAGGTGAATCTCACTTCTAGCAGAGGCGATCGCACCAGCGAAGAAACTTTGGTACTGTTTCAAAATTGAGCGGTGACTCGCGACTATTTGCCCGCGCAAAATCGGGCACACCTGACTAAATTTGAAAGATTCCATCAGGAGATATCTATGTATCAACTAAAAAATCCCTGAAAAAAAACGCCAGGGATATTACAAATCATCTCTGGCAGTTTATTAATCGGTATGCCAACCATGCCTCTTGTTGCATCAGCAACTCCTCAGATGAAACGACTAAATAGGATGGCAATTAAGGAGTTTTAAGAGTTCACCCTGACGGTCAAGTGTTTTTGAATTAGGCTATAAAAAAACCCGGTTTTAAACACAAATTCTGTAGCTTCATCAACAAAATAAACAGAAAAAATCAAGGAGGTTTTTCAATGGTTAATAATCGTTTGAACAATTACACTCAAAAGCTCTCGAATGCTAAGGGAGGAGCGATCGCCCTCGCACTAGCAGCTATCCTGCTTCCGGCTTGTACTACCCCACAGCGACAAGCAACGGCACCTGCACCTGCACCTGCAACACCCGGTACGGTTCCCACGACAACCGAGAATGTGGTTGATAACACAGCACAACTGCTTGGCAAAACTGTGACCATCAGAAGCGAACCAGTCAAAAAATTGGGGCCATCGACCTTTACAGTTAGCGATAAGGAGTTTTTTAGCACCGAATCGATTTTGGTTGTCAATGCCACCGGCAAGCCCTTTGTGCTGCCGACTGAATCAGATCAAGAAGTTCAAGTAACAGGAACAGTTCGCAATTTTGTCCTTGCAGATATTGAGCGCGAGTACAAATTAGGCTTAGAGCCAAACTTGTACGCTGAGTACGAAAGTAAACCTGCGATCGTTGCACAATCGATGGCGCTAGCCCCCACACCGGGTGAACTCACCTCAAACCCCCAAAAATACTACGGCAAGACACTGGCGGTGAGCGGTGAAGTCGAAAGCCTCAGAAGTCCAAACTCGTTCACTTTGGATGAAGACAAATTAATTGGCGGACAAGACTTGTTAGTGATACACACAGTTCCAAAACCAACCGTGCAAGAAGGTGAGAAGGTTGCCGTAACCGGCGAGTTGCGTTCGTTTGTCGTCGCTGAACTTGAGCGGGACTACGATCTGCAATGGGATTTGACCTTGAAGCAGAAGCTAGAAGCCGAGTATACCAACAAACCTGTCTTAGTTGCTACAGGAGTATATCCGTCAGCCATTCCTCAGTAACCAATACACCTCTCTCATAACTACTGCGGGGAGTAGGGGTTAGGCATCCTGTCCTGCCCTTAACCGAGTTTTCTGCAGAAGTCTAATAGCTAACCACCAGGCGATCGCTTGCGACAGGAAGACAAGCAGAACCTCTTTCTTACCTCGTTTATTTTGATGCTCAATTCAGCAATAAGGTGGATATAATGAATCAACCAGAATCCGTGCCGCAACCGCTGACCCAAAGCGAATTCGTCGCAACTTTTCGCTTGTTTAGTAGATTTAGCTTCTGGATACAGTTATTCTTGGGTGCTGTTTCCGGCATTGTTTTATTATTTGCTATGTTGGGTCGCAACATGGGCGAACAAACCAATAATGCAGGTATTGGTTTCGGGGTAGTTTTAGCAATAGTGGGCCTGTTATTGCTGGCGTTTAGAATATTTTGGGATTTTCGCTATCGGCTTTTAGGCCGACTTTTGCACGCCGAAAATTCCCAGGTATATCCCAGCAAAGAACATATTACTCACACCTTACGGATTGGATTAGTTTCTAGTTTGGTGGGGGTATTAATCGCGTTTGTCGCATCTGAAGAAACAGTGGCTGTAGTCCTAGCAAAAACTCTGAGTCAACCGCAAGCGCTCGCAGCTTATACGCCAGAAAATGTGATTCGTTCTCTAGATATTTTTGTGACGATGGCAAACGTCAATCTGATTGGCGCTCACTTTTTTGGAGCTGTTACTTCTCTTGGGTTACTCAATTGGGTAGAAGAGTAGTTGGCACCATGGGCGATCGCTAAAGGCAAACACAACTTCTATGTCCTTATGATTGACAAGGCCTGGCCGATTTAACTAAGGTTGGTGGCGAAAGCACTGCCTTGGCTCCCAGAGAGCGAAGACAGTGCAGCTACAAGCTAAACAAGTTGGCTATTTGCATGAACATCTAATCGGAAATAGCGATCGCTCCTGCTAATGGTAGTCAGTCTGAGCAACCATTTTTTTTCGTAATTGATTTATTATAGCGACAGATATTTCATCGAGCTTGAGATGGATAGATTTTGAATCTGGACAAACAAAACTTAGGCTCATATTCCTAAAAATGAGCTATATCGGTGGCATTCAGCTTCCTAAATAGCCCTGTGGCAGGGTTTCTGAACAAAGCCATTTCCAACAGTTTCTCTATTAAGAAATTTACTGCAATGAAAGACCTCTGGTATAAAAACGCAATTGTCTACTCCCTCGATGTTGAAACCTTCATGGACTCGGACGGCGATGGTGTCGGCGACTTTCAAGGACTGATCGACCGCCTAGACTATTTATCCGCGCTAGGAATTACTTGTTTGTGGTTGCTGCCGTTTTATCCTTCCCCTAACCGGGACAATGGTTATGACGTGATGGATTACTACAACATCGATCCGCGACTGGGAACCCTGGGAGATTTTGTCGAGTTCATGCACCAAGCAAGGGAACGAGGCATTCGCGTACTGATCGATATGGTAGTAAATCATACGTCCAATCAGCATCCTTGGTTTGTGGCAGCCAAAAGCGATAAAAACTCCAAGTATCGCGATTACTATGTGTGGTCAGAAAATCCACCCAAAACAGATCCAGAGTTGCTGGTGTTTCCCGATGCTGAGGAAAGTATTTGGGAGTACGACGAACAAGCAAACGCTTACTATTTGCATCACTTCTACAAAGAACAGCCAGATTTGAATATTGCCAATCCGGCGGTACGAGAAGAAATCTGCAAAATTATGGGTTTCTGGCTAGAACTGGGCGTGTCTGGATTTCGCATTGATGCTGTTCCGTTTTTAATTGAAGGAATTGGCATCGAAGGTGCAGACCCCGAAAAGCTGCGAGGTTTCTTGGAAGAAATGAGAGATTTTGTGTCATCGCGTCAGGGTGATGCTGTGTTGCTGGCAGAAGCAAATGTCGATCGCGAGCAAATTTCTATCTACTTTGCTAAGGGCGACAGAATGCACATCCTGTTCAACTTTTTGCTGAACCAGCATCTGTTTTTGGCCCTGGCGCGTCAAGAATCCACAGCATTGCGCGAGGGACTAAAAACCTTACCGGATATTCCTGATATTTGTCAGTGGCTTAATTTTGTGCGCCACCATGATGAACTGACGCTAGATCGCATTACTTCATCGGAACGAGAGGAAATTTTTGCAGCATTTGCGCCTGAGAAAACTATGCAAATTTTCGGGCGCGGGATTCGTCGCCGCTTACCACCGATGATGGGAGGATCTCGTCGCCGGATTGAACTTGTCTACAGCTTGCTGTTCACCCTGCCTGGTACACCCATGCTGCGCTATGGGGAAGAAATTGGCATGGGGGATGACCTTTCGCTGGAAGGTAGAGACAGCGTTCGCACGGTGATGCAATGGTCAGATGCAGCGAATGGTGGCTTCTCGACGGCTGCAACTGATACTCTTGCCAGACCTGCGATCGCCACGGGAGAATATGGTTACAAACAAGTCAATGTCGTCGCAGCGCAGCGCGATCCTGGCTCATTAATTAACTGGATGGAACGTGCAATCAGCATCCGCAAGCAATGTCCTGAGTTGGGTAGGGGCAAGTGGCACCTTCTGGAAACCGACTGTCCCTCGGTGTTAGCCCACTGCTGCGACTGGGAAGGCAGGACGGTGATTGCTGTCCACAATCTCGCCGACAAACCTTGTACCGCTACGCTCAAATCTAACGAATACAGCAATCTGTGCGACTTATTTGGCGATCGGCTCTATGAATCTCTCGATGCCGAATCGCCATCTATTCCCTTAGAAGCCTACGGCTATCGCTGGTTTCGAGTCAATCGAATCCAGGGGTAAAAAAGTTAATGTTGAGGGAAGAACTAGCGACGTGGGCTCGTAGGAATGTACTTAGCAGTATTCTTGTCTGGAAGCGGTTGTATCTGACCTTGATTGACCAAAGCTTGATGAATTAGGGCAGTAGCACTACCCCGACTCAGCAACTCGTTCGGATTAAGAGCTCTGGGATCTGGATAGTTGACCACTATCTTTGCCTTTGTCGCTGCTGCCACGGGTTCAACCGCATATTTAGGAAGTTTCTCGGCATCTTTATAGTACGACTTGAGAAAATCTAATGCCGAATTTTTAGCAGGCGCAGTTGCAGCTTTTGTCGTTGTTGGTGGAACAGTCTTAGCCGGTTTAGGTGTGGGGGCCGCCCCAGGCTGCAGCCTTGCGACTACAGGTAATAACGGCTGCATCAAAACAGTCGCTGCGAGGGGAAATGCCAAACGGTTCCTAGCAATTCGACGTTTATTTACTGGAGTTTGCCTTGCTGGAGTTGCAGCAGATCGATCGGTTTTGACAACAGGGGGATTGTAATCCATATTTAAACCCCTCATTAACACAACTAATGCTTGTGCCTTAGTCAAGGACTGCTTCGGACGAAACTCATTTCCGGGAAAATCATTCATAAATCCCGTTTCATAAGCTTCTTGAATCGGAGTTTCTGCCCAGTAGTTTTTAGGCACATCCTTAAAGTAACTTCCACTCGGTATCTTTCTAACGCTGGCTCGATTAAAAGCTTGGCGGATCATCGCCGAAAATTCATCCCGATCCACAGCCTGTTTGGGTCTAAAAGTTCCGTCTAGATATCCGGTAACAATCTCTTTTTCAGCTAAGGAATCAATAAACGGACGCGCCCAGTAATTCGGCGGTACATCAGGAAATTTCGATTTAGCTTGTTGAGCAGCAACTTGCTGGGAAGTTAGCACAAAGCCAGTGCCACTGACACTAATTGCTAAAGCTAAAAAGGCTACGCTGATTGACGGTAAATGCCTGCGATTAGTCATGATAAATTTCCTCCTGATTTTTGCATTTTTAACGATACTATTTGGCTGAGTTAAAGCGGATTACGTTTTTTTCTATCCGATTCCCATTCTGTTTTTACAACATCTAACTCTTCGCGACGTACTGTGTCTGTTGCCTCAACCGTATCTTGCTCAACTTCTTTTCTGATTTGCACTTCCTCGCGCACGAACGCTTGCTTTTTGATATTGACGGTTTCTTCGTAGATTTCCAAATGTGCCATTTCTTCTTGATTGAAGGCGGTATCTGGAGTTACGCGACTCCCTACATATTCGGGAGTTGTGTGCTCAATCACAACTCGCTCTTTTTCTACAGGAACTTCCAGTTGTACCGTTTTGGTCTCAACTTGTTTGCCAATTATTACCTCGCCTGTTTTGCGACGGGTTTTATCTGCAACTAATCGTTCTTCGTACAGTTTGAGTTTTTGATGATCCTGTTCGTTCATCTGATACAATTGGGGCTCTCGCTCGTAAGTATAGGTATCCCGGTCATAAGCAGGATTACTAGCTTGAGGCAAGACAGAATGCGTTGTAGAAACTGGAACGGGTGCTTCTAAAGGTAATGATGCTTCTACTGGTACAGACGCTTCTACTGTTGAAGTTCGATAAATACCCCGCACTTGTTCTTCATAATCGTAATCAACTGCCATCCCATGCTCATACCTGGGTAGTTTTTCCACTTTGTCTTTACTCTGCAAACCTGTAGCGTAAACACGCCGCCCATTAAAATCAATGTGACAAAGAGCGATGGGAAGTAAAACTTTTTTGTCAAAAATCCAAGAACCAGTCTCTACCACAAAATAGCGGCAACGTCCTGTCTCATCTACCAGCACAGTATCGATCGTGCCAATTTTATCATCGGTACTTCCGCCATACACATCCAGCCCTTTGATATCATCGTCCTCAAAAGCGGCTTGGCGGTAGTTGGGATTAAAATCCTCAATTTTGTAAAGTAACATTGTTGTTTCCTGTACTATCTAGATCAACTTGTGTACCTACTTTAGATAGATATCAGTTCTAATACTTCCTTCTTATGAATGATTCAGCAAATTGAGAATCATCAAAAGAGCGATTTTTTTTTATATTTTTCTATCTTTAGGTAGATGAATTTATCTCTCCCCTACTGATTGTGATAAATTTATCTAATTATTCGTAGGTTGGGTTGAGCCAACTTACAACCTTTATGCCAAAAGCTCTCACAAGGATTTCTCAGGTTTTATTATCACTTCAACTACGCGAGAGCCTACAAAATTAAGGACATTTCTAACTAGCTGCTGGGGTTTTTTCTGGATGAGATTTCGCTCATAAATCGAAATTACTACTTTCGATCGTTAAAATCATCAAATAAGAAAATATTATGCCCCTCGGTAGATATTCTAGTAATACTTATTAAGTAAAATTAAATTACAAGCAACGAAAACAAGTAACAACGTAACGCAGGGGTTAATCTTTTATGACTTATCCAGATCGATCGGGCAGTCAACTCACTGATCCTACAATCGTCAATCCGCCGGTGGATTACCACGATCGAGTGAGGTGGGGGCCAATTTTGGCAGGAATTGCGATCGCTCTGGGTACTCAACTAATTTTAAGCGCTTTGGGAATGGCGATCGGATTAACCGCAGGTGCAACAGGCGCGGATGCAGGTTCCGTTGGTATTGGGGTCGTAATTTGGTCGATTATCAGTTTGCTGATTTCCCTTTTTTTAGGCGGTTGGGTGATGGCTCAAAGCTGCGGCCCGATGACCAAGAAAACAGCATTTTTGAATGCAGCAATTCTTTGGGGAGCTACATTAGCACTTAGTGCTTGGTTATTAGGAAGCGGGATATCGGGTGCTGTTGGCGCTGCCGCTGCTAATGCTGGAGAAATTGCCAATCAAGTACAACAACAGGGCGGCGTTAATATACCCAATCAAGCCCAGAATGTAGGCCCAAATCAAGTTCGCGATATAGCTGGTAATACAGCTAAAGCTACTTGGTCTTTTCTACTTGGCTCTTTGCTGAGTTTGGCAGCGGCAATGATGGGTGGTGCTGTTGGCGCTCGCAAACCTCGCGTTTATGCTTGATTAGCGGTCAACCACCCACCACTAATCGGAGTACCGATATAGTGGGGGCACAGAAATTGCCAAGTTGACCAGTCTAGGTGTTAAATCACTACGTTTAAGGCAAGTGTTAAAGACCTACCAGAGAATGCGTTGCTAGTTCTCTGCTCTAGAACTTAAAAGTTAAACAGGTGTAAGGGTTAAGCCAGTGCTTTTAAGATAGTTACCGACCTTAAACATTGACGAAGCTAACATTACCCCGAAAGGGAGGACTTAAAATGTCTAACTTTGTTTTTGTACTAGATACCCAAAAACGACCGCTCAATCCAATCCACCCAGGAATGGCCCGTAAATTGCTAACTAATGGCAAAGCTGCTGTTTTTAAAGGGTATCCATTCACACTAATTCTCAAGGTAGAGGTAACAGCAACCCAAAAACCAATCACTCTCAAAATAGACCCTGGCTCTCAAACCACTGGGTTCGCATTACTGCAAGGAGAAAAAGTAATCTTTGGCGCAGAACTGACTCACCGAGGTCAAGCTATTAAAGCCAGCCTTGAATCTCGTCGTTCATTACGTAGAGTCCGGAGAAATCGCCATACTCGTTATCGTCCAGCTAGATTCCTAAATAGAACTCGCCTTAAAGGTTGGCTAGCCCCAAGTTTGCAACATCGCGTTGAAACAACTATAACATGGGTGACTAAATTGATGAAAGTAGCCCCCATTGTTTCTATTGTTCAAGAACTTGTGCGGTTTGACTTACAACAATTAGAAAACCCGGAAATTTCTGGAATTGAGTACCAACAAGGCGTTTTGTGTGGCTACGAGGTTCGGGAATATTTGCTCAACAAGTGGGAGAGAAAGTGTGCTTACTGTGGTATTACAAATACACCATTACAAGTCGAACATATTCATCCCAAAGCTAAGGGTGGTTCTAATCGCATTTCTAATCTTTGCCTTGCTTGTGAAAAGTGCAATATCAAGAAAGGAACTCAAAATATAGAGCAATTCCTGTCTAAAAAGCCAGATGTTTTAAAACGGGTTTTGTCTCAAGCAAAGCGTTCTTTAAAAGATGCGACAGCCGTCAATTCAACTCGTTGGGCATTATTTAATCGGCTTAGCATGATTGGTTTGCCTGTTTCTACTGGCAGTGGTGGCTTAACAAAGTTCAATCGCACTCGATTAAGTCTAGCTAAAACTCACTGGTTAGATGCAGCTTGTGTTGGGAACGTTGAATCGCTGAAAATTTTAACAAACAAGCCGTTGTTAATTAAAGCTACTGGGCATGGGACGCGCCAAATGTGTCGTACCGATAAGTTTGGATTTCCATGTCGCTATGTTCCCCGGCTTAAGTTTGTTAAAGGTTTTCAAACTGGAGATATTGTCAAAGCAATCGTTACTTCTGGCAAGAAAGTTGGTAAATATGTTGGGCGTGTTGCCGTCAGAACAAGTGGTTCGTTTAATATTTCCGCATCAGAATTGGTGTCGGGGGTTAGCCACAAATATTGTTCAATTATTCACAGAAAGGATGGTTATTCGTATGCAGCATAAACCTTGCCCCCCTTGGACTCCCACCACGCTCCCTGAGTACAGGTGAGCGTGGGGGTCTCCAAGGGGGAAGACAGATGAACAAGCTAAAAACCTTTTCTAAGGTTTTGGCATAGAGATTTAAAAGGAGATAAAGCGATGCAACAGCAGAGTATCTGGCAAAAATATACCAGGTTAACAAGTTCGATCTTGTTAACGGCAACGGTATTAGTTGCTCCCTCGTTCGCCGCTAATACAAATCAAAAACAGATTCAAGGTGACTATCTACTAGCGCAAGCTTCAGACAACTGTCGCCAGGTTATTGCGAGGAATGGCCTTAATGTTCGGCGACAACCGACGGCTAACAGCGAAGCGGTTGGTATCATCGGTTCCGCACGAAATGTGACGATTCAAAATCTTGGTGAGAATGGCTGGGTACCAATTTCAGCCCCGCTACAAGGCTACGTATATGGTGGTTTTCTCGGAGCGTGTGAAGCCGCAACCGCCCCGCCTCCTACTGACTGCCGCCAAGTTGCAGCAGCCAGAGGAATTAATGTACATCAAGCACCTTCCACTGATGGGGAAAGGGTTGGAGTCGTCGCGAGTGGACGAAGAGTGACGATTGAAAGTATAGGAACAGATGGTTGGGTGCCGATTACAGTGCCTCTGAGAGGCTACGTCCAAGCTGAAAACCTGGCGTATTGTAGTTAATTGAAAAAACAGTGATGGATGACCAATCAAACCCCAAAAAAGAAACTAATTCACAGCAAAAACCTGGTTTGTTAAATTTCATTGCCGAGACAACAGAATCTGCACTGAATACAGGCAAAGCGGTTGTTGATACAGCAGTTGATTGGGGGGAAGCTGCTGCTAAACAAACTTATCGATTGATTGGACAAGCGACGCAAGGAACCGGAGATGCGGTAACTTATGTTGGCAATCTTCCCTTTGTTAAACAAGTGGCGGGGGTACTCAGGCTTGATTGGTTAGTTGGGGTCAGCGATCGCATCGACTTAGCCAAAGCCGAAGCTCAAGTCAATGAACTCCAACAAAAGTATCCCAATGAATATCCCAGCGAAATTGCCCATCGCATTATGGTGGAAAAAGCGATTCAAGCCGGTGGTGTCGGATTTGCTAGCAGCATTTTACCGGGTGTCGCGGCTGCACTGCTGGCGATCGATTTAGCGGCGACTACTGCGATTCAAACCGAAATGGTTTATGAAATTGCCGCCGCTTATGGGATGGATTTGCAACAGCCAGCCCGAAAAGGTGAGGTTTTGGCAATTTTTGGGTTAGCGCTCGGCGGTAGCAACGCCATGAGAGCTGGTTTGGGCTTTTTACGCAACGTACCGCTGGCTGGCGCGATGATTGGTGCGAGTACGAATGCTACGATGCTGTACGCGCTGGGATATGCGGCGCGCGAGTTTTACGAAGCCAAAGTGAGGGAAGAGACTGAAGAACCTGGAACCGAAACGCTGCAAGCGATTCAGCAACAAAGCGAGAAATATCTTGATGTGGCGATCGCCCAGCAAGCAGGAATGGATCAAATTATGGTTCACATGATTTTGGCAAGTTATCCCAACAAAAACTGGGAAGATATTCTGCCAGAATTGAAGGCATTGCAATTAAATGCCGATTCTCTCCAAAGGATTGCTGCTAACATCAAGTCCCCCAAACCATTGGGTGCATTGTTAGAGCAACTTAACCCGGACTTTGCAGTACCGCTATTAGCTCAATGCCGTCGCATTGCCGAAAATAGCGGAGAGGTTTCTGAAGCAGAACAGAGGGTGCTGGATGCGATCGCACAAAAACTCAACGGTGAAGATGTGGCTTCGATATCCACTTGAAAAAAATTGTTGGTGCGTTAGCTTTCGGCCTAACGAACCATCCCCAATATTTACTGGGGCTGTGTAAGTCCTAAATTAGTCTCACGTTAAAGTAATCTACAGCCTTAAGATAGAGTTTGACGTGGCTAATTTCACTACTATCAATAACGACTGATGCAAGAGGAACTTTTATGACAGCAGAAATATCTGGAGTCTGGGACAAGATTGAGAGCATGATCAATGACTTCATTGTCCTGCTGCCTAATATGATACTAGCGTTCCTTGTTTTCGGAATCTTTTTCTTTGTTGGGAGGTCAATTAAGAGAGCGGTCAGGCGGCTTACTCGCAACCACCGCCAATCCCGGAATTTGGGACTGGTTTTGGGAAGGTTAGCGCAGGGTATTACTGTTTTGGTTGGTCTGTTTATTGCCTTGTCGATTGTAATTCCCACATTTAGAGCAGGCGATTTGGTGCAACTGCTGGGAATTAGCGGGGTAGCGATTGGTTTTGCCTTTCGCGATATCTTACAAAACTTCCTAGCTGGTATCCTAATTCTGTTGACGGAACCGTTCCAAATCGATGACCAGATTGTGTTTAAAAACTTTGAGGGAACGGTAGAAAATATTGAAACTCGCGCTACAACAATCCGAACCTATGATGGTCGCCGGATTGTAATTCCCAATGCGGAATTGTTCACCAATTCTGTTATGGTGAATACCGCGTTTGATAAACGCCGGATGGAATACGACGTTGGTATCGGCTACGGGGATGATATTCACCGAGCCAAGGAGTTAATGATGGAAGCCATGCACAGTGTGGATGAGGTTTTGAATGACCCTGCTCCTGACGTGCTGCTGATGGAACTTGCAGGAAGTACCGTCAATATCCGCGCTCGATGGTGGATTGCTCCGCCGCGACGAATTGACGATTTGCGATCGCGCGACAAGGTACTTTCTGCGATTAAGGAAAAGCTGACTGCTAATGGCATCGACTTGCCCTTTCCTACGCAGCAAATTTTGTTTCACGACCAAACCGAAGAGACGGATGGCGATCGCAAACGTCAACGCGAAGGATGGCCCGCTGGTAATGGCGAAGTTCCCAAACCCCGCAGCATCAGCGGTTCTCTGCGACAACTAATTGAACAGCGATCGCAATCTGACGGCAACGGACAATCGCCACCCCACCACAACTCATGAAAAATGTCAAGTTAAGCAAAATTTGGGACTCGCTGCACTCTAGCTACTGGTTTATCCCAACCTTGATGGCGCTGGGGTCGATGATTTTGGCGATCGCCATGCTGACAATTGACCGCACGGGTAATATACCAAACTGGAGGTGGATTTACACGGGTGGAGCCGATGGTGCGCGAGCGGTTCTTTCATCGGTTGCCGGTTCAATGATCAGCGTTGTTGCTACAGCTTTTTCCATTACTATTGTGGCGCTTCAGTTGGCGAGCTCCAATTTTGGGCCCCGATTGCTGCGTAGTTTTATGCAGGATACGGGCAATCAAATCGTGCTTGGCACCTTCATTGCCACGTTTATTTACTGTTTACTCGTACTGCGAACCATTCATGCAGAAGGAGAAGGATACAGTCTCTTTGTACCCCAACTCTCGGTTACAGTTGGTACCGGATTGGCAATTGCCAGTATCGGCGTACTGATTTACTTTATCCATCACGCATCAACCATTATTCAAGCCTCCCATGTAATTACTCAGGTTAGTGGCGATTTAGACAAAGCTCTAGATCGTCTGTTTCCCGGAAAAATCGGAGAAGGTAAACCGAACAACTCGCGAAAAGTGGGAGAAATTCCGGCAAATTTTGACTCGGAAGCAAGTCCAATTAAAGCCACTGGCGAGGGTTATTTGCAAGCAATCGATGACGAGGAATTAATGAAAATTTCCCGTCAGTACAATCTGCTTGTACGTCTTAAAACTCGACCGGGAAAGTTTATCGTCAAGGGTAGCGATGTAGCGATGGTTTTTCCGGGAAAACAGGTGAATCAAAGCCTGAACCAAAAAATTAATGATGCTTTTATTCTGGGCAAAGAACGGAATGAATATCAAGATGTAGAATTTCCCATCGATCAGTTAGTTGAAATTGCCTTGCGTGCAATTTCTCCTGGTATCAACGATCCGTTTACTGCGATTCGCTGTATCGATCGACTCAGCGCCGGATTATCCCGCCTCGCTGAAAGGGATTTTCCCTCCCCCTATCGCTACGACGATGAACATAATTTGCGCGTCATTGTTGAAGGAGTGACGTTTGAAGGCTTAGTCAATACTGCATTTAACCAAATTCGCCAATACAGCAAATCAGATGTGGCGGTAACAATTCGCTTATTGGAAGCTATAGCTTGCATCGCCACTTACACCCGCAATTCCCAACAACGAGAAGCTTTACGCCGTCACGCGGAGATGATTTTAAATAGTAGCCGCGAACAAATCTCTCAGGAGCAAGACCAGAAAGATGTGCAAGAACGGTATCACCAAGTCATTAAAGCTTTAGGAGAGGATTAATTTTGTTGAGCAGAGTTATGGTAATAACAGCAGCTTTGCGATCGGCTCCTAATGCTTTAGCTTTAACCGCGCTGAGTGGCATTGGTTTAGCGCTGACACATTTATTTTGCGGCAAGTTGCGGTTTGCCCCTATTCCTCGCAACCGCTGGCTTTCAGCAGCAAGTGGGGTTTCGGTAGCTTATGTTTTTGTGCATATTTTACCGGAATTAAATCAGCACCAAGCGGTATTAAAGCAAGTAGAATCAGGAGTTATTTCCTATTTAGAACACCACGTTTATTAAATAGCTTTGTTAGGATTGACTGTATTTTAAAGTCTAAACGCTCTAGTACGCGAATTACTTCGCTTACTTGATATTCTGGGCAACCTAGGCATAGCTAACCTCTATGCTAGTTACAAACCTGGGAGTGATTTCGTCGGGTAAAGGACACTCTTCGAGATAGAGCCTTGTAGCTTCTTTGAGATTAGCGATCGCTTGTTCTATGGTTTCGCGTTGGTCAATTGTGCCGACTTCTGGACATTCGGCCATGTACATATCTTCTTCTTGTAAATGATGACTGTGAAGCTTTTAGTTTTCATTATATTTTTGCTTTCAGCATCAGAGGTTGCTTAGTTTCTATTTCCTAGTTTATCTTGGATGTAATTTTTTTGCAAGTACAGGGGAAGAGGCGCGATTCCCTACGGGATAGCTGCGCTTCACGCGCTTTGTGACAAGTTGGGACGTAAGGGCGATCGCGCTTTTTCAGATTCAAGTATTCGGGTTAGCTACTGCCTTCGTGATGTACTGGATAATCACGTCAAAATCCTTACGGATTTCTGCCAATTGTTTTACCCAAGTATTGGTAGTAGAAATCGATTCCTCTTCCTTCTGACGAGCGGCTGCAATTTGCTTCTCAATCTCTCCGTAAACTTGTTGCTCACATTCAAAGAGCTGTATTTCAATCTGA
Organism: Microcoleus sp. AT8-A3; assembly: GCF_036705675.1. Taxonomy (NCBI): domain Bacteria; kingdom Bacillati; phylum Cyanobacteriota; class Cyanophyceae; order Oscillatoriales; family Microcoleaceae; genus Microcoleus; species Microcoleus sp. AT8-A3. The sequence goes on from NZ_JAUBVD010000003.1 coordinate 188,450, forward strand.
TTTTCCAAGTCTTTTGCTATTGATTGAAATTGACTGGTAATATCGCGACGGACATCAGCCATTTGCCTTTCTCGCTCATGTTCCTGTTGCATTTGTAAAATATCTACTCCTACCGAAACAATTGCTAGAGCAGGCCCCAGGAATTTAGCAGCATTGCCGATATTTTTGGCAATACCAACCGCCTGCCAAGGCTTAAACTTGAAACCGACAAATTTGCCTACCTCCAAAACACCTTGATGTAGACCGCCTCCCACTACATCTATAGAACGTAGAAATCCTTGTTCAGCAGCCGTTTTTGCAAAACTCCTGGATGCCAAAGTGGTCAGCTTCACCCCGGCCGTCTCACCAATGGCTTTAAACCAGTTAACTTGGCTTTTGAGTCGCTCCACATCCATACCAGCCCCTAGATTTTGGGCTGATATGTTTTGACTTTTATCTAGGCAAGCAACAAAACTCTTGACTAGATCACCTTCTAGCACTTTTTCAACCTCCTGCCGGATCTCTTCAACTGCTATATTTACAGCATCTTGCAGTTTGGTTTCTGCTTTCTCATAGTGCTTCTGCACATTCAGTTCAGCTTGTTTATTCAGATTTTCAAATTTCTGATCGCTACCTACTGCTGCGGCAAGAGTGTTGCCTTCGCTAGCAACTCCTGATGACATCTCTAGGGCTATATTTTTAACCTTGGTTCGCAGGCGATCGCGCTCTTTACGCACTGTACGAGATAAACGGTTTAGCACTTCAAAAAAAGCAGAGTCTTCGCTAGAGTTGCGAGTAAAGCTCAACTGAGCCTCATCAACGCAGCTTAGAGCAATTCGGACAGGTGTATCAAAACGAGCAAGGGAGCCACGACGCTCTACAAACTGATTGAGAGCATCAATAAAAGTTGGAAAGCGGCTGATTTCCGTCAGGAAATCATCCTTGCCGTCAATGCCTTCACAGTAGTCTTTGGCATCAATAAAGCAGATCGGAAATTCATCAAGACTGTAAGGCTTCAGTGCATCGGCAAGACTTTGGCGGTAGTTGGAAATCTTTTGCTCTTCTTCTCCTGCTTCATCAGACATTTTATTGATGACTAACATCATTTTCCAGCGATAGCCTTTTTGATAGGCTAATTTCTTGAAATTCTCTGCTGTCAGTGAGTCAAAGAGCATATAGGTGAGGCAGAAAACCAGCAAGTCTGATTTGTTGATCGCTTCATAAGTAGTTTCATCGTGATCTTGGCGGTCTGTAAAAAGTCCAGGCGTATCAATTAGCTTGATGTCGTTCCAGTCATAATTGGTAGTTTTATCGGTAGCAATATCAGCATCAATGCGGATATCCCGCCGTCCTGTCATGGCAGAAATGATAGTTGATTTACCTGCACTGTACTGACCAACAAAAGCTACTCCGAGAATCCCCTGCTCTCGATAATCTTTTAATTCAGCCCGCACTTTTTTGCGGATAGCTGTTAGTTCGGTTGTGTTTCCCTGAGCCAGTAAGTTGTCAAAATTTACTAGCGTTTTCTTGAAAGATGCACCGACATCAGCGGCTTTAAAGTTGGGGTTGTTCTGAGTCATGGTAGTTTAGTCCTTATTTGGGAGATTTGAGATCGCTAAAGGAAATATCCTCTTGAAGGATGTGTTTAATATCCTCTAGTGATTTTAGTTGTTGAACTTTGGATTTTGTGACAATCTTCATGTTGCGCCCGAAATCTCGTTCGACTGTAGCAATGGTTTGGTTGATACACTCATCTGTCAGAGTTTCATTTTTTCCAGCACACCAGTCAATGATTCGCATAGCATAAGCACGATTGAGATAATTTTCTATACCTGATAACTTCTTTTTTGCTCTTTCAAAATGAGTCGCGATCGCATCTAGTCCTGCAATCAATTCTTCAAAATAGATGTTGATATTCGTGGTTACAGAATCAGAATACTTACCAAAGTCCCCCTTAGCCTGCTGTAGAGTCCTTTGCCTATGAGTGTTTAGCTGAGTTTCTAATGAAGTAGAGATATTTATAACAGCCTCGCGTCGCTTTTCATCTTTAGATTTAAACATTCCTGTCATCATGCTAAAAACACCAGTTCCAATCGCGATAGCGATACCAACAGGAGGAGCAACGAATAACGCTATAATAGTTCCTGCTATCCCTAGAAGACCTCCGCCAATTCGCACAAAATCTCGAAAATTGTTTGAATCCTGCTCAGTAAAGTTGAAATCGCTACTGCCAAGCTCAGATATTAGCTGTAATTCATTTCCTATTTCCTCCAGAACTTCCTGAACTTCCTTATTGAATTTTTTGCTAGCCTCTTCATAAGCTATCTTTAAGCGTTTTTCAAATCGAAGTGCTTTTAATTTTTTTTCCCATTCCTGCTTCATGGTAACTTCGTTACAGTTCCAATGATCTTCTGCAAAAGATGGAACAGCTTCTATAGCATCTTGAAAAATACTCTCGATTTGTTGCAGTAAAGAGTCTTTAGCATCCTTAGCTGCTTTTTGGATATTATTTTGGATTGCCTCACGCTTATTTTTCAGAGTTTGTGCCAATTTTTCATAGACTAAAGCTTGTTTATTTACCCACTTATAAGGCTTATCGATTTCGCCTACGGTAGAACCGAGAAGAGTTTGAGAGCGCCGAATTGCGCCATGATTAACCAGAGATACACGAATTGAATGAAGAAAATCCTGCATCCGACTTGCCTTAAAAAGCTCCTGTTTCTTCTTTGCGTGTTCAGGTTCGCGGGAAAGCTGCGCCGCCAACAGCATCACAGGAACAATATCGAAATAGTCATTAGCATAATGCTCGCGAGCGTAGCGACGGATACGTTCAATGTGTCCGCGTAGACCACTTTGACCATCCATCACAAACATTTTATCGGGGTTCTTTAAGAAATGCTCCAACCGGCGAGAGTCGCGCAGGTTATTCTTGACATTCAGTAAAATAATTAATGGCTTGGCTTTTTCCTTTAATAGCCGCAAGAAACCAAACTCACTCTCTTGGATGCTGTCATTGGTCACTACATAACAAATCACATCTGACTCGTCGATAATACTTTTAGCAATTTCTTCATCACTTTGGCCGCCCGGAGCGCCAATCCCAGGAGTATCAATGATGCGGATATTCTTCCACTCACACACCTGATTCAACCGAGTTGTGCGCTGCTTGCCTACACCGATCGCATCCCACCCACCATCTGTAATTATGGCGTGAAGAGTGCTTTTCCCCGCCTTAGTTCTGCCCATAAAAGCGATGCTGAAATGATTAAGAGCGCGTTCCTTGGCCCGAAGCGACTCCCGTACACTCTCAATTTCTTTAATAATTTCGGCAGTCAGAGAGTTTTTAGTATCCTCAAGTTGCTTGGCGACTTCCTTAGCAGTGGTAGCTTGATCTTTTCCACCTGTTTTATATTTGATGTCTTCGATAGCCACTTGAATATTTTTTGCCAACTTGGAAAGAGCTTTATCAGCACTTTCAAGTGCCAATTCTGCAAATTTGTAATCTTCATCAGCGATGACTGCACACTGACGAATTGCCTCGTCATATTCTGGCCCAGTTAACAGGATTTCCCGGCGTATTTGCTCAACTTTTTGCTCACTTCCAGTGAGCTTTGCTACATTATCCACTAATGCGCGTGAAAGGAGAGAATCAGCCCCTTTAAGGAAACGCGCACCTATAGAGGGTTTCTGTTGTTGGTTATGTTCGCCTATAAATCGAGTATCACTAAAGGCTCCAACTTCTGCAAGCTGCCGCTGTACTTCTCCCGGTGGCCAGTTCCAAATTCGTGCTACTTGTTCCGCCATCTCCCGTTCTAATGCTGAACAGAAACCGTCAACATAGGCGATCGCCAACATTTGGGACATGGCCTCAATTTGCTCACCGGGCGACACTTTCCGAGCTAAATCTTCTACAGAAAGGTGGTTTTCATCTTGAGCCAGAATTTTTTCCATCTCAGCTAGAGTGCGTTGAGAAGCGCTGATCTGCATTGCTAGTTCGCGTAGTGCTTTCGACTCTTCACTATGAATCTGCTGATCCGCACAGACCATGTGTGTGACTAATAGGAATGGGTAGTCTAGGTGTTCGGTGGTTATTGAGATTATGTCAGACATCTTAAGTTATTCAATATTTGGATTTTAATTAATTTTTTGAAATGTAAAAACCCTCTAGCCACTAAGATTGTCTGATGATTCAAGTATTACTTCTATTTCATCCGAATAAGCGTAAGCTTTTTGCCAAATTTTACTGATAACTGAGTCCGAACCAAAAGAAGTAAATACGCCCTTGAGTTCTGCAAATTCAGCTTGTAGAATTTGTCTTGATTGTGGATTTAAAGATTTATGCATTACTTTCTCTTGAAAGCATTCCTGAGAAAGTTCATACCATAACATATTGTTACTTATAAGCTCACTTAAGTATGGGCAAACTTTGTAATCAGTGGATTTTTCAAACTTCTGAGTTGCGAATTTAGCTGGAGCTATCACACCTGATAATTCCATATAGTTTACACCTACGCTTAATCTAGCATTCACTTTTCTGAATTCATCCAAGGCTGTATGAGCTAGATTAGTTGTTAATAATTTAGCTTGGGATTGAGCCGCTTCGATCAAGATTCTTTTTTGCTCTTCCTGCCTTAACCTTTCCTGTTCAGCTTCTTCAGCCTTTTGTAAATCTTCTTCAGCCTTTTGTAAAGCTTCTAGCTGTCGCTTAGCAGCAGCAGCTTTCCCAGTAGGAGTATTTTGATACTTTACATAAGCAATACTTGCTGCAATAGCTAGAATAACTGCCAAGGTGAAATTCACAAAAATCATGAAGAATGCTATTACACTCAAGATTATAAATGCAGCATTCCATTGATTGTCTGATAATAGTCCTGTTGACGTTTCATTAAAAATTTGTATTAAGGATGGCTCCTGAGTTGTTTCTGCATAGGAATTATTAGCCGAAAGCTGATTTGTAGTATTCACTCCTAGATTATGGGACGATTGACTTGCTCGTGCCACCAACTCAAACTCTCGATTCCAAGCCGGGAAATCCTCACCCGCCTGCTGCCCGTAAACCTTCACAGAAGCGATCGCCCCCGCCTTCAAATTCGTCAACTCCCTGCGGACAATCCTGATAGAAGCCTCCTCATCAGGAACCCGATCGCCCTCCAGCATCACTTGCAAACAACCATCTTGCAAACTCGCAGTCGCACTAATTCCCTTATTCTGTAACGGAAGATTTAACAGAGATGCGATCGCATCCACATCCCCAAGCTTAGCCCGTTCCTTCAAACTAAGCTGATTTGACTCCGTATTATCACTAGAACTTGCCCGCTCCTCTGTGACATTTGCAACAGGCAACTTTTGCCCCGCCCCTTCAAACTCTTGACTCCACGCCGGCACTTTTGCGCCCGTCTGTCGCCCGTAAACCTTCACCTTCTCAATCGATGCAGCCCCCAAACCAGCGATCGACTTACTCACCCACGGGGCCAAGACTTGCTGACTAGGCGCTTCTGCCGCTTCCAGCATCACCTGTAAACAACCATCCTTAAGGGAAGCTGCGGCGGTGATGCCCTTAGCTTGTAGCTGGCGGTTCAGCAGAAGCGCGATCGCCTTTGCATCTCCCTGTTTCGCGAGTTCCAAAATATTCGGTTGTGTCATAACAGGTAAATACAACTAGCGCTGAGCATAACCTTTTGTTGTCTTAAGTATAAATTCTTTCCTAAATGCCAAAGCTTGTCAAGGCATATAAAGTCATATTTAGTAGTTTTTTCCATCCCAACTAGGTCACAAAAAGTCACATTTAGTTGGTTGCTACTGAAAAAGTCATATTTAGTTGGGTTACAATCAGGTCAACCCCTTGCATCTACGTGACCGATGGACGTTGAAGAAGCTTTAGAATTTGTAGACCATCTAGCTTTGACTACTACGGGAAAACACTTAGATAGTCTGCAAAAAGCTATACTGCGCGGCGCTTGGGACAATCAGAAATATAAAGAAATTGCACAGCATCACAACCGTTCAGAGAAATATGTTAAAGAGGTAGGCTTTAAATTATGGAAACTTTTATCAGTTGCATTAGGCGAGGAACAAGTATCTAAAGCAAATTTTAGAGCTAAGTTGGAAAATTTACAAGTTGGTAATATCTCCCTTTTTGGCAATGGCTGTATCCATATTGGTAACATCTCTGCTGATAGTTCCCACTCCTCAAAAAAATTACAATCTGAACCGAAAGAAAAGAATAAGTTTTACGAAAAAACAAGCAATTCCGAACCTAAAGTACATTTAGATTTAGCTGACGCACCAGAACCCAACCTATTCTATAACCGCACATCTGAACTCACCACCCTCCAAAACTGGATTTTAGGCCGCACCCGCCTCATCACCATCTTAGGCTTATCCGGTATTGGCAAAACCGCCCTTACTCTCCAACTAATCCCACAAATTCAACACGAATTCGATTACATCATCTGGCGAAGTCTCCGCAACTCTCCACCGCTGGCATCACTCCAAACCGACTTAATTAAATTCTGTAGGGGCGGTGCCCCCGTGCCCGCCCCCCCCGTGCCCGCCCCCTATCCAGAAGAAAGGGCAACCACGGGGGGATTGCCCCTACTAGAATATCTGCGATCGCACCGCTGTCTCATCATCCTCGATGATATCCAAACCATCTTCAGCAGCGGACAACTCGCAGGAAATTACCAACCTGGATATGAAAATTACGGCGCATTCTTCAAACAAATAACAGAATCATCCCACAACAGTTGCTTAATCCTCCTGAGTTGGGAAAAACCCAGAGAAATTGCCGCCTTAGAAGGCGAAAATCGCCCCTGCAAATCCCTGCCACTCAACGGTTTAGGCCCGGAATCACAAGAAATATTCAGAGAAAAAGGTTTAGCAGAACCGGAGAAATGGTCAGAACTAATCGACCTTTACCGAGGCAATCCCTTATGGTTAAATATAGTTGCAACTTTGATTCAAGACTTATTCGGCGGTAGCGTTTCCGAATTCCTCTCCTATGATACCCTATTCTTAGGAGACTTAGAATCACTCCTGCACCAGCATTTCGATCGCCTAACCGCATCTGAACAACAGGCGATCGCATGGCTAGCCAATACCCCCGAACCAGGAGACATCTCAAAAATACCAGAAAACCTGCAATTATCACCGCCCGAACTCTTGAAAGTCATGCAATCTTTAGGACGACGGTCATTAGTTGAAACGGTAAAACAAAATGGGCGATCGCACTTTACGATCGGGCCAGTAATCAGAGAGTATATAATCAACAAAACCCGACACAAAAACTGATAAACTTATCAATTTTAGTCGTGGAGGCAGAAACCGGGTTTTTTACGAAAATACTGCATACCTGCCTAGAATTTGGTAAAAAACCCGGTTTCTTTGATATTGATGCGTCCAGGACTGAATCAGCTAAACTAGAGCTAAGATAGTAAACTTTTATGGAGCTATGCTAAACTTGTGAATAGGCAGGATTTACAGAACCTAGCACTCACTCGACTTGAAGAAGTAGAAGTGCTGCTCGACAATCATAAATACTCAGGTGCTTACTACCTCAGCGGTTATGTGATTGAATGCGCTTTAAAGGCTTGCATTGCCAAGCAAACTCAGGAATTTGATTTTCCTGACAAGAAAAATGTTATGGACAGTTACACCCACGATTTAGAAAAGTTGGTTAAAGTTGCTAAACTTGATAAAGAGTTAAAGTCTCTCCTCGACGATCCTAATTTTTCATTGCGATGGTCTATGATCAAAGACTGGTCAGAAGAAAGCCGTTACCAAACACATAGCCAACAAAAAGCCCTGGATATATACTTAGCAATTACTGACCCCACTCACGGAGTTTTACAATGGCTACAGCAACATTATTAAGTCACGAAATAGCAGAAGGTCAAAGACTAATAGACGCTCTAAATGCAGCACATCTATCAGTTGACTCTGCTCTCTGGAACTACGCACCAGAACCAGAAACATGGCGGCTAATGCTCACCTCACCTCTGTACGATAGCGAAGGGCCTCTTAAAACTTATGGGGAAATTCTGTCAGTCTTTCGCGAAGTTAAACCTGAATTGAAAATCGATTGGACAGCCCTCGTAGCAGTAAGCCCAAAACATGACTTAATTGAGGGCTTACGTCAGATACAACAAGATTGGAATTTAGACTTATCAGGCAGAAGAATGACGAATGATCGGATTAATCAGACGTGGGTCGAAGATGCTTACATTTATCAAATCAAGTGAGTTGACCCGGCAAAAAATAGCTTAAAATAGGTGCGATCGCTCTCCCTCTCACCTAACCTTTAGGATTACTATATTAATGAAAATCGCCACCTGGAACGTCAACTCAATCCGCACCCGCATAGAACACGTTACTAGCTGGTTGCAAACAAACTCCCCAGACGTTCTCTGCCTCCAAGAAACCAAAGTTCCAGACAAAGACTTTCCCCTAGAACCCTTCACCAACCTCGGCTACAACTGCTACATTTCCGGTCAAAAATCCTACAACGGCGTTGCCATTTTTAGCCGATCGCCCCTAACGCAAATCAGCACCGGATTTGCCCCCCTTCTCGGCGACGAAGCCACAGGTATGTTTGACGAACAAAAACGCCTCATAGCGGGGATTATAGACGATATTTGCATTATTTGCGTATACGTTCCCAACGGTTCCGAAGTCGGCAGCGAGAAATATGAGTACAAGCTAAAGTGGCTCAAACTGCTGCAAGAATACCTCAAAATAGCACTAGATAAATCCCCCAACTTGTGCATTTGCGGCGACTTCAACATCGTCCCGGACGATCGAGATATCCACAATCCCAAAGCCAATGCTAACTCCGTCGGCTTGTCTGTTGCCGAGCGCCTCGCACTAACAGAAATCATAGAATTAGGATTAAACGACCCCTTTCGCAAATTCACATCAGAAGGCGGCCATTATAGCTGGTGGGACTACCGCGCCGCCGCATTTCCCCGCAACAACGGCTGGAGAATCGACCACCATTATCTCAGCCCTCCCCTGTACGAACAAGCAAAAAACTGTACAATAGACATTGCTCCCAGAAAATTAATCAAACCCAGCGACCACGCCCCCGTAATTGTCGAAATTTGATTTATGAGTTATAAATAAAACTAAGGCAAAAGAAACCGGGTTTCTACCATAAATCTTAGGTTTAGCAACGATAAATTTAAGAAACCCGGTTTCTCGATCCTATGCGTAAGTCCCGATCCAGTTAATAACAACCAACAACCAAAAATCATGTTCTTAGTAACCGGAGCAACAGGCGCACTAGGCCGCCGAATTGTACGAGAAATCAGACAGCAAGAAAAGCCTGTCCGCGCATTCGTTCGCCTCGCATCTCGCTACTCTGAACTAGAAAACCGAGGCGCTGAGATTTTTATTGGCGACTTGAAACAAGACAAAGATATTAAAAAAGCCTGCCAAGGAGTGCAGTACATCATCAGCAGCCACGGCACCGGGGGCGACGTTCAAGCAGTACACTACCGCGCTAACATAGAATTGATCGACTGTGCCAAAGAAGCCGGAGTGCAGCACTTTGTCTTTCTTTCGGTACTGGGAGTCGATCGAGGATACGAAGATTCCGCAGTATTCAAAGCCAAGCGAGAAGTAGAAAAATACCTGCAAAACAGTGGATTGAATTATACAATCTTGCGGCCTGCCGGTTTTGCTTCCAGCTTGTTACCCCTAGCAGAAAGATTTCGAGAAACCGGACTTTACCTGCTGATTGGCGACGGCAAAAACCGCACCTCTGTTGTCAGTACCGACGACTTAGCTCATATTGCCGCAAACTCGCCAACAGTCGAAGGCGCACGCAACCAAATTCTGCGAGTCGGTGGCCCGGATGTGCTGACAAGGGATGACATTCCCCGCATTTTCGGACGATTATTCAAGCGCGAACCGATGGTAATCAACCCGCCACTGGTTGTGTTTGACGGTTTGAGAAATGCCTTGGGTTTATTGAATCCTCAAGCTCAAAAAGACTTAGGAACTTTGCGGGTATTGCTGGGTAATGAGTATTTCTGTACTCCCGAAGAAGTGCAAAACTTGGAATCAATCTACAGCATGAAAATGGAATCCTTAGAAAGCTTTTTGCGGCGCAATTTGAGCGTTTAAAGTGCTAGTAATTCTCGTTACCAGGCTCTGCCTGGTAATGAGCAAATGTAACGCAAAATCGCACCTGAAAACCATTTAAGCAGAAATAGGTAGTGGTTGAGCACCAATATAGCTTGTAAGTGCGATCGGCGGAGAAGTCGGCTTAGCAATCAAATAACCTTGAACAAAAGTTGCTCCCCGTTCCCGCACCCACTCAAACTCCTCCAAAGTTTCCACACCTTCAGCAACAGTTTTAATCTCTAATTTAGACGCAATTTCTAACATCTTTTCAGTAATTAGGGCCTTATAATAATCTTGATCGACGTTGCGAATTAATTGCATATCCAACTTAATAAAATCTGGACGCAATTGGTGCATCAAATTTAAATTAGAAGAACCGCTGCCAAAATCGTCTAGGGCAATTAAAAATCCCGCCTCTCGGTAAAACCTCAGAATATTAATCAAGTGATCGATATCGGGGGGGTGCTGAGATTCCGCTACTTCAAAAACAATATTGCTGTGAGGAATTCCCGCTTCATCAATAGCCTGTACAGTCATTCGCAGGCACGTAGCGGGATCGTAAACTGAAGTCGGAGAAAAATTAATAAAAAGTAATTCTTTGAGCTCGTACACATGGGCTTCCCGGATAGCGCGAGTCCGGGCTAAAGCATCTAGTTGAAAAATTATGCCTGCTGATTCTGCTTGGGCAAAAATCCGACCCGGATAAATTAAGTTTCCTTGCTCGTCAATTCCTCGGAGTAGGGCTTCATGAGCAAAAATTTTAGAAGTATCTGAAGTATAAACAATGGGCTGAAAATGCGTAGTAATTCGTTCTTCGGACAATAAATCTAACAGCCAATCAGACTTGCTGAAATTAATAAAAGAGTCTAAGGAAGTGCTGCGATAAAAATCGCTAAATTTAGGCTGTTCAACTTCCCGCATCCACAAAACTTTAGTCTCTTTCAACTCTTGACTTGTCAGCACCGATGATGCTAGTGCGCTAAAATTTTCTCTCGCTATTCCCTCAAGCATAACGTACAAACACTTGCTCTCTTCTAAAAGCTTGAATTCAAGTTTAGCCTTGGTTAGTGCAGAAATAACCTTTTTGAGCGTGTGCGATACTGGAAACCACAGGTATAGACCTCCGCTGCCCTCTATTTTTGCGGGTACTGTTTCGCAGCGAGAGCAGGAGCCGAAGGCTTTGCCACTTATTTGCATTGGAATATCCTCCGGTTTTCGGGTTAATTTTAGACCCGCTAAGAACTATCTTTTATTATAAGCTCATTCAGCTATTAATTCATCTATCTCAAGATGTAAATCTTAATTAACTTGTATTTAAGAATTATTGCAGTATTTATACTTGCCTCCGGTTTCAAACCTTGCTCAAAGTTCTCAGCATTGAGTAAGTACCTGCGATCGAACACAGTCCCAAATCATCACAGAGGGAGAAGGCAAAGACTTGTTCTCTACTCTCTACTGCTGCTCTGATTGTTTACGTTTTATTCTATAATTCCGTCTGCCAAAACAGTCGCTAGAGTTGATTTTTTGGCAAAGGAAAATTAACCCGCCCGTGAAGCGCAGCTATCCCGTAGGGAATCGCCCGATCGACTTGGGATTGAAGGTTCAGATGCTGGAGCAAGAACTCAAGGAACTGCGGCGCTCACGGGAAGCAAATAAAAACTCAGCTCCCACCGTCGCAGAATTGCCAGAGCCGGCCGACTTGCTCAATCAGTTGAAAGCGCGGCGTAAAAAGTCGAGAGCGGACTTGGCTGATCTGCAAACAGTTTTAGAGATACTCAGCTACTTAGAAGAGTCGGACTGAGCGAAGGATGAGCGGAAAGTGGAATATCCTAGAGGGTAATAAATTTGGAACCCGTTACCCGTGAAGAGTTAAAAGCAATCGGGATGACAGGATTTGAACCTGCGACCCCCTCGTCCCGAACGAGGTGCGCTACCAAGCTGCGCTACATCCCGAAATTAGTCACTAGATTTTAAGCTTATCACATTCAAGTAAAAATTTAGCAACCTCGTATATAATTATTTGTAAAACACTACTCAGGCGGAGACAGACGTGACAGTTAAGCCCCAGTGGTTGCGAGTTAAAGCCCCCCAGTGGGAGCGCGTCGGCAACGTCAAAGAAATTTTGCGGGATTTATCCCTGAATACGGTTTGCGAGGAGGCGTCGTGTCCGAACATCGGCGAATGCTTCAACGCAGGTACTGCGACATTTTTGATTATGGGCCCGGCTTGTACCCGCGCTTGTCCTTACTGCGACATCGATTTTGAGAAAAAGCCCCAACCTTTAGATCCCACAGAACCCCAAAGATTGGCCCAAGCGGTGCAGCGGCTTAAACTCAACCACGTCGTGATTACCTCTGTCAACCGGGACGATTTGCCGGATGGGGGCGCGTCTCAGTTTGTCGAGTGCATTCAAGCAGTGCGATCGGCGATGCCCGATACAACTATAGAAGTTTTGATTCCCGACTTGTGCGGCAACTGGCAAGCTTTAGAAATTATTCTCGCAGCCGGGCCAGAGGTACTCAACCACAATACCGAAACCGTAAAGCGACTTTACCGGAAGGTGCGGCCGCAAGGAAAGTACGATCGCACCTTGGAACTATTGCAGCGAAGCCGCGAACTCGCACCTGGGGTTTACACCAAATCCGGCATCATGGTGGGACTCGGAGAAACAGACGCCGAAATTCGGGAGGCGATGCAGGACTTACGGGCTGTCGGCTGCGATATTTTAACAGTTGGACAGTACCTGCAACCGACTCAAAAGCACTTGAACGTCGAAAACTTTGTGCCTCCAGAACAGTTTGATGCTTGGAGAAAGTTTGGCGAATCTTTGGGATTCTTGCAAGTTGTCGCTTCTCCCTTAACTCGCAGTTCCTATCACGCCGAACAGGTGAGGGAACTGATGAAACTTTACCCACGCTAGCAATTTTAATTTGAGTTGACTCGCGCCCGTTAGCGAAGCCCTCGAAGAGGATCGCACCATTCTCAGTAAGATAGGATTGAGCCACTCGCCCACAAAGAAACCGGGTTTTTTAACCGAGATTTAGGGCTTTAATCAAGTATTTTGGTGAAAAAACCCGGTTTCGACGCACCCCTACGTCCAGGGCTTTAAGACCCGATCGAGTCAACAGCAACGAAAAACCTGCGCTTTCTGTGACGGCATGGTGCAAAAAACCCCGTTTCTGATGCTGGGGTTCTCGGCCTGATGTTAAGCCCGAAGCAGCAGCCCATAGCAAAACAATTATCGGTCGATCGCCCCCTCAAACTCATGACTTACGCAAAAGACATCGAGAAACCCGGTTTTTGCGTCAGCCAATAACTCGGTACAGGGGACTCTAGCAACTCTGAGACCCATATTCTATAATGGATTAAACTTCCGCGCTCACGGCAGCGTATTTAATCAAGAGCGCCGAGTTATATAAAGTTTTATTAAAAAAATGGCTAATTTTCCGAAGTGATCGGGAACCAGGTAATCGGTGATGAAGATTAACTTAACTTCTGACTAACGTCACTTGTTTATAGCGAGTCACTATCTATACTAGCTACATAAACAAAGAAGTACAACACACTTTTCGGGCCTTCAACCTGTTACATCAGAAAGTTCTTAGCGTTTTCCAGAATCTTGGTAAAACAAGTGGGGCAGCAAAAGTTCGATCTCTCCAACAGCAAAAAAGTCAGGAAAGTTACTAAAGAAACACAAAGCGGTGATGCTTCGTCTTAACCAAGTGGGCATCTTAATTATAAATAACCGCCAAGCGTAGCATCTTTTCACCGGAGCCACTGAGAAAATCACTATGCCAGCCACCTCTTTTTACGCTGAAGCTGAATTCGACGAACAACTGCGAGTCAATCCCTTGCCAGGTGATGTGTTGGATGAAGATGTTGAAGAAGCTGGAGACGAACTGCTCGACCAAGACCCAGCAGAGACAGAAGATGCAGACCCAGCAGCCAAATTGCAAAAAAATGCCAACCGTCGCACTACAGATTTAGTGCGCCTGTACCTCCAAGAAATAGGTCGGGTTCGTCTCTTGGGTAGAGACGAAGAAGTCTCGGAAGCTCAAAAAGTTCAGCGCTATATCAAATTGCTGGAATTACGCAACACCGTCGCCTCCCAGGAAGAAGGGCTAATTGCGCGTTTCGTGCATTTAATTGAAGTGCGCGATCGCTTGTCCGCACAGTTGGGACACAAACCTTCCTTGGAACGCTGGGCATTAACTGCCGGCGTCGGTGACGTGCCAGAACTCAAGCGAATTATGGCCGAAGGCAAGCGCCAGTGGGCCGAGTTAGCCGAGATGACGGTTGAGACGATCGAAAGAGTTCAAGCTGAAGGCGTCGAAGCTAAAGACCACATGATTAAGGCGAACCTGCGCCTGGTGGTTTCGGTGGCGAAAAAATATCAAAATCGCGGTTTAGAATTGCTCGACTTAATACAAGAAGGTACTCTCGGACTGGAGCGAGCTGTAGAAAAGTTTGACCCGACGCGGGGCTATCGGTTTAGCACCTATGCCTACTGGTGGATTCGGCAGGGAATTACGCGGGCGATCGCCACTCAAAGCCGCACCATTCGCCTCCCCGTCCACATCACCGAAAAACTGAACAAAATCAAAAAAGCCCAGCGCAAAATTTCTCAAGAAAAAGGTCGGACAGCTACGATCGAAGACATCGCTGTTGAGTTGGACATGACGGCGCCCCAAGTCCGAGAAGTTTTGCTGCGAGTCCCCCGTTCTGTTTCTTTGGAAACTAAAGTGGGCAACGAAAAAGATACAGAGTTGGGCGACTTGCTCGAAACCGACAGCATCTCCCCAGAAGAAATGCTGATGCGAGAAGCTCTGCACCGCGACTTGCAGCAATTGCTGGCAGATTTGACCAGCCGCGAGCGAGATGTAATTCTGATGCGCTTTGGTTTGGGTGACGGACACCCCTATTCGCTGGCAGAAATCGGTCGCGCCCTCGACTTGTCCCGCGAACGAGTGCGTCAAATTGAAGCCAAAGCTTTGCAAAAACTCCGCCAACCTAAGCGTCGCAACCGCGTCCGCGACTATCTGGAGTCTTTGACTTAAATTTGGGCGGTCAGTCAGCGCGATTAATCAGGGATCAAGGCATTTGGCACTTGTGCAGAAGGCATGAGGCATTCGGCAGAAGTAACAATATTTACTTCTCAACAGCTTCTCTGTCCTCTGCAGCAAGTCAATCGATTTTAGATTTTAGATTTTAGATTTTAGATTAAAGAATTGACCCCACGGATGAATCCGGGGGCTTGTATCCTGGATGCTTTCATATCGTTTCCGGTTCTATCGGAATGATTTAACCGCAGAGGGCGCAGAGAACGCAGAGGGAGAGAATACAGAGAGGAATAATTCCGATGCTACCGGATTTGATATCATTCATAAAGCTGGTTAAAAGTCAATAAATATCATAAACCAAATTTTTTCCTCAATCTTTTTTCAATAAGCTGCGATATTTGCAAAATATCTCGATCGTTGTGTATTATTGTCAATAGGCAGACTTTCTTGAGAGGGTCACTATGGCACTTTATACCGCGTCCTCATTCAAATCCGAACTCAATGACAAAGGCTGGCGGATGACTCCCCAACGGGAAACCATCTTGCACGTGTTTCAGAACCTCCCCAAAGGCAATCACCTGAGTGCGGAGGATTTGTACACTTTGTTAAAAAATCGCGGCGAAAACATTAGCTTGTCCACCATTTACCGAACTTTAAAGTTAATGGCAAGGATGAGCCTCCTCCGCGAACTCGAACTAGCAGAAGGTCACAAACACTATGAAATAAACCAGCCTTACCCGCATCACCACCACCACCTAGTCTGCGTTCAGTGCAACAGAACGATCGAATTTAACAACGATTCGATTTTGAAAATTGGCATGAAGCAAGCTGAAAAGTCCGGGTTGCACCTGCTAGACTGCCAGCTAACCATTCATACGGTGTGCCACGAAGCTTTGCGGATGGGATGGCCGTCTTTGGTTTCCAGCAATTGGTCTTGTCCGAGGTCGATCGCCCAAAACGGCAGCAGCGCCCCGGATTCAATCGAGTGACGGTACACTATTTTCGCATTTTAAGTACGGCTTGTTACAATTTTTAACAAAAATCGGTAGCCCAAGTGCGATCGCAGTTACGCGGAAACCGGGTTTCTTAGGAAAAATACATCATTTCAGGAATGAGTCGGAAAGCAGAAACCCGATTTCCTTGATGTAGCCGCAAGGCTGGGGCTAAAAAGTTTGGCTCAACAAATCGTCGCTGCTGACCCCGTAACTGCGCTGAGCTCGATCGAGGGCGTCTCTCGTGGGAGTATCAAAAACTCCGCTGATCGAGCCTGTGTAAAAGCCGAGGTCTTGCAGCCGCCTTTGTAATTGCTGAATGCTCGATCGACGAGAGTTGAAACTGCTGCTAATTGGAACAGCAGGAACAGCTACCCGCCCAGCTAATCCATTTTGGATCGCAGCCCAAGTCGCCGGAGTGGCAATACCCGTCGCCGGTGACAAATTGCGTTCCTGCTGAAACGACAGCACGGCAAACTCGGTTTCGGCTCCAAATACTCCGTTCACCGGGCCGGGGTTTTTGCCCAGACTTCTGAGCGCAGACTGAAGTTGTCGGACAGCAGGCCCAGTATCGCCCCGTCGCAAACCAGCGGCAATTTGCGGCACAGGCGCGGAGGCCTGCCTGTTGCCTTGCCACAAAGCCGATCGAGTGCTGCGATCGACTCTTCCAGTCCCGAACATCCCGCTATCTCTCTGAAAGCGGATCAAAGCTGCTTGAGTTGGTCGATCGAACCAACCGTGAATCTGGCTCCTGTAATAACCCAATTCTTGCAGCCGCCGCTGGACAAATTCTACTTCTCGGCCTCTGTCGCCCAACTCCAGAAAATCTCCGGCATTACTCTGTTGATAATCTTCCTCAGTCCATGAGGTAATTTGAGCTTGCCTCATCTGGGCATCTATAGCAGTCAAAGTAGCAGTGTCAGCGCAGCCGTCAGAAACGAGATTGTAATCTTGCTGAAAACGAGTCACAGCGTAGAGAGTGCGTTCCCGAAACTTGCCGTCAACGCCGCCTTCAAAATAGCCCAAAGCTTTTAATTGCCGCTGGATCAAGTCTACCGTCGCCCCTCTGTCCCCGAACCGCAGCCCCTTGCAACCGCCATTTCCCGAAATATCCCCCGGAAGAGTAACGGGGGGAATCGGCCGGGTGGAACCAAACAGCAAAGCTAAAGTTTGCCTATTGGCAATTCCAGTCACCCGCAGTCGATTAATTCGCTGGAAGTATCTAACCGCATTTTGAGTAACTTCGCGAAAACTCCCTGTGGGATGGGCGCTGAAGTAGCCTAGCTGCTTTAACCTGCGCTGGAGAGCTGAAACATCTGCACCCGCGTCTCCAAAACGCAGCTCCCGATAATTTGTATAAATAGTATTAAAAGGTCGATCGTCCCCGGCAAAACTGTTGAGTGCGATCACAGTAGCTCGATCGGGCCTACCAGTCAGCGACAGTTGATAGTCTCGCTGAAAGTTAGTCAGCGCCTGTTTTGTTACCGGGCCGAGTTGACCTGTCGATGATCTGGGAAAATAACCGAGTTCCCGCAACCTGTCTTGAACAGAGCGCAAATTTGGATATCCCGGATCTATTTGAGCAAAAGCCGAACCGGCTGCACTCAAAACCGACAGCATCAAAGCCACAGACAGCAAACGGACGTAAGTCTGACTCGATAGGTTTTGCCACTTGGGCTCATCAAAAATTTTCGACTCGGCGGGTGCTTCGCAAACAAGAGCAAGTTCGAGGTAAGCAAGAGATTCCATAATTTTTTAGTGTGAAATTGTGGGTGGGTTGTGTGAGCAAACTGCCAAAAATCATTTTTAGCACGCTTGGCTTGGATTTTATCAACGCTAAGTTCTACTGGGAAAGCGCGAAGCACCCGTTTTTCTAAAAAATTTACTGTCAAAAATAATTACAGGTAACAACCAAGATAGCATTGCTGCTTCTAGAGACGCGAGACTCAGCAAAAAAGTTTGCAGGCATAGTCTTAGCCTTTAAGGTCAAAAGACAATTAAGTTCTGGGGTAGTGCTGGCTAATATTTTATCTGGCTGCCGCAGAAATTCCCACAAGACTTGGGCGCAGGTTGTCCTCACCTTAATTTGTTGTCGGGTAAAGAGCCTGAAATCGCAGGTTTTTTGTTAAGAAACGCGGCTTCTTCATGTGGCGAGTGCGTCTGGGAAAGTACCGCTGATTAACGAAAAAACTAGCCACTAAAAATCCCCACTTTTGCTAGTTGCAAATAGGGCGGGGATTTTTTGATAAGCTCACATCTTGCATCATTCTTAAGAACAGGCAAGATGCCTGTTCCACAAAGAGTGAATTTTCTTGTGGAATAGGCTTCTTGCCTGTTCATAAAAAGCTTATTGAGAATGGTGTAACATCTCGTAAGTTGACTGTGTATTAAAAAATCGACGCTCGCTTAAATTAAGCCGAACCGATCGCAAATTACAGCTACTCCTGCTGCAAAAACAGTAATTGCGAGGGCTACCAGCGGGTTTTGGCCTCTGCTCACGGCAAAAGAGGTAACGACCCCAGCTCCCAAAGCCGCAGTAACAGCAGCAGTCGCCAAATCTCGATCGGGACGTTTGTCGTACATATTTTTTATTGTTGCTAGCTCAATAGCAGAAAACTTACATCTTGTAATCCAAGCTACCACTCTTACCTGTTCAGCGGTGACAACAGCCTGGGTTTTGCAACTAACCTTAAAATTTTGCTAATTTTCTTAACATACTCTCCTGAATTACATAAGTTAAAATTATGTTTTTTCAAGTTTTTATGTTGACTTTGAGCTCTTGAAACCTTTTGTCTGCTGGGCTTTTATGTCAAATTCAGGATTTGGCAGGGGCGATCGCACCCGCAGTCTCAGCGCATCAAACTGCAATCTCAAATATCGAAAATAAATTTAACTTGACTTTTTGCAATAAATGTGTATATAGCCCTTGGCAACAATACACAGGAAAAAACCCGGCGTTGGTGAACAATTTTCACACTGCGATTGGTTCGCTGCCCTCACAATGAGATGAGTATATTTGTTATCTAATTCCTATTCGCCCTCAATTCTTTCAGTATTGCCACCTTTGACCCAACCTTCGCGATTGCCATCCTCAATGCGAATTCGCTGCCACTCTTTGTCGGGCGACTCTTCCAAAACTACGACTCTTTCCTTGTAAGCAACACCGCCAATGCGGTTCGAGTCTCGGCTACCAGTATCGCGGAGAATTAAGCCGATCGGCTGAGTCACCATCGCGCGGTAAGCTCCCGGTTCCAGCGGTTTGGGAGACGGGGCATCGCTAGATGTAGAAACAGGGCTAGCCTGGGCTGTTGACTTCGGCGCAGCGCCCGCAACCTGAGCTGGTGTTTTGTCGTTGGAAAAAACAGGTTTTTCGGGGATAGTAGTTAGCTTAGCGGCAAAGTAAAGTGCAGCAGCCACGCTAGCACCTGCCATCAGGACGATCGCGAGCAGAAAACCCACTAAAAATTTGAAAACGCTATATACAGTGTTCATAAAACCGCAAATGAAGGAAGTTCGGCAACGGATGCTGTAACGGATGTAACGGATGTCAGGCAGAAGGCAGAAGGCAGAGGGCAGAAGGAAGAAGGAAGAAGGAAGAAGGAAGAAGGTTGAGTGTTGACTGCTGAATATTGAGTAAAATCTGGTAACTGCCCACTGACAAGTGATTACGAACTACTGACTACTGACTTCAAAAGGTTAGCCTTGAATCCGGCGGCTCAGACTGCCGTATCTAGAAGCAAGGCGAGCTTTCCCAGCAGCGGCCCAATCTTGGAGAAACTGGATTTGTTCTTGAGCCGTTCTGGCTAAGGGCACCATCTGACTAGCTGATTCTAAAATATCATCAGTGGTAAAGTCTCGATTTTGGCTAAACCCAATGTGCATTGCTTCAATCAAAGTTTGCTCGATTTCGGCCCCTGAAAAATCGGGAGTTTCGTAAGCCAAGCGCTCTACATCGTAATTTTTGATGCTGTGCGATCGCAACCGCAACAAATGTACCTCAAAAATCGCCCGCCGTTCCTCCTGGCTGGGCAAACCCACAAAAAATATTTCGTCAAACCTGCCTTTTCTCAGCATTTCTGGCGGCAAAGACTGGATGTTGTTGGCTGTTGCGACTACAAACACCGGCGAAGTTTTTTCTGCCAACCAAGTAATAAATGTCCCGAACACCCGGCTGGTTGTCCCGGAATCCCCTTTACCGTCTAATCCGGCAAAAGCTTTGTCAATCTCGTCAATCCACAACACGCAGGGGGCCAAAGCTTCCGCTAGCTGAATCATTTGCCTGGTGCGGGATTCCGATTCTCCGACTAATCCGGCAAACAAGCGCCCGACATCCAACCGCAGTAAAGGCAAATGCCAGTGGTGGGCGATCGCCTTTGCTGTTAAGGATTTTCCGGTTCCTTGAATTCCGACTAACAACAAACCTCTGGGATGGGGCAAACCGTATTGGCGAGCTCGATCGGTAAAAGCACCGCCACGTCGCAGCAGCCATTCTTTGAGATTGTCCAAACCGCCGATATCGGAAATATTTTCGCGGGCAGGGTAAAAATCCAGAATTTGAGTTTGGCGAATTGTTTGGCGCTTTTCTTCTAAAATCAGTTCCGCGTCGTCGGAATGGAGTTCGCCTCTGGTGGCGATCGCCTTGGCCAAAACTCTGCGGATTCGTTCGATCGACAGCCCTTGACAGCAGCGTACTATTTCGTCCAGCAAACGCCCCTCAATGGCTTGTCCGGTAGCCCCTAATAGCCTTTCTACCTCAATTTTGATTTCCGCCGCCGCAGGCAGGGGAAACTCCAAAACAGTCATCACTTCGCTGAGGTCTTCGGGGATCGAAACTATAGGAGATATGATGACAATATTTTTGGGTACTGATTTGAGGAGTCTCGCCAAATTCCGCAGCTTGCGGGAAATCGAGACATCTTCCAAAAACCGCTGAAAGTCGCGCAGAATAAAAATTGCCGGCGCGCTGGCGGGCAATTTTTCGAGAAATTCCAAAGCTTGGAGCGGGTTGCGCTTGCCAAAACCTGTATCGTTGGGATTGCCTTGGTAGCCATCAACAAAATCCCAGATGTAGACGGCGCGAGAACCTTGTTTTTTGGCACTTTGGGCGATCGCGGCTTCTACGCGCTCTTCTTCCCGTGTGGGAATGTAAATTAGGGGGTAGCGCGATCGCAGGAGTAGTTCAAACTCGTCGCTAAAAATAGTCATTAGTCAGTTGTCAGTGGTTAGTTGTTAGTTGTCAGTGGTTATTTGTTATTTGTTCTTTGTTATTTCTTATTAGCTAATGCCAACTGCCCACTGCCAACTGCCCAATGCCAACTGACTAAGGCAATTGCCGTTTAAGTGCTTCCAGAGACGCCCAGCGACTGTCTGAGACTGTTTCGGTGCTTTCTGTATTGGCATCATCAGTTAAAGAAATTCCCGGACATTCAATATCGCATATCTGTTTGTGCGGCAGTTCCAAACACATTTGCTCGTACACC
Source organism: Microcoleus sp. AT8-A3 (assembly GCF_036705675.1). Lineage (NCBI taxonomy): Bacteria > Bacillati > Cyanobacteriota > Cyanophyceae > Oscillatoriales > Microcoleaceae > Microcoleus > Microcoleus sp. AT8-A3. The sequence continues at coordinate 210,086 of NZ_JAUBVD010000003.1, forward strand.
CAATCGCCCGGAGAGAAATAGCCACCTGGGGACAAATTTTCCACCAAATCTTCTAAAGCCACTTCTATTTCTGCTGAACTGGAATCTGTTTGATTTGCTGTTTCTTCGAGCCAGATTAGTTCCGATGAGTTGAGTGCCAAACGATGATTGTATTGTTTCAAGCATCTGTGGCAGGTGAGAGTAACTATTGTTTCTGCTTTCGCCTTCACCTCAAGATAATTCCCTTGGTGAGTCACTTGCAGTCGTCCTCGCACCGGAGTAAGAGTTTCTAAATCGGGGATAAATTCTTCAAAATCAATGACCTCTTTCCGCTCACTTTTTGTGAGGAGATGAGGGATATAAATTGTCTCCATAATCTTTTGCCTTCCTACTTCTTGAATTCAAAGGTCAAAAGGAATAGTTAATTTTTAACTTCTTCCTTCTTCCTTCTTCCTTCTTCCTTCTTTAGCGTCAGCGCAGCCGCACTACCAAACGCCGATCGGGTTCTTGTCCTTGACTGTAAGTTTCTATATCCTCACATTCGCTCAAAAAGCTGTGGACTTGACGGCGTTCTGCCGAAGACAGCGATTTTATTTCAACTTCAACTCCCGTCGATCGGGCTTGATCTGCTGCGTACTCTGCCATCGATCGCAATTCCTCTTGGCGGCGGATGCGATAGCCATTTAGTTCAACTGTATAAGGAATTGACTCCTCTACTTCCTGACCTATATTCTGAACCGTGTTACAGAGGTACTGAATGGCATCTATTACATTACCGTTTGGCCCGACTAAGATTGCAACTTGTTCGGGAGTCAGATTGCTTTCATCTATTGTCATCCAATAGCAATCTTTTTGTTGTTCGCATACCACTTTTGAAGGAATTGCGGACAGTTGTAGCAATTCTTCTAACCATGCCTGTCCGCGCTGCATTTGAGAGTCTTTCATTGTTGTTAAAATCAAGCCTTTTTCTTAGAACGCTTGGGCTCAAAGGGAAGTGCATCTAATCCTTGTTCTTTTTGGGTTTTCGCCTCTGCTTCGTCCACTATTTTTTGGAGGTTTTCGGGCAGCGGTTCTCGCGACAAAATAAACGATTGAACTGTTTGGAAGATGTTAGCAATCAGCATATACATCAACACGCCTGCGGGCAGCGGGAAGAACAAAAACATCCCTGAAAATATGACTGGCGTCAGTTTGTTAACTGTAGCCTGTTGGGGGTTGTCGTTTGGCCCTTGTGCTTGTCCTGAAAGGGTTTGGTTGATGTACAAACTGATGCCGAAGCCCAGGATCATCACCAAAATATCCCAGTGGAGTGTACCGTCTGAGTCGATCGCGCCAACGCGGCCTAGAGCTTCAATAAACAGGAATCCTTTGTTACTAGCCAATCCGGGGATTGTGCCTTGAACTGTGGCTTCACCGGGCGCTAAGGCTGTGATGTTGCCCTGTTCATCTACCTTGACAGTTTCTTCGCCTTTGATGACTTTCCAGCCGGGTTCAAAGTCGATTTCGCTCTTATTTTCTGCAGCTAAAACTTTTAGAGGTTTGCCCTCTGGGGTTTGAAAATTTATCTTTGTTGTGTCGCCGACTGCGATTTTGTCGCCCCCTGGAATTACCCCCACAACTGGAGCATGAAAAGTACCTGTGACGTAAATATTTTGGGGCGGTGTAGCAAAAGCTTGCGGTTGAACATTTTCGATTTGTTCTTTGGGCAAAACTTGAACGTTAACGCTGTAATTTATGTCAGAAAACGGCGAACCCCTGAGCGTTGCAAACAGTGCAAACAGCACTGGCATTTGCAGCACTAAGGGGAAGCATCCTGCTAGAGGATTACCAAATTCTTTGTATACTTTGCTCATTTCCTCCTGCTGTTTGGCAGGATTGTCTTTATAGAGTTTTTGAATTTGATCTACTCGCTCTTTCATCAATGGCTGCGCTACTTTCATGCGCCGCATATTGCGAAGAGAGCCTGCGTTGAGAGGATAAAGAGCAAAGCGAATCACGAGCGTCAGAGCTACGATCGCTAAACCGTAGCTTGGCACGATCCCGTAGAAAAAATCTAGGATCGGAAGCATGAGGTTGTTGGAGAGAAACGAGATACCGAAATCCATTCGCTTTGAGTTAATTTAGGTGCTCTATGTTTGCTGTTGAGAACTATTTTTACCCGCTGAAGGCGAGCCGCCTCAATTTTTAGGGTTTTGTCTCTATCTTAGGACATTGCCCGTCGATCGACCGCCCGGTCTGCGGGTTTGTTTTAATGAGTTTGCCAATACTCGCACTGAATTGGGCCTCTAATCTGGGTGAAAGCGGTTCGGTTATTTAGCTTGGGCCGCGTTTGCTTTTTGAGCGGCTGCGGGCAGTTTTTCGTTAATGTAGTCATACATTGCTCGAAATTTCGGCATAGCTCTGAGTTCCAAGCGGCTGCCATTTTTCATGGTGAGCACCATGTCTCCGTAAGTCCCGAAACCGCGAGGTACTGTGACGATTTTGACTATATCTGAGTAGATAACGTCTGTCTGTTCGCCCCCCATCCAACCGCTAGTTACGGACACTCGGCGGCTCGTGATCCGATACCGCAGCCACAGAGCCCGGACAATTGCTCCTACTGCTAGGGGGATTCCCACCACAGTCAGCCCCAGGAGTAAATTGAGGATCAAGTCTCCGGGCGCGGGGCCGCCTTCATAATATACTTCCTCTCGAATTCCCATCTAGTACCTCGGCTTCTACCAACAACTGCTCTAATTCTTGCAGAATTTCTGCATAATTGCACTCTTGTGCGATCGGACGCACGACAATTACTAAATCCCACCCGAATTTTAATCGGGGCAATAGCTGTCGCAAAGCTGCCCGAATCTGACGCTTAATCCGATTGCGGACTACAGCGCGTTTGCTGACTTTCAGGCTGATGGAAATGCCTGTGCGAGTTGGCTGCAAGGATTTTTCGGCTGTCGGTTTCGCAAAGTCGGCGCTTTTTGGTTTACGCAGAGCTTTTAAGCTGAAATGGGCCGAGTTACGGCGCATTCCCTTGCGGTATACGGCGCTGAAGTCTTTTCGGTGCTTAAGTCGGTTTGTATCGGGCAACATGGCGTAGGGCGATCGTTGAGGCCTCTCAACCTTGATGCAGTGCTAGACTGCGAGGCGGTGGCGACCTTTGCTGCGGCGAGCTTTGATTACCAATCGACCGGTTACGGTACGCATTCTGGCGCGAAAACCGGATGTTCTTTTTCTTTTGCGGCTGGTTCCGTGCAGGGTTTGCTGTGTCATTTTGATTTCTCCCGGCTTGTTACTTTACTTTTGATTAATATTCACAATCTTCTAGTATACCATAGAAGGGTTTTCTTGGCAATTAGATTTTTCCGATTTGAATCGATCGCCACTCATCACAAAGCAACAATACGTTTTCTAGCTGGTGAACGAGATTTCGGTTGGGTTTTCACTATAGCAATCCTCGCATCATTCATGAGGATTTGTAGGGGTAGTGCTACCCCTACAAGAATTATGGAAATGATGCGAGGATCGCTATACCAGATACCTAACTTTTTAAGATGATATTGCAAGGGCGATCGCCTTTAACCGAAAATAATCAAATTCCCGACTTCTCAAACTTCTCCAACTCCCAGAAGTCCGGGATTTCTGCTGCTAGTCGGCCTTAACCCTAAACAACTCAAATCCCCGACTTATAAATTCATCCGTGTATCCGTGTCCAAGTATTTATTAAGACTGCTGTTTTTAAGAGTGCGTAGTATTTTGCGGTTATTTATAATTTAGTAGAGGTAGAGGCTCCTGCGTTTCATCCAAAAGAGCGATTTGTCGGTTTAGGAAAGATTGACGATCGCCCGATCGATTCTCAGAAGCGTTCTTGATCGGGCTGTGAAATTCCAGTCATTGACTTGTCTCGGATTTCAGCTACTAGCGGCGGTAGGACGTTTTGCAGTTCCCTACCTGCATCTGTCAGCCGCGCGTGGATCTCTCCCGGCGGACTAGGCCTGTTTCTTCCATGCGATCGATCGCGCCTGTCAGCGTCTGGCCTACCTCTTGCAGTTTGTCGCCAATGCTGGAAGTCGGCAAACCGTCTTCTTGCCACAAGCCCCAAAGGGTGCAAGTCAGTTTTTTGGCGATCGAATGCTACGCTAAAAGCGGGAATCCACCCTCTGCCGGATATGTTAACAATTCTTAATTGTTCTTAAACTAGAAAGAGTAAATCTAGTTCGCGATCTGAATTTATGTTGCTTCCAGCCGACCAGCGCACCAAGTTAGATGACACCGACGACAATTTGTTCTACTCCTATCCTCGGTTTGTAACGCACGTAGACGATGGATTCATTCAGCAACTAACCGATTTGTATCGGGAACGGCTGAAACCGAATACTCGGGTCTTTGATATGATGAGCAGTTGGGTTTCTCACTTGCCCGACGAGATGCAATTTGCCCATGTTGAAGGGCACGGCATGAATGAAGAAGAGTTGGCAAAAAATCGCAGACTGAATCATTATTTCGTGCAGAATTTGAACGCAAATCCCAAATTGCCACTGCCGGATGCAGAGTTTGACGCCGTTGTCAACTGTGTTTCGGTACAGTATTTGCAGCACCCGGATGCGATTTTTGCCGAGATTCACCGCATTTTGAAGCCTGGTGGCGTAGCAATTATGAGCTTTTCCAACCGGATGTTTTATCAAAAGGCGATCGCGGCTTGGCGGGAAGGTTCCGAGGGCGATCGGGTAGAATTAGTCAAGAGTTACTTTGATTCTGTCAAAGGAGCGAATATACCCGGATTTAGCAAGCCGGAAGTAATTGCTCGCAAGCCTAACTTGCCGAGTTTTATGCAAATGCTGCGAATACCAAGCGGCGATCCATTTTATGCGGTAGTTGCTTACCGCCAAAGTTAGGATTTTTTGGCTGTAAGGACTTTAGGACTTTAGGTGAAGATTGAAAGCACTAAAGTCCTTACTACAAACCGATCGAAAGCTACGCTCTTTAGGTTAGGATATATTTAATATGTGCTCCTAAAATATGGAAAACGAACTTTTGCAGCGCATCACACTCGATCCAAATATCTGTCACGGAAAACCCTGTATTCGCGGTCTCCGATATCCAGTAGAGTTAATTCTTGAATTACTCAGTTCTCGTATGAATGCTAAAGAAATTGTAGATGACTATGACGATTTAGAACATGAGGATATTCTAGCTGCTTTGCTATTTGCCGCGCGGCTGACTCAAGTGAAAAGCATATACTGAGTATTGTAGTTCATCAGTAATCATAAAGTAGGGTAACACCTTGATATGAAACCATACCAGCAAATAGCGATCGACGAATGTGGCGAACCTTTAGTCCCTATTCCAGCAGAACATTTTGCCTTTGAAATACCGCACCCTTATCAAAAGTTGGGTGCACCCTATCACAACAGCAAAGCAGATTCCCCTTTCTACTTGCGGCAAGGAGTTGTAGATAGTTTAATCGCCGCTCAAACCCAGCTACAGCAAAATCATCAAAATTGGAAAATTCTGATATTTGACGCTTATCGGCCGGTGGAAGTTCAGCAATTTATGGTAGATTATACTTTTAATCAAATTGCCCTAGCTCAAGGCTGCGAATTTCCGGTTTCCGAAGACAAACGCCAAGTGATTATAGAACACGTATATCAATTTTGGGCAGTACCGAGCCTCGATCGCGCAACGCCGCCCCCTCACAGTACAGGTGCAGCTTTAGATATAACTTTAGTGGATGAAAACAATCTGCAAATTGATATGGGTTCTCCGATTGATGAAATATCAGAACGTTCTTATCCAGATTACTTCTGTAATAGTAAGGATCCGAAAAAACAAGAATATCACCGTCGCAGGAAAATATTAAAAGATGCGATGATAGCTGCGGGTTTTCAGCAGCATCCAAACGAATGGTGGCATTTTTGTCTGGGCGATCAGATGTGGGCTTGGTTGACAAATCAAAACAATAGTGGTAGTCAATTGATTGCCCGATATGGCCGCTATTAAAAGGGTAGACAATTAAATCGGGACGGGCGCACTTGCAACCTTAAGAAAGGGTTTTTTTGACAAAAAACTCAGCTTTTAACTGCTTCCTGTGGCAATAAACCTGGTTTCTGACCGAAAGCATCGAGGATACCCGCCACGTGATTCATCCGTCCAGAAATAAAAAACCTGTATCCGATGAAACTTGCCGAACGTATTTATCTCGCGCAAGTCAATTCTAAAATCTAAAATCTAAAATCTAAAATCTAAAATCTAAAATCGATTGAAACTCTGTGTGTCCAGCACTATAAAAGTATGAGCAAAATAAATCATTGGTGTCAGGAGACACTGCAACTATTGCCAGCGGGGTAGCGGTAGTTTAAAATCAACAAGAGCAACAAGTGCAGGCAATAGTTGCCAGCACCGCAAACCCTAAAGCATAACTCAGAGTTCACCCAATGAAAGCACTCATCCTCTCTGGCGGTAAAGGAACACGCTTGCGTCCCCTCACCTATACGGGTGCTAAGCAGTTGGTTCCTGTAGCAAATAAGCCGATACTGTGGTACGGAATTGAAGGAATTGTGGCGGCTGGGATTACGGATATTGGGATTATTATTAGTCCCGAAACCGGGGAAGAGGTGAAGACGAAAACAGGAGATGGATCTCGCTTCGGTGCGAAAATTACTTATATCTTGCAAGCAGAGCCGGCAGGGCTCGCTCACGCGGTAAAAGTTGCCAGACCGTTTTTGGGCGATTCTCCATTTATTATGTATTTGGGAGATAACTTAATTCAGAATCAGTTAGATCCGTTTTTAGAGATTTTTAACACGCAGAAACTAGACGCTCTGATTATGCTGCGTCCCGTTTCCAATCCCTCTGCTTTCGGTGTGGCAAAAGTTGATGAGAAAGGCCGAGTTTTGCAGTTAGTAGAAAAGCCCAAGGTTCCGCCGTCCAATTTAGCACTGGTGGGGATTTACTTTTTTGCTCCTACTATCCACGAGGCGATCGATCAAATTCAACCTTCGCCCCGCGGCGAACTGGAAATCACCGATGCCATTCAACAACTCATCAATAAGGAAAAACAGGTAGAAGCCTGCAATTTAGAGGGTTGGTGGCTGGATACGGGGAAAAAAGACGATTTGCTAAGTGCAAACCAAATCATTTTAGATAGCTGTATCGTAGCTTCAACTGAATTAAAAGTAGACGCGAAAAGTCAAATTATCGGGCGAGTGCAAATAGGAGAAGGAACGGAAATTATTAATTCTACAGTTCGCGGGCCGGTGGTTATTGGGGAAAATTGCCGCATTGAAAATTGCTTTATCGGGCCTTACAGCAGTATTGCCGATCGCGTGACGATGATTGATGCTGATATCGAACACAGTGTAATATTGCAAGGGGCGAAAATAGTTGGCATTCACCAGCGAATTGTTGACAGCGTGATCGGGCAGCGAGCTCAACTCACCAATGCACCGGCTCGTCCAAAAGCTCTGCGGTTTATGATTGGTGATGACAGTCAAATTGAGTTATAGCAATCCTTGCAGGAGTCGTCAACTTTTTACCCCCCCCCAACCCTCCCCGCGGGTTCGGGGAGGGAGTAAGAAATTCACAAATGATTTAGGATTGCTATAGCTTAAATTGAGATATTGCCAATATCGGAAGCAATAATCCTGATTTAGCAAGAGATAAATTTTCTTGTGGGGAGTAGGGGTTGGGCATCCTGCCCGCCCTTGAACAGGCTTTCCGGCCTGTTCCACAATTAATTACAATGATGGAAACAGCAAAGATTCCTGTTCCATAATAAGTCATAGTAAGTTATCTAAAGGAGAGGAAAGTTTGCAGTACGAAGAAATACCAACTCAACAGATAATACATAAATTGCGGCAAACTTTGGAGCCGCGAATTGGTATTGCTGAGCTGTCGCTGTTGGGAACAGAAAATAGTGCGATCGCCCAAAATGAAGATGACGAAGATATCGCCCTTTTAAAAGCAGGTTTCGACATTTATAATATCCCCATTACCTCTTACCAAAGGCGACTCGGTTCCGCAGTCATCGTCGTTAGGAAAATAGTCCGAAAATTGCTCAGACCGGTACTCGAACGACAAGTAATTTACAATTTTGCTAATACGCGGGTCGTGCATACATTAAGCACACAATTGCAAAAATTGCAAGAAAATCAACAAACTATCTTTGAAAAAATTGAATCGGAATTCAGCAGCGAATATCCCGAAGTTACAGCACAGCTTGAGACTCAACAAAGAGCGATCGCAACTTTTCAGTCTGAAATAGAGCAAATTAAAGCAGTGCAGCAGCAACATACTGCTATTTTAGAGAAGATTACCGCTCAATTGCTCGATCGACAAAAATAAAGCATCAAAGATGACCCAAAATAATTTGGTCACAAGGCCCCAGATTTATTCGCGAGAGCAATGCTTCAATGCTTCAATCAAAAATCGAAAATTATTCAATTCCTCAATCTAAAATCCTAAATCCCCAATCGAAAATTCCTCAATTCTTCAAATTTTCAATGATTCAAATTTTCAATGATTTAATCCCAAATCGAAAATTCTTCAATCCTTAAATTCCTCAATCTAAAATCTAAAATCTAAAATCTAAAATCGAATGACTGCACTGCCCATATGCTCGTTAATTATAGTCAACTATAACGGTCTGCGCCACACGAAAGATTGCTTAAAATCTCTACAAAAACTTGCGTATCCCGAATCGCAACTCGATTTAATTGTAATTGATAATTGTTCTCAAGACGATTCCGTTAATTTCCTGCGCGAACTATTTCCCAAAGTTCGGATTTTTGTCAATACTGCCAACAACTTTGCGAAAGCCCTCAACCTCGGCATCAGCGAAGCAAAAGGGCAATATATCGGGTTTCTAAATAACGATGCTACCCTTGACAGTCGCTGGTTAGAGATTCTTGTAAAACGGCTAGAAACTAATAAAGAAGTAGGTGCGACTAGCGGCAAATTGTTGTTTAAAGACGGGCGAATTAACAGCGCTGGTATTCAGCAATTACCTAACTTTTATTGGCAAGATGTCGGCTTTGGCGAAAAAGATGCGGGACAGTACGATACAGAACGGGAAGTCGAAGGGCTTTGTTGGGCGGCGGTGCTTTTCCGCAGGAAATGTCTGGAAGATGTGGGGCCTATAGATGAAGATTTTGTGATGTATTTTGAGGATGTAGAGTTTGCAAAACGCTGCCACAAACGCGGTTGGAAAATGCTTTATACTCCCGCCGCCATCGCCCATCACGAGTATCGGGGTTCGAGTAAAGGTAGCAAACTTACCGAGTATTTCTGCAACCGCAATCGGTTTTTGTATTTGGCAAAACATGAACCGTTGCAATTAGTCAAAGGAATTCATACTTCGGATTTTTTTACTAACAAGCAGTACGATTTGCTGTTCGAGAGTATATTTGTAGCGATTAAAAAACTGCTAGATTATCAGAAACCAGAAATCATCGAAACTGTATTGCCACAGTTGTCGGAAAAGTTGGCGGTGATTTACAGTCGGATGAAGATCGATCGCATTTTGTCTCGCTTACAGGTGGTTCGGGGCGATCGCAAAATGTCGATCGCCATTTACGATCACGGACTGCATTTTATTGGTGGCGGTCAAAAATACGTTGCTACCCTCGCCTCGCTGCTGCAAAATGAATTTGACATTACTTTTATCGCCAACAAACCAGTTGCTGTTTCCGACTTAGAATCGTGGTACGGACTCAACCTTTCAGGATGCAAAATTAAAATTATGCCCTTGGCGTTTTACGATAAACGCGGAATGCAGTGCATCGATTCCAGCATCATCGTGGAAGATATGGAAAATCCCTTTGATGAAATTGCCAGAGAAAGCAAAAACTACGATATTTTCATCAACGCGAACCAACTGGAAAAAGTTAAACCACTGTCGCCAATTTCAGTATTTTTCTGTCACTTTCCCAATACCTTCCGCAACCGTCACTTTGCTGTCGATGATTACACTTTCATTATTGTCAACAGTCAATTTACCGTCAAGTGGTTGGAAAAACGCTGGAACCTACAGCCAACTTTTCTGCTTTATCCGCCCGTGGAAATGGCAACAGTTAAAGTGCCGAAAGAAAAAATAATTTTGGCTGTGGGACAGTTTGAAGCTGGGGGAACAAAAAAGCAAATTGAACTAATTAAAGCTTTCCGCAGTTTGCTAGCGGATTATCCCGAAGATTTTCAAGGATGGCGACTAATTTTGGTTGGCAGCAGCATTCCGAAAAATCCTTATTTAAAGACTGTTCAGAACTTATTGAAGCAAGATTCAAGGGCGATCGAGCTAAAAGTCAATGCTGACTTTGATGAGGTAAAATCACTTTATGCTAGAGCAAGTATATTTTGGCACGGCTGCGGTTTGGGTGAAGTCAATCCTCAAAGATTTGAGCATTTCGGGATGGCGACTGTGGAAGCAATGCACAACTATTGTGCTCCGATTGTTTTCAACGGTGGCGGCCAACCGGAAATTGTGGAACATGGGCGATCGGGCTTTTTGTTCAATACCGTTGAGGAACTGTGCCAGCATTCACATCAACTAATTGTTAATCCCGATTTGCTAGCAGAACTTCAAGCTGGTGCACAGCAACGCAGTCAGAACTTTAGACTTGCACATTTTGAGAAAAAAGTCAATAGTTTTTTTGATATTATTCACCAAGAGTATGCTACAATTCGGCTGCCAAATCCTGCCGATATAGCTCAAATGCTCGATCGAACTTAAAGGCTAATTAAATAGTCCACCAGGGGTTAAAACCCCGGGCTCAAAGCTAAAGTCCTCTTGCATAGGACTAATATCAAAGTCGATTTTATTAGCGTTTTCTTTAGTCCGCGTAGGCGGACTTTGTATGTGTAGTCGCGACTTCCAGTCGCCGGATATCTTTCCCTAAAATCATGTCTAATTCACTGTTAATCAATTTGTCCTTCTTAACACCCGAACCAACTGGAATCGGGACTTACGCCGCTAATCTTTTCCCGCAACTGGAACCGCTAGAACCAACATTACTGACTTCCCAGCAAATTAACAATTATACTTGCTATCAAATCCCAGAAACTCTGACACCGGATCGAGGGTCAAAAGGACAAATTAACAGGCTGCTGTGGACTCAATTCAACTTACCTAAAATTTACAAAAAATTGCAGTCAAGCCTGATATTTTCGCCTATTCCCGAAGCACCTTTGTATTCCGGCTGCCGCTACATCGTCACAGTTCACGATTTAATTCCTTTGCGATTTCCCCAACGGTTTTCTCGATTAACAGCTTATTTCCGCTACTACATACCGCAGGTTTTGCGACAAGCAGAACACATTATTTGCGATTCTCAAGCAACGGCGGCAGATGTTGCTAACTTTTTTCAGATTCCCTCTAAGAAAATGACCGCCATTCCCCTAGCTTGCGATAATATTAATTTTAGATATCTCGACTTGCCCGCCAAAAATTATTTTCTTTATACCGGCAGACACGATCCTTACAAAAACTTGGAGAGATTAATTGCTGCATTTGCGAGTTTACCCGATCGCGCAAACTACGAATTGTGGCTAGCAGGGCCTCCCAATGCCTACACGCCGCAGTTGACAGCACAAGTTGAAGAATTAGGTTTACAATCTTTGGTAAAATTTCTCGGTTACGTTTCCTATTCTCAATTGCCCGTACTGATGAATCAGGCGATCGCCCTAGTTTTCCCTACACTTTGGGAAGGATTCGGCTTACCAATTTTAGAAGCAATGGCTTGCGGCACACCAGTCATCACATCCAACCTGTCATCAATGCCAGAAGTAGCCGGAGATGCCGGATTATTAGTCAATCCTTACAGCATCCCAGAAATAGCCGAAGCCATGCAAACAGTAGCCACAGATTCAAAAGTGCGATCGAACTTAAAAACTGCTAGTTTAGCCAGAACATCTCAGTTTAGTTGGCACAAAACCGGAAAAGCAACCGCCAACATCTTACAACAATATCTTTAAATCTTCCCTCTCTTCCTTTCTCCTCTCTGCGTCCTCTGCGCCCTCTGCGGTTAAATAAAAAAAATCCCACCCAAAAACCGCACTCTACATATTATCCCATGCCCAATCCCCAATCCAACCTGCTCATCAACCTCTCCTTCCTAATTTCCAAACCAACCGGCTTAGCCATCTACGCCAAAAACCTATTTCCCCACCTAAAACCCCTCAACCCAACATTACTAACAGCCGAAAAAATTCCCAATAACAACTGCTACCAAATCCCCGCCAACCTAACACCCGAACAAGGAACCAAAGGACACATCAACCGATTGCTGTGGACACAAACCCAACTCCCCAAAATTTACAAACAGCTAAAATCTAACCTGTTATTTTCCCCAATTCCCGAAGCTCCTCTATTTGCAGGTTGCCGCTATATAATTACAGTACATGACTTGATAGCGCTGCGATTTCCCCGCCGCTTCGATCCTCTGACACCTTACCACCGCTACTACATTCCCCAAGTGCTGCGGCAGGCTCAACACGTCATTTGTGACTCTGAATCAACTGCCAAAGATATCGCTAATTTTTGCAATATTCCTACTAATTTAATTACGCCAATTTTCCCCGGATACGATACCAGTTTTTTCCGTTTTTTAGACTTGCCAACAAGCAATTATTTTCTTTATATCGGCCGCCACAATCCGTATAAAAACGTGCAGCGAGTTGTAGCAGCCTTTGCTGCTTTGCATGATAATTCCGAGTACGAATTGTGGATAGCAGGTTCGGAAGACAAACGCTATACCCCGCTACTGAAGGCGCAGGTTCAAGAATTGGGATTGGCCGATCGAGTAAAATTCCTAGATTACCTCCCCGCGGCAGACTTACCCAAAGTCATCAACCAAGCGATCGCCCTGGTTTTCCCCAGTCTTTGGGAAGGATTCGGGCTCCCCGTGCTCGAAGCAATGGGGTGCGGCACTCCTGTCATCACCTCTAACCTGTCTTCAATGCCCGAAGTGGCGGGGGACGGCGCGTTATTAGTCAACCCCTACAGCGTCGAGGAAATTGCCTCTGCTATGCAAGAGCTTGCAGTCGATGCCAAAGTTCGATCGCACTTGCGGGAGCTCGGTTTGGCTAGGGCAAAACAATTTAGCTGGGAAAAAACAGGCTTGGAAACTGCTGCTATTCTCGATCGATATCTTTAACAAACAAAGGCGAATAGCCCAACACGGATTTGGACACGGATACACGGATGAGTCGGGGGGCACTCAAGGCAGGGCGGGCACTCAAGGCACCGCCCCTACAAGCCTTTTACTTATTGATACCCAACTGATCGCCGCGCTTGTACTGCTGATAAGCAGCAAAAAACAGCCCCGCCAGAGTAACAAAGATTAGACCCAGAACAATACCTGAAAGTAGCGGTTCTACCATGAGAGCTCCTCAACGTTAAGATTTAACAACCTATTTTTAATATTACCAGCACTTACACAGATGAATTTTCCCAAAAGCAGCCTTCCGTGGGTCTCAGACCTTGCTCTCCCCGCTGCGAACGATTAAGCTATGTTATGAGAAATAAATTTTCTTGTAGATACTATTTTTAATTGAACTCCTTTGAATAACCAACTTGCCAGGAATGAAATTAAAAACCCGATCGAGCGACTTGCCATATTTGCGCTAGCGGTGTTGCTTGCCATCATCTTGGCAATTATCACAATACGTCAATTTCAAGTCGCCGATCCTTACGTCAAAAGCGTCCTATCCCTCACGGGCAACCCGTTTCAGGGTTCCGCCATCTTTCAAATGAACTGTGCGGGTTGTCACATCTCCGTTTCAGACAGTCAAGTCGGGCCCAACTTGCACGGAGTTTCCGAGCGCAAATCCGAATTGGATCTGATCCGGCAAGTCACCAGCGGGCAAACCCCACCAATGCCGCAGTTTCAACCGAGTCCGCAAGAAATGGCCGACTTGCTGAAGTATCTCGAACAAATTTGACCAAAGAAGGGGAACGGAATTCGTTCCCCTTCTTTGGCTGACACTCGAAACTTTGATCGGCAGACTAAACCAGCAAGTTAAAACTCTGAGCCGATAACTGGCTCGGCTGTACGCCCGTCAGTATAGCCAAAATCTGGTCGCTGTTGGCAATTCCGATCGCCGTCGAGCCATTAGTTTCGGTTAACGACAGTTGATTGAAGTCCAAGCCTCCCACCAACTCGATCGAATCAACTCCTGCAGTGAAGTTGAAAATCGTGTCAATTCCTCCCCCCGCTGATAAGACAAAACCATCGCTGCCACTGCCACCGACGAGGGTATCGCTGCCAATGCCACCAAAGAGCAAGTTATCGCCGGTGCCACCAAAGAGCAAATCATCACCGCTGCCGCCAATTAAGGTATTGTTACCGTCGTCGCCGCAGAGAGTGTCATTGCCTTGATCGCCAAAGAGCACATCGTCGCCAGCGCCTCCCAAAATTACGTCATCGGCTTTGCCCCCGTACAATAAGTCATTGCCTTCGTCGCCAGAAATAGAGTCGTTGCCACGATTGCCATAAATCGTATCGTTACCGCGATCGCCAAAAATCAGGTCAAACCCTTTGCCACCAAAGAGAGTATCGCTATCGATGCCTCCATAGACAGTATCGTTGGCCGTATTGCCATTGATATAGTCACCGCCCCCTCGACCAAAGATCAAATCGTTGCCGCTCAACCCGAAGATAGAGTCACTGCCAGCACTACCCACGATCGTATCGTCCCCGTTAGGGCCATTGATCACATTACCCGCGGTCGGAGTACCTGGTTCAGTGGGAGTAGCTATCCTGGGGAAGTTCTCAGGGCAAACCAAATCTGTCGGTACAGGTTCCGGTGTCGGTGTCGGCGTCGGTACAGGTGCAGGCGTCGGCGTCGTTACAGGTGCAGGTGCAGGCGTCGGCGCAGGTGCAGGTGCAGGCGTCGGCGCAGGTGCAGGTGCAGGCGTCGGCGCAGGTGCAGGCGTCGGCGCAGGTGCAGGCGTCGGCGTCGGTACAGGTGGCAGTGGCACTGGCGGCGGAGTCGGCGTCGGAGTCGGAGTCGGCGTCGGAGTCGGCGTCGGCGGCGGCGGCGCTGGGAAGTTCCCGAAGTTGATGCCCGTAACAATAGCGCCTGAAGTTAGGGCGATGTCGGCAGGGTCGGGTGTGCTTTGGGTAAACCCAGTTTGGTTGACTTCCCTGACGCGGTAGGTTCCCGGCGTTAGGTTCGCGAACAGGTAGTTGCCACTGTTGTCTGTGGTAGTAGTAACAGGAGCAGGAGCAGTTCCAGCTACGACATTGGTTAACTGAATTTGGAAATTGGGTAAACCCGGTTCTCCAGCATCCTGAGTGCCATTGTTGTTGGTGTCTTGGAACTTCAGACCTCGGATCGCCCCCGGTTGGGGCAGGAAGTTGCCGAAGTCAATGCCTGTGATGTTATCCGAGGGATTAACCGTAACGGGGGCGGGGTTGGGGGTCGTCTGCGTCCAGCCGGTTTGCTGAACTTCCCTTACCTGGTAAGTACCTGCGGGTATATCTCGGAGAGTGTAGTTGCCCGCTGCATCAGTGATGGTAGTCGGTTCGCCCTGCTGAAAGATGCCATCGGGAGTGATACTGTCGAGGAATATTTGCCAGTTAGCTAGCCCCAATTCTCCGGCATCCTTAACGCCGTTGTTGTTGAGGTCATTGAATTTTTGACCGCTGATAGTGCTCGACTGGAAGTTGCCGAAGTTGATATTAGCGATATCTTGACCGCTGGTGACAGTGATGTCCGCCGGGTCGGAGGTAGTTTGCGTCCAAGTAGGCTGCAAGACTTCCCGCACCTTATAGGTTCCGGCTGACAAATCGAGGAATTTGTAGTTGCCGGTGGCATCGGTGAGGGTGTTCGGTTCCCCAGTGTCGAGAGTACCGTTATCGTTGGTATCGAGGAAGAATTGCCAGTTGGGTAGTCCTGTTTCTGCTGGCGCATCTTGGATGCCATTTGTGTTGAGGTCATTGAACTTCAGACCGCTAATCGAGTTGGGCTTGAAGTTGCCGAAGTTGTTGTTTTGGGAGTCTGTGCCGCTGGTGACGGCGATCGTAAACGCGCCGGGAACAGTAGGCCTAGCTGGGTTGACGGGGGGTACAGTTTGCGTCCAGCCGGTTTGTGGCACTTCCCGCACTGTATAAGTGCCGGCTGGCAGGTTGGTGAACTGATACTTACCGGCGACATCGGTGACGGTGGCGTTGGTGCCTGTTTCGCCTGGTATTGCATCTTGGCTGCCGCTGTCGTTGGCATCCAAGTAAATTGTCCAGCCTCCTAGCGGTGGTTCTTCTGGCCCATCTTGGATGCCATTTTTGTTGAGGTCATTAAATTTGATCCCGCTGATTTTGCCTAGTTGGAAATTGCCGAAGTTTTGAGCCGTAATGTTTGTGCCGCTGACCGGGTTAATTGGATAAAAAGTCGGGCCTGCGGTTTGTGAGAAACCATCCGGCACGTCTTCTCTCACAAAGTGCCGACCGGAGCCGACGTTGGCAAAGCTATACGTCCCAGGCGCCGCTGGCGCTGTACCGGTAACTTGAGAGGCAATTTCCGTATCACCGCTATCTAAAGTGCTGTTATCGTTAGTATCTTTGAACAAGCGAATGGTAGTGCCGTTGAGGGGGGTGTCGTCAGCAGAGAAGCTATTACCTGTGAGGTCGGTGAATTTGGTGCCGCTAACGGTGATGTTTTGGAAAATGCCGAAGTTTTGACCGGTGACGGGAGTACCGCTTTGGGCGGTAACGGGAAGTGCGGCAGCGGGGAAAGAGATAGTGGAGTTGGCTGGGGCAGTGGCTTGTATCAGGTAATTGCCGGGGCCTATATCCGCGAATGTGTAATCTCCGGCTCCCGCAGTGGTTTGTGGAGTGCCCACAACCGTATCTGTGCCGACTTCTAGCGTGTTGTTGTTGTTGGTGTCTTTGTATAAAGTTACCGTGACGCCGTTTAATGTGGTGTCGGTGCCAAGGTCTAAGACTTTGTTGCCGACGAGATCGGTGTAGGTTTTGCCCGCGATCGATGTCAGTTGGAAATTGCCGAAGTTAGCACCCGTAACATCAGCAGTACCAGTCGTCACCGTTGGTGCTAAAGTCTGCACCCAATCGGTTTGTAACGTTTCTGCGATCGCTGTATTGGCCTTAGTATCCGTGAGAGTGTATTGGCCGAGAGTGGCAGCAACCGCAGATGTTACATTAGTCTTCGTACCTGCGGTAATAGTCCAGCCGCCTAGACCTGGTTCAGTTGCCGCAGCACCTTGCAGGCTATCCCCGTTCAGGTCGTTGAATTTCTGACCCACGACCACTGGGCCGTACTCGTAAGCACCGATGTCAACACTAGGTTTGCTGACAAGAGTATTGTCGATTTTCCGAGGGAAACCTGTACCGCGTTGGTCAGTAGTTAAACCGGCCGCTGTTGCGTCGGCGCTGTTGCCACCGCCAATGGCTTGGTTAGTGCTAGTTGTGACCGGGCTGTTATCAACTAGGGCAAGGGTGAAAGGAGCCGGAGCCGTTGCGCCATTCAATCCGGCAGAGCCGACTGGTGCTAATACATTTGTCAAAGCACCGGTTAGTTGCTGAGTCGCTGTAAAACCAGTGCTACTGCCGAGAACCCCAATCAGGTTGTTGTTCCCGGTGAATGTCCCTGTAACATCAGTGTCGGTAGTAGCAACGTTGCCAGCGACGATCGTGTTTTTGACTGTAACTGTACCGCCGTTGTTGTAAATTCCTCCGGCACTAGCAATCAGACTAGCCGGTGTGCCAACTGTGGCGGCTGTTGCAGAGTTATAAGCGATCGTGTTGTTAGTGAGGGTAGCTGTAGCACCTAAGTTGACGAAAATTGCACCACCTGCGGCTGTACCCGCACCTGCGGCAACATTACCAGCATTGCCACCCGTAACTGTGTTGCTATATAAGGTGCTGTTGGTCATGGTCAAAGTGCCACCGCCAACAAAAATCGCGCCACCTAAACCTGCACCGCCGCCGCCAGCAGTAGCACCAGCACCGCCAAAAGTGCCTCCTGCGCTTGCACCATTGCCACTACCGCCACCGCCGCCGAAGCCGCCAATGCCTCCAGCGCCGATAGCACCAAGCACCGCACCTGTACCAGAAGTACCGCCAGCACCACCGCCGCCACCAAAGGCGCCAGCACCGCCAACACCGCCATTGCCACCATTACCTGGAATACCAGTACCAGCAGGACCGCCACCGCCACCGGCACCACCACCACCGCCGCCACTACCGACAACACTACCAGCACCACCAGCACCACCAATGCCACCAGCACCACCGTTTGTGCCGCCAACACCAGTACCGCCAGTGCCGCCAATACCGCCAGTACCGCCAGCATTACCAGTACCGCCAGCCTCGCCATCTTCGCCAACCCCACCGGCAGCGCCATTACTTGGTAGACCATTTCTACCATTTCTACCATTTGTCCCTGCTGTGCCTCCAAAGACAGTAGCCAGATCCGCGCTACCACCCTTGCCACCATTCCCCGCCGCACCTGCACCGCCAACGGCAGAGTTATTAGAAAAAGTAACTCTGTCAACTGTGACTGTACCGCTGTTGATAAAAAGGGCGCCACCTAAGCCTGCGGCGCCACCACCACCGATGGTTCCTGCGTTGCCTACTGCTTGTGCGGAATCAATGGTGAGGTTTGAGATGTTAAATGTTGTGTTATCAACTACGAAGGCACGGTTGTTATTGCCGCTGATCTTGAAACCACCGCCAACAATAGTGGTGGTGTCGGTAATTCTCGGCAATTGCCCTGCGAGGGTAATATCGGCAGTGAGAGTGATCGTGTCAATGCCAGTGTTGATGTTGGCAACATTGATGGCATTTACCAGTCCGTTAAAGTCGCCAGTCCTTTGGTTCAAGTCAGCCAGTACGCCACTGTAAGCTTCCCTCGCCTCAGCCGAAAATGCTAAAGGTGTTTCTATGTTGCCCGTAGTTACTTCGAGTTCCCAGTCTCCCCCCAACGCAGCATTGCCAGTCAAGTTATCGGAAGCGGCAATATTTGCCCCCGTGAGCTGGCTCAGCCTTTGGACGAACGCCACACCTGCTTCTGTGGCGGCGACGTTGCAACCGTAAAGCAGAATTTCTGGTTTAGCTGTAATTGAAGAGTTCGAGTTTGCTTCGACTGCTGGCAAAGCAAACCATGTTTCTAAATAATTGCGGTAGCTTTCAATGTTGCACAGATTTAGTTCTGTTGCTCCCAGTTGCAAGCTGGCTGCTGCGCCGTGAGACAAAATGTGGACGGCTGCAATGTTTTTCCGCTGTTTAAGTGTTTCGGCAATTTGCTCAATGCCGTCGCGATCGGCTTTGAGAATAACAATTTCTGTATCGGAATTGACCGTTTCTGTTAAACTTTCGCAATCTTTAACTTGTGAATCAGCAAAAACTATTTGGTGTTTCCGTTCTTTATAGAGTTCCACGTTCAAATTCTCCTGGTACACGCACACATCAAATTCATATCACAAACCAACCGCAGCAGCGATCGAGCTTTCCCGCTGAGTGCGGATGAGAGTCGTTGGCGAAGCTTGCAGAAGAGGATCGCCCCTAACTGCCACCTAACCTAAATTTCACCTAAATTGAATATTGACAAAAATGTTTTTATATGCACCCCTACCCTAACTGAGTTAGTTTGATTGTTTAGAAGTTTTAAAGGGGGATATTGTTCCGGCTGTTACACAAATGTTGGAGAAGACTTGCGCGCTGTTTATTGATATGCCAGAGATGGAGAAAAAACCAGATTTTATAAAAATTGTCAATCGAATAGTTAACTGATGGCGATCGATATTTGTTAATCAAGAGTCATCAGTCACGATTATTAGCTGTAAGCTGGTGTTATTTGGTAGTTGTTAGCTGCTGAATGATGGGTATGTGCGATCCTCTTCTGCAAGCTTCGCTAACGAACAACCGCCATTAAATTGCTTTGTAGGGAGGAATGCAACAAGTCCTCTGAGTTTTATGAAGGCTTGCATTCCTCACTAGAACCTTGATAACGGTTATTTTACAGGAAGAGATAGGCTGACTCATGACTAACATTACTTGAGACTATTAGGCTCAATAAATCGGGTCGAAAAAAATATGCGTGTCAGTCCAGAATATTAGGAATGATAATTAAATAACTTAGAATGCGTGATGGTTCTTGTGGGATGGGCGTCCCGCCCGCCCTTTCTGGACGGGCGGGACGCCCATCCCACTTTCAAGAGTGTAAATTATTTAATTAGCGATCCTTAGCTGATCTTCCAGGTTGGTGCGTCCCAGACTCACTAATTACCAAGTTTCTTCATCGGGATTATTGGAATTGCTCCAGATTTCTACATCCAAATCATTGAGATAAATCAGAGCCGTTTCAATCTGTTTACTTGTACCGTTAAGTTCCAGATCAAACCAACCGTCATCTAAAGTTTTGACACCCAACAAAGCGGCATTAAAATTTACCGTCAAACCGTATTCAGAAATCAGGTTAGAGATTACAGGTTCCTGATGGTATTCTTTAGGAACACGAATGCGAATGCGGGTTTGAGTTGGTCTGCTGTCGCCAATCTCAGATTTGGGAATATCTGATTCTTGGGTTTTGTGAAAATTGTCGATCGGCTCAAATTGAGATTCGCTAGTGTTGTGAGCTAACATTTGGGACTCCTAATTTTTGTTTCAGTTTACATTTTGTACCAATATCTTGTAGGGTGCGTTGCTGCGAGATTTTCGAGCTTCCCACTAGATTGTCGATAGCGCCGCACCTTACTAATGAGTGGTTTGAGGGATGAGGTTCACAGCGCGCACCCTAATGACTAATGACTAATGACTAATGACTGATGACTAATGACTGATGACTAATGACTAATGACTATTCTTCAACTTCTTTAATCCTAGTTTTTCGTTCTAAAATCTCCTTAAGCACGAGAGTAACAACTGCTAAAAGACCGAGAACTACCGCAGCCGAAAATGCGGCTTGCGTCGCGTACTGCTTGTAAGCATCCTCTACAAACAAAGGCAAAGTTTGTGTTTTTTTAGCAATATTTCCCGACACCACAGAGACGGCTCCAAATTCTCCCATTGCTCTAGCATTGGTCAAAATTACTCCGTAAAGCAATCCCCAGCGAATACTGGGAAGCGTGACATTCCAGAAAATTTGCCAGTCATTTGCTCCCAAAGTTTTCGCCGCCTCTTCTTGATCTGTTCCGACTTCTTCCAAAACAGGAATTACTTCGCGGGCCACAAAAGGCAAGGTAACAAAAGCAGTCGCTAGCACCATTCCAGGGAAGGCAAAAATAACCCTGATATTTGCCGCCTCCAGCCACGGCCCGAACCATCCCAGCCGACCGTAAAGCAGTACAATCATTAAACCTGCAACTACGGGAGAGATGGCAAAAGGCACGTCTAAAAGGCTGATTAATAGCGTGCGCCCCCGAAATTTGTTGCGGCCAATTACCCAGGCTGCACACAAACCGAATACTGTATTTATTGGCACAACTATCAGAGAAATTATCAGGGTTAGTTGCGCTGCGTGCAGAAAATCTGGTGAGGTTAAGTTAGAAAAAAATGGCTCAAATCCCTTTCTGAAAGCTTGATAAAAAACGTTGAGAGTGGGGATAAATAAGACAAGAGCGAGATAGCCGATCGCAATTCCGATTAAAGTTGGTTTTACCCAAGCTTTTTCCTGGCTCCGACTAGAACCTGCGGGCGGACTTTTGTAACCAGCGGGTGAATTGATATTAGTCGTCATAGCGTCTTCTCCATGCTTGTAAGAGATTAATGGCGAACAACATTGCCAGGGAAATACCTAACATGACAGTGCCGATAACTGTTGCTCCTGCATAGTCGTACTGTTCCAATCTTTGAAAAATTAATACGGGCGCGATTAAATCTTTGAACGGTATGTTAGAAGCTACAATTACAGTAGAGCCGTACTCGCCTACCGCTCGCGAAAAGCCGAGTGCTACTCCGGTTAAAATAGACGGAAATAACGGCGGTAAAACTACTCGCCAGAAGGTTTCAAATTGAGAAGCACCTAAACACCAAGCTGCTTCTTCGATCTCTTTTTCCATCTCGTTTAAAACTGGCTGTACGGTTCTAACGATAAATGGCAAGGAAATAAATATCATTGCTATACCTACGCCTAAGCGAGTAAACGATATCTTGATTCCCAAAGGTGCAAAAAACCAACCAATCCAGCCGTTATCGCTGTAAACTGTGGCGAGGGTTAAACCGGCGACGGAGGTAGGGAGCGCAAAGGGTAAATCGACGATTGCATCTATAATCCGTTTTAAGGGAAAGTCGTAGCGGACTAATACCCAGGCAATTAATGTGCCGAAGACTCCGTTAATTAATGCCGCAATTAATGCCGTAAAGAAGGTGACATCGTAGGCGGAAAGGGCGATCGGACTGGTGGCAATTTTCCAAAATTCGGCGGGGTTTGCTGTGCTGGCTTTCAGCAGCAATGCTGCAACTGGGAGCAATAGCATTAAGCTGAGGTAGCCTAGGGTTATTCCCCAAGGTAATGTGATTTTGCCGATCGCCCTTTTGATATTTTCGATCGGAGATTGAGGGTTACTGATTGCAGATGATTCAGCCATAAGTGAATAGTTTTGAGTTGGAAAGAATAATTGCGATCGGGGGCTGGTTTTACCAAAAATAATTGCCTAAAACCAATCATCTGGTAAACCCTGGCTCATTAGATAGATGTAGGGTGCGGCTCCATCCTACAATCGGCAAGGCGCGATCGAATATCTAGGAGCGACGCACCATACCAGATACGGGTTTTACCAATAATAATTGCCTAAAACCAATCATTTCGTAAACCCGCCCCGGCCACTACTGTCTAATTGAACCTTGAATTTTGTCAAAAATAGCTCCGTCATCGAAGAATTTCTGCTGAATATCTCCCCAACCTCCTAAGTCTTGAGCTGTAAATAGGGTTTTGATGGGGGGATATTTTTGGGCAAATTCCGGTTCCGCCGCTACTGTCGCATCTACTGGGCGGAAGCCTGCTTTGGCAAATTCTCGCTGAGCTTCTGGGGTGTACAGAAATTTGACAAATGCTTCGGCGACTTCGCGATTACCGTGTTTATCAACGTTTTTATCGATAATGGCAATGGGATTGTCGATCGACACATTCACGTCTGGAATAGTGTAAGTCGGTTTTTCGCCTTTCTCACCAGCCAAAATAACCTCGTTTTCGTAATTAATTAAGGCGTCGCCTTGGCCTTGTTTGAAAAATACGTCGGTGGCTTCGCGGGCATCTTTAGTCAGGATGGGGACGTTTTTGTAGACTTTAGTAGTCAAGTCTAATGCTTTGGTTTCGTCTCCTCCGGTTTTAACAACCGAACCCCAAAGTGCGAGGAAATTCCAGCGGGCAACGCCTGATGTTTTGGGATCGGCAGTAATCACTTTTACTCCGTCTTTGCCTAAATCTTCCCAGGTTTTGACGCCTTTGGGATTGCCTTCGCGGGTGACTATTGCTGCTACGGATTTGCTGACTATGCCTTCGTTGGGGACTTCTTTTTCCCATCCAGGCTCAATTAGTCCGGCTTTTTCGATTCTTTGAGTGTCGAAGGCGAGGGCTAGGTGTACGATGTCTGCTTCTAAACCGTCAATTACGGCGCGAGTTTGGGAACCGGAACCGCCATAGCTTTGGTTGAAGGTGACGGTTTGGCCTTTTTCTTTTTTCCATTGTTCTACGAATTTGGGAATTATGGCTTCGTGGGCGACTTTGGTGACTGCGAAGGATACTAGGGTTAATTCTACGTTGCCTTTGTTGGCTGCTGGGGTAGCACCGCCTGGAGTGCCTGCGGGGTTGTTGGTGGTTCCCTGGCCGCAGGATGCAACGGCGAGACTTAAAGTTATTCCCACTAAAAATAGCGATACAAATCTTTTCATGGCAGTAAATGATTGATTTGTGCTGGCTGATGGCTGTTTTGGCCAGTGAAGGTGTTGAGTTAGGCGTTGCCACGGGCTCATTATATTTGTTCCTCTAGTGAATGTACGGTTATTAGGTCGGAATACCGTAATTAGGGTGGTGAAGTACGATTATAGACAAGAGCGAGTCAAAAGGCAACAAAAAAAACAAATTGGGGGAACTCAGGGTCGATCGCATATCCTGAAGTCTTTTCCGTCGGTGCTTTGGATTCAGATTCGGGGTAAAATGTAAAGTGTATAAATACTCTGATTGAGTTAAGGTGCTAAACTTGCGCGGCAGCACGATACGCCTTCTAGATACGTTGACAAGCGAATTTCTTCATGTGGTATCCGCCACGTGATTTATCCGTGGAATCAATCCAAAATCTAAAATCTAAAATCCTCAAGCCCCCGAATTTATCTCGCGC